>JAADEJ010000106.1 GCA_013153475.1 Campylobacterota bacterium
TGAGCCGGAAAGAAGACGTTGCCCTGGGAGTGGTAGTCCAGGGCGATGGCGATGTTGGGGTGGCTCTCGACAAAATCCCGCAACGCCCGGGTCTCGGGCTCGCTGAAGGGTTCGGGCCCGCCGTAGATGTTGGAGTCGGGCTTGTTGGACTTGACCCAGCCGACGGGAAAGTTGCGGTTGAGGTCGACCCCGTAGCTGCCGTCGGCGTTTTGGCGGCGGTTTTTACGCCAGAAGCTGAAGTGGTTGCGCGAATACTCGAATCCGTCGGGGTTGGCGCAGGGAACCATATAGATCGCCGCATGCTCCAGCGCCTCCCGGATCTCGTGGTCGTAGGCGATGTTGCGGTCGACGTACTGGGCGAAGCCGATAGCCAGCTCCAGGCCGATCCACTCTCTGGCGTGGATCGTGCCGGTGTAAAAAAGCGCCGGCTTTTCGTGGGCTTCGGCCACCTGCCGGGAGACGGTCACGGCGATGATGTCGCGCTTCTCCCAGGTCTGCCCGATCACTTCGACGGCGAACAGATCGGGGCGGCGCTCGGCCAATTCCCGAAAGAGGGCCACCGCCTCGTCGTAAGAGTGGTAAAGTTGTTTCAAAAGGACCTCTTATTTGATGGCGATATGGTCGCGGATTTTATCGAGTTTCTTTTTACCCAGACCTTTGACCTTCAACATATCTTCCAATGTTTTGAAAGGGCCGTGTTTCTCACGGAACTCGACAATCTTTTCGGCCAGTTTTTTGCCGATGTTTTTAATCCTGGCCAGGGCTTTGACGCCGGCTTTGTTGACGTCGACCTTGCTGTGGAGCTCCTCGGCCCAGACTTTGAGCGTCTGCTTGTCGATGCCCTCCAGCTCAAGCAGCTCGTCCAGGCTCTGGATGTCGTGGCTGCGGATGTAGCGGATCACCTCTACGGCGATATCCTCCTCCATGCCGTGCAGTGTCATCAGCTCGGTCAGCGTCACGCTCTCCAGGCTCATTTCGCTATCTTCGAGGGTATCGCGAACCTTCTCCCCTTTTTTGGCCTCCTCCAGCACCGGCGCGGGGATCTCCTCCTCTTTTTTGAGGGGCGCCTTGTGCAGGTGCGAATCATCAGGGATATCCTCGGGCACGCTCTCTTCGGTCAGCTCCATATCCCACTCGGCATCTTTGTCGTTGAGGTAGTAGGCGCCGTCGGTGGAGGGGACGTAGCGACTGAATTCGATGTGGCGCATCGTGCGCAGCAGGGAGGGGTTGATCTTGCCCAGCTCCTCCCAGTTGTAAAGCGGTATGTGGGGTTTGGGGAAGCGCCCTTCACTAAAATCCCACATCAGGTACTGGCCGATCCAGTCGCGGAAGTAAGGGAAGGCGGCAAAAGCCGTGGCGCATTCGAGGATGTAGTACTTGCCGTCGTACTCGGCGATGTCGCAGGCCCAGTACTCGGCCTTGGCCGCCTTGGACGCCTCGACGGCGAGCTCCAGCGCCCCCATCGGCACCCCCTCGTAGGTCATGTAGCCTCCCTGGGAGGTGTTGGTCAGCTCCATATCCTCCCCGGCGACCCGCCAGAAGGCGCAGGCGGGCTTGTGGCCGATCAGCATCACCCGGATATCGGCGCGAAGCGGAATGCACTCCTGGATGTACATGGGGTGGTACTTCTTCTCATCAAAAAGCTTCTTGGCCTCCTCTTTGGATTTGACCTTGTGGACGTAGTAGCCGCCGTAGTTGGAGGGGCCGTAGCTGCGCTTGACGATGATGGGGTAGTCGCACTCTTCGAGGTATCTGTACCCCTCTTCCCGGTCATAGAAGATTTTGGTCTCAGGATGCGAGAGGTTGTGCTTTTCGCAAAAAAGCGTGACATTTTCTTTGGATTTGTTGGCAAATTGCGTCTCCAAAGAGGGCACGAAGCGCACGTGCGGGAGCGCCTTGGCGATCTCGCGGAAGGTTTCGTAGGCGGTGGCGGGGATGTTGCCGATGAGGATGTCGATCTTTTTCTTTTTCACCTCTTCGATGAAGCGGTCTTTGTCGTTGCCCCAGTGGTAGACGACGGTTTCGATCTTGTCGGGCCACCCTTTGAAGTTGGAGCGGTCGAAGAAACGCAACACGTAATCGAGATACAAGAGCCCCAGTTTGGGGAGTTTTTTCTTTTTGGCCATGGTTTTCATCCTTTTTATTGAAATATTTTCCCGACGCGAACGCGTCGTCTCGAAAACGAATGTTTTCGTAGCTTCAGGGGGTTGCAAAGGACACTTGTGTCCCTGCCAAAACATGGACTTCGTTCATGTTTTGCGTGTTTTTGTGTCGATCAATTCGACAATCTTTTCTATTTTACGGTCGTTGAAATCGAGCCCCATCTTCTCCTGCTCGGGCGTGGCGAAGGCGGGGATGCCGTTGACCTCCAGCACGATGTACTCCTCTTTGGCCCGGTCGTAGATGATATCGACCCCGGCGATCTCCAACCCTGTCACCGCCGCCGCTTTTTTGGCCAGTGCCACCACCGCGTCATCGGGCTCACGCAAAAAGACGCTACCGCCGCTGGTAATGTTGGTACGCCAGTCGGTGCCGCCCGCTCTGCGGCCGTAGCAGCCGATAAATTCACCGTCCACGATGTCGACCCGCCAATCGGTGCGGTCGTAGTCGATAAACTTCTCGACATAAAAAAAGCGCAGGTCCATCTGGTTGAGAAAGGGCATCAGCATGTCCAGCGTCTCCTGGCTGTCGATCTTGGTCAGCCCCACGCCGCCCCAGCCGTCGGTGGGCTTGTAGACCATCTGCTGCCACTCCTGCATGAAGCGCCGCAGCCGGTCGCTGTCGTCACGGTGACAGAGCCTGAAATCGGCGGTGGGCACCCCGTGGTTTCGCAGCAGATGGGCCGTCTGAAACTTGTCTTCGGTCAGGGCGAAAGATCGGTAGTTGTTCAGGCAGGGCACGATCCGGTCGATCGCCTCGTACAAAAACATCTGATACTGCGTCTGTTCGCCCGCATTGTAGCTGAAAAAACAGTCAAGCTCTTCCATGACTGTTCCGTTGCAGTGGGTGCGGCCGTTTTCGACCCAGGCGTGACGGAGGTTGAGCCCCGTCACGCTCTCGATGCCGCGCTCGGCAAGCTTTTCGACGATTTTGCGCTCAATGACGTCGCCGCCGCCGTTTTGGTACATCCATATCCCGACTTTTCTATTGCTGTCGCTCATTTTCATTCGCTCCTTTGATACGCCTTGCGGAAATCAATTCCGCAAGGCTGCGCTGACGCTGAATCCACTTCAGCAGCGGGCTCGCCACGCTAGCGTGGCTTGAGCTTTCCGAAAGAATAAAATCCTTTCTCCAAGCTCGCTCGCAAAACCAAACTACTAATTCCCAATGGCCAATCACTCAATCACCCCATGCTCCTGATGATAAAGCAGCACCTTCGTCATCAGGTCGATCCGTTCCTCAAAGCTCTTTTTGAGCGCCCGCTCGTGGGGCGTGTGGTCCCCGTCCCCGTAGGGCCCCAAACCATCCAATGTCACGACGCCCGCACTGGCGACGATGTTGGCATCACTCACGCCGCCCCGACTCTCGGTAGGCAGCGACCGGCCCGAAATACGCGCCATCGCCCCGATCAGTTTCGTCTGCCAGGGGTTCGGTTCCATCACGTCCCGCTGAATCGAGCCGGAAAGTACCGCTTTGGTTCCCTCGACAAACGCGGTGCGCACCGTCTCGTCCAGCCCTTTCAGCAATCGCTCCTTCTCGCGATTGTCGGCATAACGCATCTCCAGCAAAAGCTTGGCACGGGGACTGACGGTATTGGCGCCTACGCCCCCTTCCATTCTGCCCACATTGACGGTTGAACCCTTTTGCAGATCGGTAAGTCCGACCAGGCGGGTCAGCTTTTGCGCCGCTTCGAGATTGGCGTCAACCCCTTCGGCATATCGGGTACCGGCGTGAACGGCTCTCCCCTCTACGGTAATCTCGAATGTACCGATCCCTTTACGGCCGACCACGACCTCCATATTCGGCCCCGCCGCTTCGAAAACAAAACATTTCTCATAATCTTTGGCCAATCCGGATGTCAATATCCGCGAATCATCACTGCCGGTCTCCTCATCACTGACCAAAAGCAGATCCACATCCTCCACCCGTCCCAACGCGGCATGAACGGCCCGCAACGCCTCCACCGCCACCACATTGCCACCTTTCATATCGCAAACACCGGGACCGTACACCCACCGGTCATCCTCTTCCCACCGCTCGAAAAGACCGGGAGCGAACACCGTATCCAGATGCCCGAGAAGCAGGATCTTTTCCCTGCCTCCTTCGGGAGCGACAAAATGCCAATGATCCCCGATCAACTCCCGCCTGTGACGCCTGAGTTCATACCCCAACGGCGCCAGCCACGACGCAAAGAGCTCTCCCGTGGCGTCCACCCCTTTTTTGTTTCGGGTATAGGAGTTGATCGCCACCGCCTCCTTCAGCTTTTCCAGCCATCCCATCGGCCCATCCTCGATTGGTTTGTTGTGGAAGTTATTTTAACGCTCTATTCTTATGTGGAAAATTAAGGTCTGTTAAATCATAGGTGACTTGTCAGCAGGATCTCGAACTCCAGATAATCCAGCGGATAGGCCCGCAACACCTCCTTGACCTGCCTGTAATCCAGCAGTGGGCGGGGGGCGCTGACACCGCTGCGTTGAATGTAGCGAAGCATGGCAAGGGTGTTGTCAAAATATAAACGCTCATGCAGATGACGGACAGGAGTACCAAAATGTTTTCGCAACAGCCTTTCGGTCTCTTTGGCATCCCTGATTGGAGAGCGCACCCCTGCCGTCTCGTGAAGTGTTTGAAACGTGCCGGCGGTAAAAAGGGCCAGGGCCGTCGGCTTTTTCAATGCCGAAATTTGCCCCAGCGTACGGTCAAGATCCTCCGCCCACTGCAGTGCGGAAGAGGAAACAACCAGATCGGGCCCAAAGGCCGCGATCTTTTCAAAAAGCGCCGAATCGTTAAAGTCGCCCACCAGTTTTTCAATCCCCTCTTTTTGGGGGTGTCGCGCCAACATCCGGGGCGAAATGTCTATCGCCAGATAGGATGTGAACGGTCGATCATACACCCGAAAAAAGCCGCCGGTTCCGCATCCCAGATCCACTATTTTTTCGTACGTGCCCTCTATGGAGGCGGCCAGTTCGCGGGCCACCCGCTCCTGAATCACGTTGTAACGATCATAAGTATCGGCCCGGCGGCCGAAGGAGTGGTGTGGCGTCATGTTTACATTCCGGGAGGCTTTTGGATATAATAGCGCGCTAATTATAACCTAAAGGTACCGTTTCCCATGATCTCCATTCTATTCGTCGCGCAGATTGTATTGGCTATATTGTTGACCATTCTGGTGCTTTTGCAAAAGAGCTCCTCCATCGGCTTAGGCGCCTACAGCGGCTCCAACGAATCGGTCTTCGGCGCCAAAGGCCCCGCGGGCTTCCTGGTCAAAGCCACTTTCACGGTCGGGCTGATCTTTATTTTCAATACCGTCGCCCTGGGATATCTCTACAACAAAGAGTACAACCGCTCCGTCGTGGACAGCGCCAAAACCGTCACCCCCGACAAAGCGCCCGTACCGCCCAAACTGCCCGAAACCCCCGCCGCGCCCAAAGCGCCCGCGATACCCAACCCCGATACCAAGTAACCGATGCGTCTGCTGCTGGCCTTCTGGCTCGCGACCGCGAGCCTGCTTGCCGACGCCCATATTTTCGTTTTTCACCGTTTCGGCGACAGCCGGCACCCTTCCACCAACATCACCCTCTCCGACCTGCGCAAACATTTCGACTACTTCAAAAATCACGGTTACCGGGTCGTGCCCCTCTCGGTACTGGTACGCGCCCTTCGAAACGGCGACTCCGTTCCCGACAACTGGGTAGTTTTGACTATCGACGACAGTTACAAGAGTTTTTATGAAAACGGCCTGCCGGTTTTTAAAGAGTACGGCTACCCTTTTACCCTCTTTGTCTATACCAAGGCTACCGACAACCACTACGGCGACTTCATGAGCTGGGCGCAGGTACGGGAAGCGGCCAAATGGGGAGAGCTGGGATTTCATTCCCATACCCATCCCCATATGCTCTCTTTAAATACCGAAGCCCTGAAGGCCGATATGCAAAAGGGTATGGCCCTCATGGAGGCCAAAACGGGTAGACGACCCCGCTACTTCGCCTACCCCTACGGAGAGTATGACGATCGGGTCAAAGCGGTGGTCGCCTCCTTCGGGTTTGAAGGCATCTGCAACCAGAATGTCGGCGCCGTCTCCAAAGGGAGCGACCCGCTCGACCTGGACCGCTGCGCTTTAACCGGCCGCAGCAATCTGCCGGCCAAACTGCGCTACCGCCACCTCAACGCCTACTGGATCAGCCCCGTCGCGTGGCCGGCTCATGACACATTAACGGATGTTCATGTCGAACTCGGGCCCGGGGAGTCGGCCCAAAAGGCGGAATTTTACGTGACCGGTCACGGCTGGAAGCGGGTAACGCTTCATGACGGGGTGCTTCGTCTCACCCGCCCCATTCGACTCACCAACAGCCGCAGCCGTCTTATCTTAAAGGTGGGACACGATAAAATAAACACCAAACTACTGGTAAAACCGTAAGGAGTAGAGAATGGAAAGCCTGAACGAAGTTTACGATTACGCCAAAGAGCATATGGACAAAAGTATCGAGGTGCTCAAAAAAGATTTCAGCACCATCCGCACCGGCCGGGTCTCCACCCATATTGTGGATAACATCAAAGTAGACTACTACGGCACCCCCACGCCGCTGAACCAGGTGGGCAGCGTGATCGCCACGGACGCCCAGACCATTACCATCAGCCCCTGGGAGAAAAACCTCCTGCCCGAGATCGAGCAGGCGATCCAGCAGGCCAATATCGGCGTCAACCCCAACAACGACGGGGAGACCATCAAACTCTTCTTCCCGCCCATGACCGTCGAGCAGCGCCAGGAGAGCGCCAAGCAGGCCAAACAGATGGGCGAAAAAGCCAAGATCGCCATCCGCAATATCCGCAGAGAAGCCAACGACAAGGTCAAAAAGATGGCCAAAGAGAAGCTTATCACCGAAGATGAGGAGAAGAAGGGGCTGGAGCAGGTGCAAAAGATCACCGACGACTATGTTAAAAAAGTGGATGAGCTGGTCAAGGCCAAAGAGCAGGAAGTGCTGAAAGTTTAATGGAAAATTGAGAATGGAGAATTGGCGGGCCTGACGACCCGTTGAGTTTTTCGTTCTTCGTTTTTAGGAAGGTTCCTCATGAATGTAAAAAAGATATATATGGATGCCGATGCGTTGTTGCACGGGCATTTCAAGCTGAGTTCGGGCAACCACAGTGAATATTACCTGCAATCGGCCAAAGTTCTGGAAGACCCCAAAACGGCCAAATTACTTGCCGAAGCGCTGGCCGAGCAGATCAAGGCTTACGGCCTGGCGGTCGATACGGTCTGTTCCCCGGCCATCGGGGGGCTGATCGCCGGATTCGCCCTGGCCACGGCGCTGGACTGCCGCTACATTTTTACCGAACGGGTAGGCGGCGAAATGACCTTGAGACGGGGTTTTGAGGTCAAAAAGGGCGAGAAGATCCTTATTTGCGAAGATATTATCACCACCGGCGGCTCCGCCATGGAAGCGGCGGCGGAAGTGGAGCGTCTGGGCGCTGAGGTGGTGGGCTTTGCGGCGCTGGCCAACCGGGGCTTTTGCCAACGGATCAACAGCGACCTTGCGCGCAAACCCGACTGCAAACTGCCCGAAAACCTTCCCTTCTTCGCTCTGGCCGATTTTGACTTCGAGATGTACGCGCCCGAGGCGTGCCCCCTGTGCGAAGCGGGCAGCGAGGCGATCAAACCCGGCAGCCGCGGCAACTAAACGGGAGGCGGTTAATCGATGAGTCGGTGGCGGAAGGTCAAGCAGGGCAAAGCGCAAGCGCCAGAGACGAAAAAAGAGAAAAAAACCCAAGCGCCCGAAACGCTCTGCGCTCCTGTTACCGTGCGCCTGAAAGCCTTTCTCACCGACACCTTTATGATTGTCATGCCCATCTTGTATGTGGTGATCTACCTGGTCATGGGCGACAGGGAGGGATTTAGGGAGCATATGGGCGAGGGATGGCTTATCATTCTGGCCCTTCACTTTCTCTCCGTCATAGCCCTTTGGGCCATCAAAGGGCAGACACCCGGCATGAAAGCCTACGATCTCTACTTCGCCGATCCCAAACCCTCCCTTGTCAAACTGCTGATCCGTTACGTGACGATGCAGGCGGGTATTCTCTCCTTTTTTGGGCTTTTTGTCCCCTTTCTTCTTAAAAGCCGGGCCACCCTGTGGGATCTGGTCTCGGGCAGTTGCCTCATCTACCGTCCCCAATAGGAAGAGCCGTGTTCTGGCGCCTTTCGGCCTTTTACTTCTTCTATTTCGCCGCCGTTGGGGTTTATGTCATCTACTTCCCCAAAGCGTTGCAGATGGCGGGCTATAGCAGTTTCGAGATCGGCGCGCTTCTTTCGGCCTCGCCCCTGATGCGCTTTTTCGCGCCGTTTCTTTTTTTGAAACATCTCCGGCTCGATGACAAAACCTTCCTCTCGGCCCTGGGGCTTATGACGTTGGCGGTGACGCTCTTTTGGCCCGCCCTGAGACACTTTTGGCCCCTTTTGGGCGTCAATCTCCTCTTTGGCGCCGCCATGAGCGTGGCGCTCCCGTTCGTGGAGACCCGCGCGCTTGAGAGCCTGAACCGCCAAAGCTACGGCCGCTCCCGGCTTTTCGGTTCTATCGGTTTCATCGCCATCGCATTGTGGCTGGGGCGCATTCTCTCGGCCCCCCTGGACGCGGTGGCCTACCTGATCGGTACCGTTTTCGCCACGGCCCTGCTCGGCGCGGCCATCGTCTTTTACGACCGGGCCCACGCCCATATCGACCGGGCTGAAAGCGACGGCCCTTTCCATCTTGCCGACCACTGGCCTTTGTGGCTCGCGTTTTTGTTGATGCAGGTCAGTTTCGGCGGTTTTTATAACTTTTTTACCATCTACGAAACCGCCCACGGCGTGAGCCTTTCCACCACCAGTTGGCTCTGGACGTTCGGAGTCATCTGCGAGATCGTGATGTTCTATTTTCAGGGACCCCTGCTAAAGAAAAACCTTCTGCGCATCCTTCAGGTTACCGTTTTTGTCACCGCCCTGCGCTGGCTTCTTTTCTGGCGCTTTCCCGACAACCTGCCGATCATCTTCGCCGCCCAAAGCCTCCATGCGCTCAGTTTCGCGCTCTACCACACCGCCGCCATCACGCTTTTGCACTCGCTCTATCGGCGCAAAGCGCTGGCCCAGCAGTTCTTTTTGGGTATCTCCTACGGCATGGGCGGTTTTCTGGGGGCCCTGCTGGCGGGTAAACTCTACGGAGAAACACTCTTTCTTTACGAGAGTCTTATCGCCTTTGGGGCTTTTGTCGTATTGTCGTTGCAAAACAGATTGACAAAAAAGTAACAATTTCCTGTTATAATAGCCTCAGAAGGATTATGCCGAAAGGGGCCGAAAATGAAAAAGATAGGAAAAGTTTTAACGACTCTTATCGCGACGGCGGCCATCCAAAATGTCGCGACGGCGGCGGATCTTGGCGGTGAAATTGCCGTAGGAGGGTGGAATCACGACCCGAGCGGCTGGATCAAATACCCGAATGACCTGCCCGATTTCATCAGCAAAGTCGACGTGGATAACGATCTCAATCTCGATACGGAGACCGATCTGTATATCAGGGCCAAATTGGAACACCCCATCCCCATTTTGCCCAATATTCGGGTCGGATATACCAAAACGAACACGTCCGGCAACGGACGCATCGAAAAACGCGTGGTCTTCGGCGATACCGAGTTCGCCGCGGGAACCGACGTCTACTCCGAAGCGGAACTGAAAAATACCGACGGCACTTTCTACTATCAGCTTCTTGATACGGGTATCGACTTCGATCTGGGTCTGACCGTCCGGTACCTTGACGGTTATGTGATGATCAGCGACAAAACCACCGGCATCAAAGACACCAGCGACGTGGAGTTTGTGGTACCCATGCTTTACGCCAACTTCCGCTGGCCTCTGCCTTTTTTGGAGGGACTCTCCATCGGGGCGGAGGGCAACTGGATCTCCTACGACGGCAGCGCGCTTTACGATATGCAGACCGACGCGCGTTACACCCTGCCCATGGGGCTTGGCTTTGAGGTGGGATACCGCTACCAGAAGGTCAAACTCGAAGATGTGGATGACACCGACGCCGATATCGACATTTCGGGCATCTACGGCGGGATTGTCTGGGATTTTTAAACAAAAGTGCGGCGTATTCGCCGCGAAACCTGTTAGCGAAAACTCACGATCTCATCAAAAGGCAGGCGTACCCTGGCGGGCGGCTCTTTCAAACGGTAGCCAAAAGCGATGATAAGCGCCAACGTCTCTTTGGCCACATCCATCTTCAGCAGGGCTTCCACTTTCTCTTTCTCAAACCCCTCGATCGCGCAGCTGTCAATACCCATGGCCATGGCGCCGGTCATCATGTTACCGGCGGCGATATAGCACTGCTTGACGCTCCAGCAGGCCAGCTCACCCCGTCCAAACCGCTCCGCCGAAAAATCGTCATACTTTTTGAAGTAGGCCTCTATCTTCTCCCTGGGAAGATCACGGCGTGAGAGCATATTTCTGGGATATGCGCTTCCGGGCGCAAGCGGCCCCACCAACGCTTTGATAACCACCAACTCACTGCACTCGGTAATCTGGGGCTGGTTCCAGCAAAGCGGCCGCAATTTCTCTTTGAGTTCCTTGTCCCGAATCACAAGAAAGCGCCACGGCTCCATTCCAAACGACGAGGGCGAAAGCCGGCCGATCTCAAGCAGGGTGCGCAACTGCGCCTCGGGAATCTTTTTGCTCTCATCAAACCGCTTGCAGGCGTGGCGCTCGGCCATCGCTTCCATGAAACCCTCAATCGCCGCCATGCTCACTCCTTCAGGCTTTTTTCTGCTTCTCCATCCGTTTGCGCACGTGCGGATCGAGATAACGCTTGCGGATGCGGATACTCTCGGGCGTCACTTCCACCAATTCATCATCCTCGATCCACTCCAGCGCCCGCTCCAGGTTCATCTCTCTTGGCGGAACCAGCACAATGGCGTCATCCGAACCCGACGCCCTGACGTTGGAGAGTTTCTTGCCCTTGATGGGGTTGACCTCAATGTCGTTGGGGCGGGAGTGTTCACCGATGATCATCCCCACATAGACTTCGGTCTGGGGCTTGATGAAGAGCACACCCCTTTCTTGGAGGTTGTAAAGCGAATAACCCAGCGCCTTGCCGTTTTCCATAGAGATCAAAGCGCCGTTGGCCCGGTGTTCCACGTTGCCCACAAAAGCGCGGTACTCCAAAAAGGAGTGGTTCATCACCCCTTCGCCTTTGGTGTCGGTCAGAAACTGGGTTCTAAACCCGATCAACCCCCTTGCCGGAATCTCAAACTCAATACGGGTGGTGCCGTCGGGCATGGGAGTCATGGAGGTCATCTCCGCCTTTCTTCGCCCCAGCTTCTCGATCACCGCGCCGCTGTGCTCTTCGGGCACGTCGATCACCAGGTGCTCATAGGGCTCCATCCGCACGCCGTTTTCTTCTTTTATAACCACTTCGGGACGGGAGATGAGAAACTCATACCCCTCCCGGCGCATATTCTCGGCCAGAATACCGATCTGCAGTTCACCCCGGCCGGAGACTTTGAAACTTCCCTCGCCCAACTGTTCCAGCCGCATGGCGATATTGGTCTCCATCTCCTTTTCAAGCCGCTCACGCAGTTTGTTGGCGGTGACAAACTTGCCCTCCCGGCCCGCGAAGGGCCCGTCGTTGACGCTGAAAATAACCGAAAGCGTCGGCTCTTCAATGTGCAAAGGATCCAGCGGCTGGGGATCGTTGGGATCGGTGAGGGTATCACCCACGTCAATGGCATTAAAACCCGCGATGGCCACAATATCGCCCGCCTCGGCCTCATCAATCTCCATACGCTCCAGGCCAATGAAGCCTATCAGCTTGCTGATACGCCCCTTGACACTCTCGCCGTCGGCCTTGGCCAACAACACCTGCTCACCCGATTTGACGCGGCCGTTGAAGATCCGCGCCACGCCGATGCGCCCGACGTAATTGTCGTAATCGAGGGTAAAGACCTGAATCTGCAACGTGTTTTCGGCACTGCCTTCGGGGGCGGGTACATACTCCAAAATGGCGTCAAAAAGCGGGGTGAGATCTTTGTTCTCATCCTCCAGGTTCCACTTGGCGTACCCGTCACGGGCGGCTGCGTAAAGAACGGGGAAATCGAGTTGCTCCTCATCGGCTTCCAGCGCCACCAGCAGGTCAAACACCTCATCCACCACCCGCTCGGGCTCGGCGGCGGGTTTGTCGATCTTGTTGACCACCACGATGGGACGCAGTCCCAGGCCGATGGCCTTTTTGAGCACGAACTTGGTCTGGGGCATCACCCCCTCCTGGGCGTCCACCAGCAATAACACGCCGTCTACCATCTTGAGTACCCGCTCCACTTCCCCGCCAAAATCGGCGTGGCCGGGGGTATCGATGATATTGATCTTGTGATCTTTGTAGCGTATAGCGGTGTTTTTGGAGAGGATGGTAATGCCCCGCTCCCGTTCCAGGTCGTTGCTGTCCATGACCCGCTCGGCCATCTCTTTGTGGGCCTCGAAGGTGCCCGACTGTTGCAGCAGACCGTCTACCAGTGTGGTTTTTCCGTGGTCAACGTGGGCGATCACGGCGATGTTTCGGATGTTTTGCATATGTAGTGATTCCTGAGTAGATATTGAAGATTTACGCGCATTATATCCAAAAAAAGGCCCAAGCGGATTTTACGGGTTAAAGAGAAAGTGGAACGGTAGTTGCTTAAATAGGTAAAAACCGCCGGAAAGGAGCCGTATGCAAGCGATTGTCCCTCTGCTTTCGCCGACCGAGCAAAAAGACGGGCAGGGCGCCTTGAAAAGTCAAAAGAGCTCCAAAGAACCGACCCTCTTTCAAGCGCTTCTGGAGAATCTGAAAGACCTGCCCGAAGAGGGCGATCTGCCCCTTGCAAGCGACGCGGGATTTTCTATGCCGGATTTTTCGGATACCGACGGCGACGACTTGCCGAGCGCCTTGCAATCGCTCCTTTCCAGGGAAAACCCGACGACCGTTTCCGTTAAAACAAAAGAGGGAACAAAAGAGGAAAAGTCCCTGCTTTCGGCCCTTCAGGCGTTGGCGCAAAACGACGGGGAACTTTCCAAAGAGATCGATCGTCTTTTGCAAACCGATACGAAAGGGTTGGAGTCGGAAAAACTCAAGGCTTCGGAAAAGCTGAAGGCCGCTTTGCAAAACGAAGCGTTCCGCACAGAACTCAAAAAAGGCGCGACATGGGACGCCATTAAAAAAGTCGCCGACCGCTTCGGCCTGCCCGTCAAACTGACGGATCTGACAATCGAAGAGGAGACACCCTCTTTCTCTGCCGCCTCTTTTACAAGATCAAAAAACGCCACGACGCCAACACGCTCCATCGCCGCCGCTGCCGCAATAGAAAAGAGGGGCGTTCAAAAAGAGAAGAAAGAGTCTCTCTCTTCTCAAACCGCCCTAAACCGTACCGAAGAGAACATCCCTTCCAAAACGGCGCAGACGACCCTCTCTTCCCTCCTGGCTTCGGTAGAGAAAGGGGGGCAGCCCAAAACAACAACCGATTCCATCCGACGTACCGCATCCAAACGTGTAGCTACCGCTTCCGTCGACACCTCCGATACCACCGAAAACAGAGATGACGAAAACGTAAAAGAGTCCAAAACGCAAACCGTCACGGCCAAAGCGCCGCAACCGGCTTCTTCCGCACCAAAACCCCAACCTTCCATCCCCGTCAACACTACCGTTTCACCGCTGACGACAAAAAATATGGAAACCGCCGACGACATGACAAAAGTAGAGGCTTCGTTTTCTGAAACCATCGATAAGAAAGCGCAACGAGAGCCGGTAGATTCGACCGCGAAAAAAGAGGAACATCAGGCAAAAGAGGAACCGACCCGTAAAGAGGAGGCCGTCGCGCAAGAGACAACCCCCAAACCCTCCCACGCAGAGAGCGAAAAAGCCCAGAGCGTCCGGCACAAAATCGCGGAGGCCAAACAGAGCGTTCAGCACTTCGCCCAGTCATTAAAGGAGCAGGTAGACAACTACAAACCGCCCATGACACGGATTCAGATGCAGCTTGACCCCAAAGATCTGGGAAGCGTGGAGGTCACGCTTGTCAGCCGGGGCAACCATCTGCACGTGCACGTCAGCTCCAATCCCGGCGCTATCGGCTTGATGGCCTCCCAGGGACAGGAACTCAAAAACCAGCTGGTCTCCATGGGTTTTACCGACGTGCAGATGCAGTTTAACATGAACCAGCAGCAACAGCGCCAGGAACAGGCCAAAACACGCTTCGGCGCGTTTTACGAAAACGAGGAGCCGGACGTTGCGTTCGACTCGCTTGACATCATTATTCCCCAATACGTCTAAAGGAGCAGACCATGGATGTCACCAATACACTCAACACCCCTACCAGTATCCCCACCAACGACAGCGATATCGTCTCCAATCCCGACGGGATTCTCGACAAAGACGATTTTCTTGAACTGCTTCTGATCGAACTGCAGTACCAGGATCCCACCGATCCGATGGATACGGACAAAATTCTCTCCCAAACCTCCGAACTGGCCAGTCTGGAAGCCTCTACCAATACCAACAAAGCCCTTGAGGATCTCTCCAAAACCCTTACCGAAACGTCGGGAATGTCCATCGTTTCGGCTATCGGAAAGATGGGCTCTTTGGGCACCAACAGCATTGTCGTCGGAGATGAAGGCAGCGCTTCCCAGTTCGATCTCTATTTTGCCGATGATGTCTCAAGCGGGGTCATTACCATCAAGGATGTGGACGGTAATACGGTCCGCACGTTCGATATTGCGGGATTTCCCCAGGGGGTTCAGACATTCAGTTGGGACGGCACCGATGAAAACGGCGCATTTTTGGGCGCGGGCACCTACTACGTGGAAGCCGACTATACCACGCCCGACGGCCAATCCAAACAGACCGCCGTGGGTGTCTACCCCATTGAATCGGTCCGTTTCGACAGCGGTGAAGCCCTGCTGAAAATGGGTTCACAATATTACACGCTGGATCAGGTCAAAGAGATTTACGAAGGGTAACAGATGAACCGCTCCTTTTACAACGGGGTCATAGGCACCAAAACCTACCAGTACGGCCTGGATACCCTGGCCGATAACGTATCCAACGTCAATACCGTCGGTTACAAAGGCAAAACCGCCGAATTTTCCACCATCTTCAGTCAGACATTGGCCGAAACGGGTTTTTCTCCCACCTTCGACCAGGTGGGGCTGGGTTCCACCGTCAACGCCACCGCTTTGGATATGAGCCAGGGTACGCTGATTGACGCCGACAACGACTTTGATATGGCCATCGCCGGGGACGGATGGTTCGCCGTCAAACGCAACGGCGAAACCTTCTATACCCGCAAAGGGGCCTTCAACGTGGATGCCGGCGAATATCTCGTCAATGACGACAGCGCCTATTTGCTGGGTGTTTCGGGCAACATATTCACCCCCGATCCCGACAATCCGGGAGAGTATACCGCCAAACTCAACGAATCGATCCCCCTCACACCCAATGCCCAAACCGATAAAATTTTTCTACCCACCGAGGCGACCATGCCGCCCGAAATGACCAGTGAAGTCCGCCTTGCGGGCAATCTGGATCCCACGCCAAAAACAGAATTGACCAAAGTCGATATCCCCGAAGCCGATTACGAAAGCCAGATTGACGAGGCCAATCAGACTTTTTCGGCCAACGGAACGGTACAGGCAGGCGATACCATCGAAAACCCCCAACCCGGCGATACCGTTTTGGTTACCGTCACCAACGCCGACGGGGTATCCGAAACTTTTAACGCCACGTTGGATGAGAATCTGGCGTGGGAGATCACCGATGCCGACATCGCCAAACTCGACCCGGCCAACGCGGGACCGCTGGAGGTAAAAGCCCAGATCGTCACGGAACAGGAGAGTGCCCAGACACCCCATTTTCGTGTGCCCATCGTCACGCCCGACGGGGAGACCGGTATGCTCAATCTCGAAATCGAGCAGAAACTTCCCGCACCCGAGCTGGGTTCAGAGTGGAACGCCACGGCCCAGGTTCTTCAATATCTCGAACCCTACGACCCCGATAAAACCTACGACCCCGAACAGTATTACGTCGACAAGGTTTCCAACAAGGTCTACACCATTCTGGATAGTCAGGAAGGCGTTTTGACATTTGACGAAAACGGCGCGTTGACAAAAAACACCATACCCCAACTCGATAACGGCGGTACCCCGCTGACCCTGAATCTCGGAACCCCTTACAACGCCGATATCCCGAATTCCGGCTACGACGGCCTGACCGCCATGGGAAACAAACCGACAGCCCTGACCGATACCGAAGCCAACGGATACCAGAAAGGAGAGCTCAAAGGTTACAACGTCGATCAAAACGGCACCATTTACGCCAACTTTACCAACGGGAAGAGCTCGGCGGTAGCCGCCATTCCCGTCTACCACTTCATCAACGACCAGGGGCTCTCGACCGATGGCAACGCCCTCTTTTCCCCCACCTCCAACAGCGGAAAACCTTATCTTTATACCGATAAAGAGGGAAACGTGGTTCAGGGGGGATCCGTTGTCTCCCATAAACTCGAAAACAGTAACGTCTCTCTCAACGCCGCGTTGACCGAGATGATCGTGATGCAAAAGGCCTTCGATTCCAATGCCAAAAGCATCACCACTTCCGATCAGATGATCCAGACCGCCATCAATATGAAAAAGTAGGAATGGCTTTTGCTTAGTAAAAAGAAAGACAACATGAAAAGGATTGCCATATGATGCGTTCACTTTGGGCCGGCGTATCCGGACTACAAGCCCACCAGGTCGCGATGGACGTGGAAGGCAACAACATCGCCAACGTCAACACCACCGGCTTCAAATACAGCCGGGTCAACTTCTCCGACCTGCTCAACCAGACCAGCAAGATCGCCACGGCACCCCAGGGGGAGCTGGGCGGTAAAAACCCGATGCAGGTGGGTCTGGGCACCCAGGTAGGATCCATTACCAAGATTTTCAAACAGGGATCGGTGCAGACAACCGACAAAAACACCGACCTGGCCATTCAGGGCGACGGCTTTTTCGTCGTGAGCGCCGACGGCGGCAAAACCTACAAATATACCCGTAACGGCGACTTTCTTTTCGATGCCGACGGCAATTTTGTCGACAACAACGGTTACATCGTACAGGGTTGGCTGCGAGACCCCGAAACCAACGAGATCGACACCACCGCGCCGATTCAAAACATTCAGATTCCGCCGGGATTGACCACACCGGCCAATCCCACTTCCGTGGTGACACTCAAAGCCAATCTCAACTCAGGTCCCCAAATCGTCAACAAATCACTGGTTTATACCATCGACGGGAACGACACTACCGATACCGATGTGGAAAAGGCGATCAAGGCCAGCGGCCCGACGGGAACCGACGATGATCTCGCTCTTGACTTCAAGGTACTCTTCAACGAAAGAGGCGAAAGCCTGAGCCTGCAGGATGGTGATACGGTAACCATCAGTATCAACGGAACCGACTACACCTATGAGTATGATGACGACAACAATGCCACCAATACCGCCTTTACAACAGACAAAGACCTGATTGACGCCATTGAGAATGACCTCAACAATGAAACAGGTGAAACCTACAACGTCATTATCAACGAAAACGGAAAGATCGAAGTCCAAAGTGACGACGGCAACGCCAACGACGTGGTTTTGGAAGTCAAAGAAGATAACAACAAAAAACTTTTCGATCTGCTTTCACCGCTTTCGGGAACCTTGCCTCCGGGAAAAACAAAAATTTCCCAACCCATCTATTCGGCAACCCACGCGTCCAGTATCGATATCTTCGATTCATTGGGCACCAAACACACCCTGCGATTCGATTTTAGAAAAGTCGAACAGAACCAGGATGCCGGTACTTCAACCTGGAGCATGGTGATATCCGTACCCAAACCTTCCGAAATCAACACAGTCGATCCGACCAACTATCTGGTAGGTTCCATCACCTTTAACGATGACGGATCTCTTTCTACCTATACCCCCTCAACCATCAATTTCACCGCCAATAACGGTTCAGCCCCCAACCAGACCGTCAAACTCGACCTGGGTACTGCGGGACTCTTTGACGGCATGACCAGCTTCGACAATCCCTCCTCCACCACCGGTATCAGCCAGGACGGTTATCCGGGGGGTGATCTCAACGGTATCCGGGTAGATGAGACCGGTACATTGATCGGTTCCTTTACCAACGGTCGCAGTTTCGGCCTGGCCAAAGTGGCCATGGCCAACTTCGCTAACAATGAAGGGTTGGAGGCCGACGGGGGTAACGTCTTTATCCAGACCTCCAACTCCGGCGATCCCATCATCGGCGCGGCGGGGACGGGCAAACGGGGTGTCATCACCGCCAGTGCCCTGGAGATGTCCAACGTCGACCTCTCCCGCTCCCTGACCCAGCTCATTGTCATTCAGCGAGGTTATCAGGCCAACTCCAAAACCATCACCACCTCCGACCAGATGCTTCAGACCTTGCTGCAACTCAAGCAGTAATCAGGCCAACCCGTAAATCTCCCGGTAGCGCGTCAGCGCGTACCGGTCGCTCATCCCGGCGATATAGTCGGCGATGACACGGCTTTTCTTC
>JAADEJ010000035.1 GCA_013153475.1 Campylobacterota bacterium
GCGTAGAGCTCGGCCATCTCCTCGGGGGATTTGAGGTAGAACTCGTGCACCGAGTGGCGCAGGCGATCGGGATCATCGTAGAGTTTGTTCATGGCGATGCACATGAACGCCTCGTGCGCCTCGGCGTCGTTTTGGTAGAGGTAGTGGGTGTCGTTGGTGGCGACGATCTTGATGCCGGTCTCCAGGCTTAAACGCAATACCTGCTCATCAATGGCGTGTTGATCGCCGATGCCGTGGCGCATCAGCTCCAGGTAAAAATCATCGCCAAAGATCTCTCGGTACTCCAGCGCCACCCGTTTGGCCTCTTCGTACCCTTTGGCGCCGAACTTCACATTACGCTCGGAGAGGTTCATATGCCAGTTGACCTCCCCCTGCAAACAGGCCGAGGAGCAGATGAGTCCCTCGCTGTGTTCACGCAGCAGCTTTTTGTTGATGCGTGGGTAGTAGTAGAAGCCGTTGATGTAGGCCTGGGAGCTCAGGTACATCAGGTTTTTGTACCCCGTCTCGTTCTTGGCGTAAAGGCAGAGGTGGAAGCGCTGGCGGGTGCTTTTGTCCCCCAGGTCGTCGCTGTTGTGGATGTAGGCTTCCATCCCGATAATCGGCTTGATTCCCTCCTTTTTCATCTGCTGATAGAAGTCGATGGCGCCAAACATGTTGCCGTGGTCGGTGATGGCCACCGACTCCATCCCCAGCTCCTTGAGGCGGCCGGCCAGCTTGGAGATCTTGTTGGCGCCGTCAAGAAGCGAATACTCGGTATGCAGGTGCAAATGACAGAATCGGGGCTTCATGGGAGGGAAATCCTTTCCTCTTTTTCCTTGAAAATGACAGGAATATGACAGGGCCATACGTCTTCGTTAATACTATTTGAAGTTTAACGAAAGGCGTGTTAGAATGGGCTAAAATTCTTGGTTAAGAAGAAAGGATGGGGCGATGGTTAAAGTGTTCCTTGTTGGTCTTGTCGGAGGCTTGTTGCTTTTGCTGCTTCTGTTTCTCGTCATCGTGATCAAGGATCATAAACGCAGCAAAGAGATTCAGGAAAAAATCAGAAAACAGGCCAAGGAGGCGCCCCGCGACACCGCCCGGCCCGCACCGCACACGTCTCCTGCCGCCCAAACAACGCCCCCCGCTCAAAAACCCGCCCCGTCCGAGCGCCCCAAACCCAAAAGCGAACCCCAAAGCGTTCAGGAACCGCCCCGGCAAACCCAACCCCCAACGATAGAAGCAAAACCGACCGACCCCCCCGCCCCGATCAAGGAGACAAAGCGCGAAGAAGATCCGCTCGTCGAAGAGATCACCCGAAAAGATTACGGCCTGTTCGACCACTCCCGCCTTATCGAAGAGATGGGACTGGCGGAAGAGGAGGTCTCGGAGTTTATCGTCGAATTGATCCACCAGATCGAAGCGGCCCTGCCCGATATTGAAAACGAATTGAAAGCGGGCAACCGTGAGAAGATGGAACGTATCACCCACGGCCTCAAAGGCGCCGCGCTCAATCTTGGGAGCGGCGGTATTACCGACCTGCTGGTCGAATACAATACCTACTTGAAAAAGCAGGGGGAACCGGCCGTGATCCAGGCGTTCCAGCAACGTCTCAAAGAGCATTTGAGCGAGTTGAAAACCCGATACGCTTCGGCATAGGGGACGCAAAATGCGAAAAAATGCCGACAATCTCGTCTTCATCGGCTTCATGGGAGTCGGAAAAGGCAGTCTGGCCCGGGAGTTGACCAAACTTACACCGAATCTTTACGGTCTCGATACCGACGACCTGATCGAAAGTTTCACCAATACCAAAATCAAGAAGATCTTCGCCACGGCGGGAGAGGCGGCGTTTCGGGCCCTGGAGCAGAAAACCGCCGACTGGCTGGCACAAAATGTCCAAAACGCCGTCATATCCACGGGAGGCGGCTTCTATAAAGTCAACAACCTCCACGCCATCGGCACCGTCATCTATCTCAAAGCCGATTTTGAGTGGATCTACCGTCGCATCACCACGGCCCACAACGCGAAGAAGAAACTAAAAAAACGGCCGCTCTTTCAGGAGTACGAGAAAGCCAAAGCGCTCTATCTTTCCAGACAGGAGGGGTATGAAAAAGCGGCGGATATTGTCATAGAGATGCAAAGCGCGCCCATTGAAGAGATCGCGCAAAATCTATTGGAACGTGTCGGCCTCCCCACGGGGAGAGACCTTTAGCAGTAGTCGGCGAGTAGACCCGCTCTAAGCTGATTGTAGGTCTCTTCGCCCACCAGCCTGCGCACAATCGCCAGACCGAAGCAGATGGCCGTACCGGGTCCTCTGGACGTCATCACTTTGCCGTCTTCGACCACCTTCTGGGCATCGGTGTAGCCTTCGAGATTGCCGATCTGCTCCTCGACACTGGGGTAACAGGTATACTTCTCGCCCAATACGCCGGCGGCTTTGAGCGCAAAAGGCGCGGCGCAGATGGCGCCGACCACCTTCTCTTTGGCTTTCATCTCTTTGAGCAGGGATTGGACTGTCGGATCTTCGGCCAACGCGTAGGTGCCGTCCCAGCCTCCGGGAAGCACCACCATATCCAGTTCGTCGGCCACCACGTTTTTGATATCGGTATCGGCCTGTACCGTAATGCCGTTGGCACCGGTCACCAGCGTTTCATTTACGCCGGCCACCACCACGTCGATGCCGCCCCGGCGCATCACGTCGATCAGGCTGACCGCCTCGATCTCCTCGAATCCTTTGGCCAGAGGTACGCAGACTTTCGCCATTTTCGCCTCCTTATTTGACTTTGTCGAGATATTTGCCCTCGGTCGTATCGACCCGGATCACATCCCCTTCCAGAATATGGTAGGGCACCTGCACCACCGCGCCGGTTTTGAGTGTGGCGGGCTTGCGGCTGCCGCTGGAGGTATCGCCCTTGAAGTTGGGCGGCGTCTCCACCACTTCCAGTTCCACTGTCTGGGGCAGCTCCACGGAGATGGGTTTGCCGTTGTGGAAAAGCACGTCCACGGTAAAACCTTCATCCATAAACTTGATCACATCCTCACCCACCTGGTCATGGGTCAAACCGATCTGCTCATAGGTGGCCATATCCATGAATTGCAACATATCACCGTCATCGTAAAGATACTGCATCGTCTTTTGTTCCAGGTTGGGTGTCTCGAACTTGTCGCCGGCGTGCACCGTCTTTTCAATCACGCGCCCACTTGAGAGCGATTTGATCTTGATGCGCACAAACGCCGCCCCTTTGCCCGGTTTGACGTGTTGGTACTCGACGACGCGGTAAGGCTGGCCGTCAATCTCAAGGCGAATCCCTTTTTTAAGGTCTCCCATGCCGATGGTTGCCATAGATACTCCTGTAGTGATTTTGCGCTGATTTTATCCAAAATTATCTGGAGAAGAGGTAAAAGAGGAGTGAAACGACGATGGAAAGCAGGATCGATGTCGTAAGGGGAAAATAGAAGGTCAAATGCTCTTTTTTGATGAGAATGTCGCCGGGAAGCTTCCCGGCGAATGAAACGAAAAGACCGATCAAAACGAGTACCGAACCCGTCACGATCAGCCATTTACCCAATTCGGGCAACTCAGATCTCCTGCAGCTCCCTCAGCTTTTCGGGATCCATCGCTTTGGCCCGGTACATTAACACCGGAATGAAGATCAGCGACACGATCACCGCCGCCACGGTTCCGGAAATGAGCGCCACGCCCAGACCGCCGAAGATCGGGTCGGAGGCCAGCAGGGCGGAGCCCAGAATAATGGCGATGGCCGTAAGCATGATCGGCTTGGCCCGCGTGGCGCTGGCCACGGCGATGGCGTGCTGTTTGTCGAACCCTTTTTCCAGCATCAGCGCCTTGGCGAAGTCGATCAGCAACAGCGAGTTCCGTGAACTGATGCCCATCAGGGCGATAAACCCGATCAACGACGTAGCGGTCAGGAAGAAGGTGTGCTCCGTCACCAAATCGGCTACCCAATGGCCGATAATGACCCCGATAATCGAGAGGAAACTTCCCGCAAGCACGATCCCGCTGATGGTGAAGTTTTTATAATAAACTACCAGCAGGAGGAAAATCAGAATCAACGCCGCGATAAACGCCGCCCCCAGATCCCGGAAAGTATCGAGCGTCACCTTCATCTCGCCGTCCCACTTCAGATCATAAACCTCACCCGTTTTCTTGTCGGTCAGGCGCAGATTGAAAAGGTAGTCGGTCGTTTCGATATCGTAATCTTTGGCAAGCTCGTTCATGATCTTCTCACGCGCGTCAAGCAGCGGATAAACCTGACTCACCAGGTCGGTTTCTGCCGTCACGTTGATCATGCGTCGCAGATCTTTTTGCATAATGGTGGGCGACGCGGGCACTTCCCGAATATCCACAATCTCGTTCACCGGCACCAACAT
>JAADEJ010000006.1 GCA_013153475.1 Campylobacterota bacterium
CCTCATCATGCCCGACAACCTCGACGGCAGTTTTCGGATTAGTTGCGACGATTAATCGAAAAAGAGGGAGTAGGGGCGTTCAAGCTTTTGAATGAGTGCCGGAATGCTGAGGTTTCGGCTGAAGCGCTCAAATTCCCTGCCGTCCAGAAAGACAATGCCCGTGGGAATGGAAAAGACGCCAAAATGGGCGGCGATATCGGGGTGTTCGGTCACATTGACGGCCACTCTCTCTATTTTGGGAAAGCGGCTCTCAAAAGCCTCAAAGAGTTTGGGTCGCAGGGCGTGGCAGACGTTGCAGTTTTCGCCCCAGAAGTAGAGCAGAAGGCCCGGGTTGTCGTGAATGCTCTTTTGTATTTGCTCAAGGTTCATGCGTTCTCCTTTTCCAGCTCTTCCTGAAGTTCCAGCAGTGCCAGGTAGCGGTCGGCTTTGTCGTTGTAGACAATCTCCAGTTCACTTAGCTCGTCGGTGAGGTTTTGAATTCCCTTTTCCTGGTAGCAGGCCGGGTCGGCCAGGCAGGCGTTGAGCTCGGCGATACGGGCTTCAAGCTTCTCGATCTCTTCGGGCAGGCTCTCAAGTTCTCTTTGCTCTTTGTAGCTAAGCTTTTTCTTCTTTTTTGTCGTCTGCTGTTTTTGTTGGGTATTTTGCTCGGGTTGCGTAGTAAGCTGGTGTTCATACTGCTCAAGGGTTTTGAGCTCTTTTTCAATGGCTAAAAACTCGGAGTAGGGCTGGTAACTCTCCTCCACGATGCCGTGGCCTTTGAAGATGAGCAGTTTTTTGGCGATCTTGTCGACAAAATAGCGGTCGTGGCTGACAAATATGAGCGCGCCGGGGAAGCTGAGCAGATACTCTTCGAGGATATTGATGGTGGGAATATCCAGGTCGTTGGTGGGCTCGTCCAAAATAAGGCAGTCCACTTTTTTGGTAAACAGGAGTGCCAGCGCCACCCGGTTTTTCTCGCCGCCGCTGAGCACGCCGATCTTTTTGTCCAGGTACTCTTTGGGAAAGAGGAAGTTTTTAAGATACCCGTAGACGTGCATATTTTTGCCCCGCACCTCCACCCGGTCGCCCCCGTGGGGACAGAAGGTTTCGATGAGGTTTTTGTCATCGTCAAGCATCTCCCTGTGCTGGTCGAAGTAGCCGATGGTAAAATCGCCCCGTTTAATCACGCCGGCGTCGGGTTTCTCTCTGCCAAGAAGCAGTTTGAGAAAAGTCGATTTGCCGCTGCCGTTCTTGCCGACAATAGCGATGCGGTCGCGTTGCAAAATGCGGTGGGAGAAGCCTTTGATCAGCCATTTGTCGCCCAGCTTTTTATCCAGGTGCTCAATCTCGAAGAGCACCTTTTTTCTGCTGACCCCCTCTTCGCGGTTGAAGTGGTGCTTTTCGCGTTCCAGTTCCAGCTTGATCTTGCGGATGGCGGCGGGGTTTTTTTTGGCTTGTTCGCGCATCTCGAGCACCCGCTTTTTGCGCCCTTCGTTGCGTTTGAGGCGCGCTTTGACCCCCCGTCTTAGCCACTCCTCTTCCTGTTTGAGCAGGCGCAAAAGGTTTTCGTGCTCTTTGGCCATGGCGTGCAGGAGCCTCTCTTTTTGCTCCAGGTAACTTTGATACCCTCCTTTGAAACTGCGCAGTTTCGCGTCATCGATCTCGACAGTACGGGTGGCGATGCGGTCGATAAAGTAGCGGTCGTGGGAGATGAGCATGAGGGTGAATTTCTCTTTTAATAGGAGCTCCTCCAAAAACTCCACCATGTAGACATCCAGGTGGTTGGTGGGCTCATCCAGCATCAGGATATCGGGCTTTTTGAGCAGTAGCGAGGCCAGGGCCACCCGGCGCTGTTCACCGCCGCTAAGGAGGTTGACCGGGCGGGTTTCGTACTGTTTGAGATCGAACTCTTTCAATATCCGCTCGATCTTATCATCCAGGTTCCAGGCGTTGTGATGGTCGATCCACGCCGTAAGCTTTGCGTGCTCTTTGAGCAAAGCTTCGTTGTCGTACTCTTCGGCCAGTCGGAGTGAGAGGGCGTCGTAGCGGGCCTTTTTCTCCTGGATCTCCGTCAGCTCCTTCTCGATGGCTTCCCGCACGCTTACGCCCGCCTCGAAGACGGGTTGTTGGGAGAGCATCTCGATGCGGATGCCCTGGCGGACGATCCGTTTGCCCCCATCCGGCTCCATCTCGCCGCCCACGATCTTCATGAGCGTGCTCTTGCCGCTACCGTTGCGCCCGACGATGACAATACGCTCATATTCATCAATATGAAAATCGATGCCTTTGAAGATGACGCGGCTTTCAAACTGTTTGTCCACTTCGAGCAGGTCTACCAGTGCCATGATGCCCTTTTACTATTGATTCATACCATTGTAGAAGCAAAGCTCCTGCAACGCCGGGAATGAGATACCTTTTCTTATGTTTGGTCTTTATAATCATTAAAGTGAAAGGGATTTTAACCTAACTGGGCTATAATCTGGCTAATTTGTCCCAAAGGTGTTGTGTAATGGTTGGAGCGCTTTCCATTCTCTTTTTTGTTTATGTGGTTATTAAAATCTACATCGGCGTTATGCAGATCGGCTATGTGGCCAAAGCCAAGGATATGCCGCCGGTGCTCATGAAACCCAGCACCTGGATCAAGTCGGCCCGCTATCTCATTGCCAATGAGCGGATGAAACTGGTGGAGACGCTGGTGGAGTACGCGCTTTTTGTCTTCTGGATGGCCTGGGGAATCCGTTGGCTCGATACCATGACATGGGATATGGGGCCCATCGCCCAGGCGGTGGTGGCGGTGGATCTCTTTTTGGCGGTGAACTACCTCTTTGATCTGCCCTTTTCCCTGTACAAAACCTTCGTGGTGGATGAGAAGTTCGGTTTTAACAACACCACCCCCGAACTCTTTGTCAAAGACCAGATCAAAAGCGCGGTCATGACGCTGTTGGTGGCATCGGCTATCAGCGCGGCGGTGGCGTGGATTATTTTGAACGTGCCCATGTGGTGGTTGTGGAGTTTCGCGCTGATTTTCGGGGTGATCGTACTGCTCAATCTACTCTATCCCACGGTTATCGCCCCCATGTTCAATACCTTTACGCCCCTTGAAAACGAGGCGCTCAAAGCCAAGATCGACAATCTGTTGGCCCAAAGCGGTTTTGAGAGCGAGGGGGTTTTCGTGGTAGACGCCAGCAAACGGGACAACCGGCTCAACGCCTATTTCGGCGGGTTGGGCAAGAGCAAACGGGTGGTGCTGTTTGACACCCTGCTAAAAAAGCTGAACGACGAGGAGCTGTTGGCGGTTCTGGGGCATGAGCTGGGGCACTTCAAACACGGCGACATTTACAAAAACATCGCCATGATCGGCGCCATTTTGTTTGTCGGGTTTTACATCTTCAGCCATCTGCCCGCGTCGCTCTTTATGGAGCTTGGGGTGCGCCAGAGCCCGGCCATGCTGATGGTGCTCTTTATGCTGTTGATGCCGGTCTTTCTCTTTCTTTTCATGCCGGTTATCAGCCTGGTCAGTCGCGCCAACGAGTACGCCGCCGACCGTTACGCGGCCGAGACGGTGGGGGCGCAGGCGCTCATTTCGGCGCTTAAAAAGCTGGTGGACGAGAACAAGAGCTTTCCCAGGTCGCACCGGCTGGCGATTCTTTTTTACCACTCCCATCCGCCCATCGTAGAGCGCCTGCGGGCATTGGGCGACGCCGGCGTGACGGCGCAAAAAGAGGATGAGGCGATGAGAGGGGCCTGTCATATCGACCATGAGGGTTGATGCCCTGCTGGCGCTCGGTACGGCGCGTTTGAAAGGGCGTGTGGAACGCCCCCGGCTTGAGGCGGAGATTTTGCTGGCGCACCTTTTGGGCAAGCCGCGTATATGGTTGCATACCCATCCAGAGACGGAGGTTGCCTGTGAGGCGGCGTTTAACGCGCTCATTGGGCGGCGCGCCGAAGCGGAGCCGGTGGAGTATCTTACGGGCAAAGCCAGCTTTTACGACTTTGAGCTGGAAGTGGGCAAAGGGGTGCTCATCCCCCGGCCCGAGACGGAACTGCTGGTTGATTACGCGGCTAAGATTATTGAAACAAAAAAGATTGGGCGTGTTTGTGAGATTGGTGTGGGTAGCGGGGCGGTAAGTATCGCGCTGGCAAGACGCTTTCCGCACTTGCGCATTGTGGCCACCGACATCAGCGAAACCGCGTTGGCCTACGCCCGCCGCAATATCGAGGCGATGGGCGTGGCCGGGCAGATTGAGACGGTGGCATGTGACCTGATGGAAAGGGTTGACGAAGGGGTGGAGATGGTGGTCTCCAACCCGCCTTATATCGCCGACGATTTCCCCCTGGACGCCACCGTGCGCCAAGAGCCCGCCGCCGCGCTCTTTGGCGGCAGACGGGGCGATGAGATACTGCGACGTATTATTGACGCGTGCGTTCAGCGGGGGGTGAGAGACCTTGTGTGCGAGATGGGGTATGATCAGCGTAAGCCCATTGCCGAGCATTGCCGAAGCCTTGGATTGGAGATGCCGGAGTTTTACAAAGATCTGGCGGGATTGGACAGGGGGTTTTACCTGCGGATCAGGTAAAAAGTAAAAGGTAAAAAGTAAAAAATTTTTTACTTACAGTGTGTGGTATCAACACCTTTTACCTTTTACTTTTTATCTTTTACTTTTATGAAGGTCTATGATGCAAAAAAAACATACCCAAAAGTCTCCCATCGAGCTCTCCATGCCCAAAAAGCTCTGGATTCCCTATCTGATTTTACTGGGCGCGACCTTGGGGGCGGCGCTTTGTGCCGGGGCCTTCTCTGCGCCGGTCATTTTTCATGCCGACGACCTGCTGGGCGGCGGGGTGTTGAGCCATTACCAGGAGGGTCTGGTGATGACGCAGATCTTCTTGAAGCTGGGGTGGCTGGTCAATCTGGCGTGCGCCGTGATCTTGTTTGTGGAAGGGTACCACTTTTTGCGATTCTGGCGGGATAGCTGGACCTTTTACAGCGCGTTCGTGACGGTGTGGACCGGTTTTATGTTCACGCTCTATTACACGCCCCAGATTGTCGAGTTTCAGCAACAGGGCGAAACCATCGTCAACAACACGCTTTTTCAAAAAGCGCATATGGCATCTGAGTGGGATTTCAAGATCTTTGTGGTAGCATTGACCCTACTTCTTGGGCGTTATCTTTACAGGAAGATCGCCTAAATTGCAAGGTTGCCGTTTCGATGATCGAGATTAAAGGACTCAAAAAACGCTTTGGCCCCAAAGAGGTACTGCGCGGGGTGGATTTGACCATACCCAAAGGGCAGACCACGGTGATCCTTGGCCTCTCCGGCGGGGGAAAGTCTACCATTATCAAGCATATCGTGGGACTCTTAAGACCCGATGAGGGTGAGGTATGGGTAGACGGCGTGGAAGTGGGGCGCGCCGATGAGAAGACCCTGCGCGCGGTGCGCAAAAAGGTGGGCTTTCTCTTTCAAAGCGGCGCCCTGTTTGACAGCATGAATGTCTTTGACAACGTGGCCTTTCCGCTAAGAGAGCATACGAAGATGGGGAAAAAAGAGATTGAGAAACGGGTGATCGAGTGCATTGAGATGGTGGCGCTCAAACCCCATGAGGTGCGCCATCTCTTTCCCGATGAGCTTTCCGGCGGTATGCGCAAGCGGGTGGGGTTGGCCCGTACCATTGCCCTGGGGCCCGAAATTCTGCTTTACGATGAGCCCACCAGCGGCCTTGACCCCATTACCAGCGACCAGATTTCGCAAATGATTATCCGGCTCAAAAAAGAGCTGGGGGTGACGTCGGTACTCATTTCCCATGATATTAAAGAGAGTTTCAAATGCGGCGACCACTTTGCTATGCTCTTTGAGGGAAAGATTATTGAAACCGGCGACGGCGCACACTTTAAAAAGACGCAAAATCCCTATGTACGGCAGTTTCTCGATGGGGAGAGCGAAGGGCCCATAAAGTTTTAAAAATGAAGATTTCTCCCCAAAGGGAGAGAAGAAGAAGCGGAAAGAGCGGGAAGGGTTTTTAGTCCCGCTGTTCGCGAATGAAGGTGGGAATATCCAGCCCCTGACCTACGCCGCCGCGGGCGAAGGGGGGTTTGTCCAGCTCATCCTCAAAGTCGGCGCCTACCGCTTTGCCGCCCGGATGGGGCGCGGTGGAGGGAATGTCCGCCGGGATGTCATCGACGCTGAGCAAAGAGATGGTGCGTTTGCTCTCTTTACTGCCGCCCTCATCCTTGCTGCCCTTTTCATGCTGTTCAAAACCGGTGGCCACGATGGTGATCTTGACTTCGTCGGGCGCGAGGTTGGGATCGGTGGTGGTACCGAAGATCACATGGGCCTCTTCGTCGGCGTTGTCTTCCACGATGGTCATGGCTTCGCCGATCTCCAGCAGCGGGTACTCGGGGTGAATATAGAAGTGCACCAGCACACCCATGGCGCCGTTGATATCCATGTTGTCCAGCAGGGGGGACTCGATGGCGTTTTTGATGGCTTCGTAAGCGGCGCTGGGACCTGTCGCCTCACCTACGCCCATCAATGCCAGACCTTTGTGGCTCATGACGGTTTTGACGTCGGCGAAGTCGAGGTTGATATCGTGCTCCCCCTTGGAGAGAATGACGTTGCTGATACCGCTGACGGCACGGGCCAGGATGTTGTCAACCATCTTGAAGCTCTCTTTGACCCCGAAGTTACGGTCAACGATGCTCAGCAGTTTCTCGTTGGGGATGACAATAATGGAATCGCTCTCTTTTTTGAGTTGTTCCAGGCCCGCCTCGGCCAGTTTCATCCGTTTGCGCCCCTCGAAACGGAAGGGTTTGGTGACCACTGAAACCGTCAGGGCACCCGTCTCTTTGGCCGCCTGGGCGATGATGGGGGCCGCGCCGGTGCCCGTTCCGCCGCCCAGACCGGAGGAGATAAAGACAATATCGGCGCCGTCAAGCACCTCTTTGATCTCCTCGTAGCTCTCCATGGCCGCTTCCTGGCCGATTTCGGGCTTCATGCCCGCACCCAGTCCGCGGGTCACTTTTTCACCCAGTTGGATCTTCTGGGCCGCCTTGGAGGTCTCCAGCGCCTGGGCGTCGGTGTTGGCGACAATCATGTCGATCCCTTCGATCCCCTGGGTGATCATATGGTTGATCATGTTGCCGCCGCCGCCTCCGACGCCGATGGCTTTGATCTTCGCGCCGCTGACTGTTTTTGCCTCTTCTATGGTAAATCCGCTCACATTCGCTCCTTCTAAAATATCTGGGTCATCCAGTGCCACCACCGGGACAGTTTGCTACCGAAACCTTCCCTGGTTTCGGGGACGGTCGCCAACGTCTCTTTGATGTCACTTTCGCTCATCGGTTTTTGGGTCTCTTTCAAACTCGTCTCATCCGAGGTCAACGAGGCGGATTGCGCCTCTCCCTCACTGAGGATCGTGTCGGCGTGCTCTTTTCGGTGAAGCATCTTCCGGTTGGAGTCTATTTCATATAATGTATAGTGGCCCGCCCCGTAACCGAGCAGTCCCAAAAGAGTGCTGAAGGCCGGATCGTTGAGGGCGTCGAAGTCGCCCTCGGCCGGATTGGGCCGGGCGACGCGTACGGGTATGTTGTTGAAGATGGCCATGGCCATCTCCCGGATGCCTTCGAGTTTGGTCATGCCGCCGGTCAGGATGATGCCCGCGCCGATCTGGTCTTTCAAACCGCTCTTTTCCAGCTCTTTGGCCAGAATCATCAACGTCTCCTGCACACGGGCCTGAATGACGCTGTAGACAATCTCCAAAGAGACCTCCTGGGTCGCCTTGTCATCCCCGATCATGGGTATCTCGATCAGGTCGGTCGAGGGGTTTTTCAGGCTGCCGAACTCCAGCTTGATCTTCTCGGCCACATTCAGCGGCGTGTGAAGGGCCATGGAGAGGTCGTTGGTGATGTGGTTGGAGCCTACCGCCAGAAAGGAGTTGTAGCGGATGGAGTTGCCGGTGTGAACCACCATGTCGCACGTGGAGCCGCCCATGTCGATGACGCAGGCTCCCAGCTCTCTTTCGTCCGAATTGAGAACGGCGATGGCGGAAGCGTAGCCCGAAAGCACCACGTTCTCGATCTCCAGGCCCGCCGATTTGACCGCCTTTTTGAGGTTGTTGAGGCTCGATTTCTGGGTGGTGATGATGTGGGTGTCTACCTCCAGTCGGCCCGCGTTCATACCGATGGGATCTTCGATGTAGTCCTGATCGTCCACCGTAAAGTTGTAGGGTAGAACGTGCAGCACCTCGTATTCGTTGGGGATGTTGGCGTTGTAAAGGGCCGTGTCCATGACCCGTTTGATCTCGTGAATGCCGATCTCCCTGTCGGGTACGTTGACGATGCCGGTGCTGCCGACGGAGCGGGTGTAGGCGCCGGACATGGAGATGACGGCTTTTTTGGTATTGGTGCCGGCGACACGCTGGGCGTCGGCGACCGCCTGCTTGACCGCCCGTGTCGTCAGTTCGATATTGGTGATGGTGCCTTTACGGACACCCTGGGATTTTGCCATGCCGGATCCAAGGATATGCAGCGTGCCGTTGCGGTACTCCGCCACGGCGGCCGTGACCTTGATCGATCCGATGTCAATGGCAAGAATCGGTCGGCTCACTGGTTTTCCTTTAGGAAAATTTCAATCGGGTACTTCTGTTCCAGCCGTTTGATCAGGCCGTTTTGTAACAGGGCGGCTTTGATCTTGGCGCTGTTTTTCGTGATAACCGCGTCAAATTTTGACAGTTTGTCATTGTCAAGCAATTGTTGTTCCACGATCTCGTAAGCGACCGCCTTTTCTCCCAAAGTAACGCTGTTGCGCTTTTTTTGGCTTTCAAAAAGTTTTTCGAGGAAACGGGCCGTTTCCTCTTTGTCAAGTTCGGGAATGGCCGTCAGGTTGTCACGTGTCAACCAGGGAGAGAGTTTGCCCTGTTGGAGGTTTTCGACGCTTTTTTGGGCCAGGGCCTTGAGCTTTTCGATACGGGTTTGGCGGATATAGTCGGCTTCCGCCTCGGCGCGGGCCTCCTCGAAACTCTTGGGTTTGGGAAGGTCGATCTTCTCCACCTTGATGACAAGATAACGGCCGTTGACGACTTTGGGCTTGAGGGTCGTACCCGGCGTGGCACCTTTGACGGCGGCCCAGACGTCAGGGTTCAGGAACGGGTCGCTTTCATCGAACGTTTTGACGCTTTCAGCCTGCCGGCGTCCCTTTTTGAGGTCGATATAGGCGAGTTGCGCCTTTTTCTTCGCGTGTTTGAGGGCGACCGCTTCGGCGACGCGCTCTTTGACTTTATCGAGGGGGAGAATCTCCCCTTTGGTGTCGGTGAAATCGGTGCGGTGCGCTTTGTAGTAGTCGGCTATTTCGCTCTCTGTGGCGTCGCTCTTTTCCGGGGTGACCCAAAGCAGTGCGAGGGTGTAGCGCGTGGGGGTCATGTAACGATCTTTATGCGTTTCCCAGAAGGCTTTGAGGGCTTTTTCGTCGGGTTGTACGGTGATATCGGCGGCGTTGAGTACTCTGTAACGGATTTTATCGGCGATGAAAAGGGCCGCGCCCACCGCCTCTTTCTCCAGTTGCACGGGGGCGGGGGAGAGAAGCGAGAGGGTCTTTTTGAGCAGAAGCTCTTTTTTCAGGTTGGCCTCAAAACTTTTGGGCTTCAGGCGCATCCCCTGCAAAACGGCCAGGTAGGTGGCTTTGTCGAACGCGCCGTTTTTCTGGAACGCGGGGATGGCGAAGATCGCCTTTTGCACCTCTTCGTCGGTGACGATGATGCCGTGTTCTTTGGCGAAATTTTCGATAAGGGCCTGATAGACAAGCGATTGCAGCACCTGCTTTTGCAGGCCGAGCTTTTTGGCGGTCGCTTCGTCGAGATTGCCGCCCAGCATACGGTTGTACTGTTCGTAGGTGTTGCGGTAGGCCTGCTGGAAAGACTCGACGGAGATCTCCACGTCGCCGACCTTGGCGACGTTGTTGCTCATGCTGCCGTACTGATAGGTGCCCCAGCCGACAAAGCCGGCACCGACGAAAGCGATGGTGCTGATCCATATGGTGATGACCAGGTATTTGCGGTGCTTTTGCATCCAGGTAATCATGTTGCCTGCCTTTGATCAAGTTCGAAGATGAAAAAATCTTTTACAAAATCGTGTATAATTATTTAACTGATTTTATTGAAAACGATATTAATTTCGGATTAAATAGTAGCGGCCCAGAGCCGATTTTACCGATAGTTTCACGTTTGTTTACAGTGTGTCAAAAAGGTTGACACGCCGTCAGGAAAAAGGGGGCGCGAAAGTATGAACAACGAGGTGATGGCGGCACGGGATCTGGCCCGGATCTGGCACCCCTGTACCCAGATGAAAGATCATGAAAACCTGCCGTTGATTCCGGTCAAAAAGGGTGAGGGCGTCTGGCTGGAGGATTTTGAAGGGCGCCGTTTCATTGACGGCATCAGCAGTTGGTGGGTTAATCTGTTTGGTCACGCAAATACATATATAACAACAAAACTCGCCGAACAGGCGGCCACCCTGGAGCACGTTTTGCTGGCGGGATTTACCCATGAGCCGGCGGTGAGGCTGGCCGAGCGCCTCTGTGCCCTGGCGCCGGAGGGGCTTGAGAAGCTCTTTTTCGCCGACAACGGTTCCAGCGCCGTGGAGATCGCGTTGAAGATGAGCTACCATGCCCATCTCAATGCCGGAGAGGCGCGGCCCTGGTTTTTGTCGCTGAGCAACAGTTATCACGGCGAGACCATCGGCGCCTTGTCGGTGGGAGATGTGGCGCTTTACAAAGAGACTTACGAACCCATTTTGATCCGCAACCTGCAAACCCCGGTCCCCAAGGGGCCTACCGAAGCGGACGCGCGAGAGGCGGCGGAAGCGCTGGAGGCGGTTTTGAAACGTCGTGGAGATGAGATCGCCGCGCTGATCGTGGAGCCGTTGGTGCAGTGCGCCGGCAATATGCATATGTACCATCCCCTTTTCCTTACGTTGGCCAAAGAGATGTGTGCGCGCTGGGGCGTGCACTTTATTGCCGATGAGATCGCCGTGGGGTTTGGCCGTACCGGCACGATGTTCGCCTGCGAGCAGGCCGATGTACGGCCCGATTTTCTCTGCCTCTCCAAAGGGTTGACCGGCGGCTTTATGCCGATGGCCGTGGTGTTGACCACCGATGAGATATACGGCCGTTTTTACTGTGACTACCTGGAGCAGAAGGCCTTTTTGCACTCCCACAGCTACAGCGGTAACCCGTTGGGATGCGCCTGTGCCAACGCCGTACTGGATCTGTTTGAGCAGAGCGACGTTTTGGGTGAAAACGCCAAAAAAGGGGAGCGGATTGACGGGTGGTTGAGCCGTTTTGCCGATTTGCCGGGGGTGGTGAATCTGCGCCGAAAGGGGATGATCGCCGCGTTTGAGCTGGAAGGGTTTGGGCCGGAAGATCGGGTCAATTTGCAAATCTTTCAAAAATCGCTGGGACGCGGGGCGTTTGTTCGGCCCCTGGGGAACACGGTCTATTTTATGCCGCCCTACGTCATAACCGACGGCGAGCTTGAGACGTTGATGGGCGCCGTGTATGAGAGCGTGCGGGAAGTGGTGGTATAATGGCGTCAAAAAAGAGAGACGCGTTGCAGACACCCCACATTCCCGTTTTGCTCCATGAAACCCTGCGATGTTACGAGACCATGAGCCCCAACGGGCTCTTTATCGACGCGACGTTGGGGTACGGCGGGCACAGCGAGGCGATTTTGCGCCGGTTTGAGAATATCCGGCTTATCGGTATAGACCGTGACCCGGAGGCGATCGCTTTCTCCACCCGCAGACTTGCCCCTTTCAAAGCGCGTTTTACGGCGGTGCGGGGTGCCTTTTCGGACGTATTGCCCGATCTTTTGGCCAAAGAGCGTGCGGTGTGCGGCATACTGGCCGATTTTGGCGTCTCATCGTTGCAGCTGGACAAAAAGGAGCGGGGCTTTAGTTTCGAGTCGGACAATCTCGATATGCGCATGGACCCTGACGCCCCTTTGACGGCCTATGATGTGGTCAACGGCTATGACGTGGAAGCGTTGGGACGGCTCTTTAGGGAGTACGGCGAGAGCAGGGCGTGGCGCAGGGCCGCCGAAGCGGTGGTAGAGGCCAGGAAAAAGGGGGCCATCGAAAGCGGGAAGGCGTTGTCTGAGATTTTGGGCAAAGTCCTGCCCCGCAAAGGCAAGACCAACCCCGCCACGCCGCTCTTTCAGGCCATACGCATCGAAGTCAACGACGAGCTGGGCGAGATTACCCGCCTGTTGGACGTATTGGAGGCGCAACCGCCCAAAGGGGCCGTGGTGGGGCTCATTACCTTTCACTCCCTTGAAGACAGGTTGGTCAAACAGCGTTTTAGAAAGTGGGCCCAAAGCTGCATCTGTCCGCCCGGCGTGCCCCGCTGCGTGTGCGGAAACAACCACGCCCTGGGGGAGATGCCGGTAAAAAAACCCCTGACGGCGTCGGCGGATGAGTTGCAGAAGAATCCGCGCAGCCGCAGCGCCAAACTGCGGTGTTTCAGGTTTTACGAGGAGGGCGAGTCATGAACCGTTTGCCGGGAGGTAAAGGCGTGGCCACGACAGCCGATGAGAAACGGCAGCTTTTTGAAGGGTTGCGTCACAAAGAAGATCCCGCGGCCCAGTGGCAGTTTCTGTTGCTGGTGATGATCGTGGTGGCGATCGTGCTGCTATTGGTTCTGCCCAAAATCTACCTGCGTAACGCCATCTATTATGAGAGCCGCGCCATCGACCGTCTCCAGACGCAGTACGGGGCGTTGATGGAAGAGAACCGCATTTTGAACCGTCGGGTCGAATCGCTGAAGGTGAAAAACCAGATTCTCGACGCGATTTTCTAAAAATTTTCCCCGCATCCCGAAATATAAATGAAATAGAACAACTTCTTCAAAAATTTATATTTTTTATAGGAAATATTTTAAATATCCAGGAAAATTGAGTAAAAAAAGCCCTTTTAAGTTTTCATTCAAACAGACCCAAATATAATGAACAGTGATTTGATACTACCAAAGGAGAAGAGATGGCAAAAATCGTCATACTCGGCGCCGGTGTCTCCGGGCATACGGCCGCCACGTTTTTGCGCGACTGGCTCGGCAAAGAGCACGAAGTCATTGTCGTGACCCCCAACAGCAAATGGAACTGGATCCCCTCCAACATCTGGGTGGGCGTGGGCCAGATGAAAAAAGAGGATGTGGTGTTTGAACTGGCACCGGTCTATGAGAAGATCGGCATCGATTACCGCCAGGCCAAGGCGCTTTCCATTCACCCCGAAGGGGGCGAGAACGAAGAGAAGCCTTACGTGACGGTCGAGTATACCGGTCAGGGCAAAGAGGGCCAGACCGAAACCATTACCTACGACTACCTCATTAACGCCACCGGCCCCAAGCTCAATTTCGACGCGACGCCGGGTCTTGGCAATGGCAAGGGCGGATTGGGCGACTATACCGTTTCCGTCTGTACCGCCGACCATGCCGTTCACGCCAACGAAGAGCTGCAAAAGGTCATCGCCAAGATGAAGGCGGGCGAGAAGCAAAAACTTGTCATCGGTACCGGCCACGGCATGTGTACCTGCCAGGGCGCCGCGTTTGAGTATATCTTTAACATCGACCACGAGTTGCGCAAAGCGGGTGTCCGTGACAAGGCGGAGATGATCTGGCTCACCAACGAATCGGCGCTGGGTGACTTCGGTATGGGCGGTATGCACGTGCGCCGCGGCGGTTATATCGCCTCTTCCAAGGTCTTTGCCGAATCGCTCTTCGCCGAGCACGAGTTCGAGTGGATTCTGGGTACGCACGTGACCAAAGTGGAAGACGGCAAGATCCATTTCGAGGCCCTCGACGGCGAAATGGACAGCCAGGAGTTTGACTTTGCCATGCTCATTCCTCCCTTCGGCGGCGTGGGCCTGAAAGCCTACGCCAAAGACGGCAGCGACATTACCGACAAAGTGTTCGCGCCCAACGGTTTCATGAAAGTGGACGCCGACTACACCCCCAAACCCTATGAGGAGTGGAAAGCGAGCGACTGGCCCAAAACTCTCCAAAACCCCGACTATCCCAATATGTTTGCCGTGGGTATCGCCTTCGCGCCGCCGCACATTATCTCCAAGCCGATGAAAAGCCCCAACGGCACGCCCATCAACCCCACGCCGCCGCGAACCGGTATGCCTTCGGCCATGATGGGCAAAGCGGTCGCGCAGTCCATTCGCGACATGGTGACCGGCCGTTCCGACAAACCGACCCACACCGCCTCCATGTCCGAAATGGGCGCGGCGTGCGTGGCCTCGGCGGGCGCGGGAATCTTCAGCGGTAAAGCGGTCTCCATGACGGTTTATCCGGTGGTACCCGATTATGAAAAGTATCCCGGTGTCGGTCGTGACCTCGACTACACCACCGGCGAGATCGGCCTGGCCGGACACTGGATCAAACACCTGTTGCATTACGCGTTCTTGTGGAAGGCCCAGCTCAAGCCTTTCTGGAAAATTATTCCCGAGTAAGAAATATAAAAGAAAGGAGAACCGATGTCAGCCAAACATCTTCAACATATCGAACCCTATTCACCCCAGTCGGGGACCATGATCCCCGGCGGGTTTGTCAAATTCATGCGCACCTGCGTGATCTGGCAGCTCATCCGCTTCCTGATCATCAACATCCGCATGACCAAACTGATTCTCAAATCTCACCATTAACGGTTGTCCGGGGCTTGGGCCCCGGTGCCTCTTCCGCCTCTTTTTGAACCGAAAAATCTCCTCTTTGCCTTATCGGGTCGTGTAATAAAGTTTTCGGTGGTATAATTAAAACTTTGAAAACGTAAAATCAGGGGGAGTATGATGTTTTTTGACGACGAGGATGATATCTTTACCGGCGGATCGCCCAAAAAGAAGTTTTTCGATATTGTCTACCACGCCAACCGCAATCTGGTGGAAAAAGAGCTGGATGCGCTGGTGGCGCGCCTGTGCGTGGTGGAGAATCTCCTGGCCCGCCATATGGATGAGGAGACGATCGAGGAGACGGTACGGCAGGAGAGCCTGCTCCCATCCAAAGAGCTGGAAGCCTGCATGGCCGACAAGTATATCGGTCTGACGGCCGATATTCTTACCCAGAATGAGTAGACGGCAGATTCTCCTCTTTTTTGTCGGAGGCTGCCTGTCGTTCTCGCTCTGGGGCGCGACGGCATGGGATCATGAAGAGCGATTCAGGTTACGGAAAGATCAATGGCAGACGGTGGAGATCGGCGCGTTGGGAAAGCGCCACGTCCTGGCGTTTCGTTGGACACTGTACGACAGGGCCGGACTGGTGATGCACGTGCTTTACGACGGTCGGCCCTTTCAGCCGGTCCTGTTTTTAAAGCGGGGACGCGACGCTTTTCGGCTGAAGCTGTTTGCGCGGCCCGATAGCGAGATGCCTCTGCCGTTGCCCAGTCCCTACGCGCTTTTGGTTTTTCAATCGTTCAACGCGAAAGAGAGACGGGCGGTGATCGATTTGAAAGTCAAAACGGGCGGACGGAGCGAAATCAATTATGTCAAAGGAAAGTAGCGCGATGCTGGAGAGCGTAGAAGCCAGAATGGAGGCGTTCATCGCCGATCTGGACAATCGGGAAATTATGGATCTCTTTCGCAGGTTGCCGGCGGGGAAGCGGCTGAGAGCGAAGTTGGTATTGAAAATTGCCGGCGAGAGGGAAGAGGCGGTGAAACTGGCGGCGGTGATCGAGATGATTCACGCCGCGAGCCTTCTTCACGACGACGTGATCGACGACGCCCAGACCCGTCGGGGGGTCGCTTCCATGAACGCCACGGAGGGAAGCAAACAGGCGATCATGATGGGGGATATTCTCTACTCCAAGGGTTTTGAGGAATTGACGGGGTTTGAGAGGCGTATCGCCGCCGCGGTGGCCGGGGCGGTAACGCAACTGAGCATCGGGGAGTTGATGGATGTGCGTTTGGGCGAGAGGTTCAATCCCGACAAAGAGGCCTATATGAAGATGGTCTACCAAAAAACCGCCGCGCTCATCGAGGCCACTGCCGCTTCGGCGGCGATGCTGGCGGGCAAGGAGGCGGAAGTGTACGCCACCTACGGCAGGAACCTGGGTATCGCTTTTCAGATCATCGACGATATTCTGGATATTACCCAAAGCGCCGAAAAACTGGGAAAACCCGCCATGCACGACCTGGAAGAGGGCAAAACGACCCTCCCTTACATCTACCTTTACGAGGCGCTTGGGGAGCGGGAGCGCCAAAAGTTGATCTCGCTTCACGGCAAGCCGTTGGATGAGAGCGCGCGTGCGTGGATCAAAGAGAAGATGGTCGCGAGCGGGGCGCTTCAAAGGGCCTATTTGGAGGCCAAAGCGCTGGGAGAAGAGGCGGTGGCGCTGATGCGAAAGGCGGGTGAACCGGCACTGGCGGAGATTGTGACCGCCATGATCGAAAGGGAGTTTTGATGCGTTACCTGGTGGTCAGCTACTCCCATAAAAATACCGATATCACCGTCCGAGAAAAGTTGGCTTACAACGACGAGAACGCCAAGCGCAACGCCATGAAGGATATTCTGGCCGTCGAAGGGGCCAACGAGGTGATTTTGCTCTCCACCTGCAACCGGGTGGAGTTTCTCATTAGCGCATCAAATACCTCTTTGGTGCTTGATGAGGTGTTCATGACCCTGCACCGCCACAGCGGATTGAGCGTGGAGGAGTTGGAAGGGCGGGCCGACGTGTATGAGGATGAGGGGGCGGTGCACCACATCTTTGCCGTCGCTTCGTCACTGGACAGTCTGGTGGTGGGAGAGACACAGATTGCCGGTCAGCTCAAAGAGGCGTTTCGGTTCGCTTACGAAAACGGCTACTGCGGTCAGAAACTGGCGAGGGTGATCCATTTTGCCTTCAAGTGCGCGGCGGAGGTGCGCAACACCACCGATATCTCCAAAAGTCCCGTCTCCGTCGCCAGCGCCGCCGTGGCGCAGGCCAAGGAGATCATGGGCGGCAATCTGGGGGGCTTTACGGGGTTGGTTGTCGGCGCAGGCGAGATGAGCCGCATTGTGGCCCAGCACCTGGTGGCCAGCGGTTGCAACGTCATTTTGTTCAACCGCTCCATGGAACGGGCCAAAATGATCGCCGAAGAGATCGGGGAGCGGATCGACGTGGAGCCGTTTCACGCGCTGGAGGAGTTTATCAACCGCTATCGGCTTCTTTTTACCGCCACCGGCGCGCCGGAGACCATCATCACCGACGAGATGGTGCAACCCGCCCAGTTCCAGCGCCACTGGTTCGACCTGGCGGTTCCCCGGGATATTGATGTCATAGCCGATAAAAGCGTACGCATTTATGCGGTGGATGATCTGCAAAGCATTGTCGACTCCAACCTGGCTTTGCGGCGGGAGCAGGCGAGACGGGCCTATGAGATCGTGGGGCGTTATACCCAGGAGTTTTTCAAGTGGCTCCAGTCGCTGATGATCGACCCGCTGATCAAGGCGATTCGTCTTCAGGCCAAAGAGGCGGCGCTGGCGGAAGTGAAGCGCGCCGTGAAAAAAGGTTTCATCCCGCCCGAGACCGAAGCCAACGTGGAGCGGTTGGTGCACAACGCCTTTAAAAAGTTTCTCCACGCCCCGACCAAAAAGCTTCGGGCCGTGGCCGACAAGCCGGGGGCCGATACGGTGATCGAGGCGATGAAGTTTGTCTTTGAGATTGATACCGAGATCAAGATGGGCGATAAGTACAAGTGCGAGTTTATTATGAAGGACGACATTAAGTAGCCTAAAAGGTAAAAAGTAAAAGGTAAAAAGTCAGAAAAACGCTTTGCTTTTTATTGCATTGTCAAAAACGGCTGTCTGTCTTTTGCTTTTTACCTAACCATTAGAAAGGTTTGACCGTGCGATTTTCCAAAATGCTGATTCCCACACTCAAAGAGGCGCCCAAAGACGCGGTGCTTCCCAGCCATATTTTTCTGGTGCGGGGCGGGTTTATCTACCAGGTGGCCAGCGGGGTATACGACTTTTTGCCCCTGGGCAAGAGGGTGCTGGACAAGGTGCGATCCATTGTCAAAGAGGAGTTGGATAGAGCGGGATGCCAGGAGGTACAGCTCGGTTTCGTGACGCCGGCGCAGTTGTGGCGAAAGAGCGGACGGTACGAAAAGTACGGGGCGGAGTTGTTACGATTCAAAGACCGCAAAGAGAATGAGTTTGTACTGGGGCCCACCCACGAGGAGATGATGGTGGAGCTGGCCAGGCAGTTTGTCAACAGCTACAAGCAGCTGCCGCTTAATCTTTACCAGATCAACCTCAAGTTTCGTGACGAGGCCCGGCCCCGATTCGGTCTGATGCGCGGGCGGGAGTTTTTGATGAAAGACGGTTACAGCTTCCACGCCGACGAAGAGGATATGGTCAGGGAGTTCAACCACATGGAAACGACCTACCGACGGATTTTTGAGCGCATGGGGCTGGATTTCAGGGTGGTAGAGGCCGACAGCGGCGCCATCGGCGGCGAGGGGAGCAAGGAGTTCATGGTATTGGCCGACAGCGGCGAAGATACCATCGTGGTGTGTGAGGGGTGTGACTACGCCGCCAACATCGAGGCGGCCAAAAGGGCTGAACCCACGCCGCCCGAAGAGGCGCCCGAGGCGGATCCCAACCGTTTTCATACCCCCGGTATAAGCGCCATCGAGGATTTGGCGACATTCTTTTTTGTCGATCCCTGGT
>JAADEJ010000033.1 GCA_013153475.1 Campylobacterota bacterium
TATCCGACGACTGGAAAACGACATCATCACAACCCCTTTCCACGGAAAGTTCAGGTTTTTGATGGGGGACGACAAAAGTACCTGGTTCCACCTGCTCGCCCAGGGCAGCCGGATGCTGTATGCGCCCGACGCGCTCTGTTACTCTCTGGAAAGCCGGGACGCCGATTTTTGGGAGATAAGCCGTTCACTCTCCTACCGATGGTACGGCAATACGCTTCGTAACAGTATGCGTGCCCTCGCGCTGGGCCCCCGGCGAATCGGCAGTTTTTACATCTGGTGGGCCATACTCGACCAGCGAATCTCCATGTGGACCTCGCTGGTCGGGCTTGCCGGAGCCTCTACCCTGGCCGTTTTTCAGTCCATCCACTATCTCATCTTTTATATAGGATGGCTCATTTTCGTTCGGCTCTTTCAGATTACCGTCATTACACTGGGCGGCCATCCCGTCACCTGGCGCACCATTCCCCTGATGCTCTACAGCCAATGGGTCGGCGCTTTCGTCAAAATCAAAGCCCTCTACCATCTCAATGATCAAAGCTGGTCGAAAGGCGGCGTCGAGCAGACCGCGAACGACGGTTTCGCCCCCATCCGCCACCCGCTGTTTCCCTATATACCGGATGCAATGATGATCACCAGTTACATCCTGTTCGTCTTTATCATACTCGTAACCCACCATGCGCTCGAAATTCCCGACCCCTCTCTGCTTTTGGCCGACGACTATCTCTCTCCGGAGAGAGAGAAGGTCGTCGATGCCGCCGCCCACGGTATCGTCCCCAACGACGGGAAAGACGACGCAACCGCCCTTCAGACCCTTATCGACACCCTGCCCTCTTTTTCCGTTCTGCAGCTTCCCGCCGGCACCATCGACCTTTATCGCCCCGTCACCATACGCCGTGACGATCTGACCATTCGGGGAAAAGGGAGTAACCGAACACTGCTTCTTTCCCATATCCGGGGAGAGGGGCAAGCCGTCTTGCTTATCGAGGGACGGCGTCTTGCAAAAACCGGTATGCTCCAGGAAGACGCCCATCCGGGAGACGGTAGCATACACATCGATTTTTTCAAATTTCCGGGAACCCGATGGCTTTTGCTGCGCCAACCCAACGACCCCGCCTTTTTACGCCGCCTCGGCGCGACGCGATGGCATAAACGCTACCCCTATCTTCGACAGGAGATCCTGCCCGCCGTCCGTTACGAGAAGAAGGAGACCGTCCTTGCCAATCGTCTGCTGACTCCCTTTCACAAGCGATCGACGGAGGTATTCGCCCTGGCCCCCGTCACCGGCGTGACACTGCGCGACTTTTCCATGCGGCAGCAGATTCCCGGCCACCGTTCCCAAGAAGTCATATGTCGCTATCAAAACCTTTTCCCCGACTATCGTGTCGATCTCATCCGGCTCAAATGGGCGGCCCGATGCCGAATCGAACATCTGCATCTCCAGAATGCCGGACGCCATCCCATCGATCTGGACAGCTGCTACGGTATCCAAATCGGTCATATCTTTATCGACGGCGCATGGAACAAGGGGAAAAAAGGGAACGGCTACCTGCGGTTGGCCCGGACATTCCACTCTATCCTCGATCATGTTACCGTCCGCCGCATCCGGCACCTCACCCTTCAATGGAGCAGCGCGGGCAATCTTTTAAAGACGCTCGACCTGGGTGTCGATCTCAATTTTCACGGTGGTTACAGTCATGACAATACTGTCACCCGGGTCACGTTTCGCATTCCCCCCTGTCACCCCTGGCAAAAAGGTATCACCCGCACCCCAAGCAACGCGGAATGGGCGCCGCCCGACGGACCGAACAACCGGGTCGAATCAATCCGATTCATAAAGTTCCGATAGAGGTACATCCGCCAGCAGAGCCATCTCGAAAAGATCCTCCAACGCATCGAACCTTGTCCGCAAAAGCGCGCGGACCCGATCCACATAACGGCGGATCATCTCCTTTTTCTTTCTATAAAGATTGCCGGCATAGGGCGCGTAACCGCTTCGTTCGATCTCACTCAACTCCTTGATCGAAGTCTCGATTTCATGCAATCTCTCCGTCAAAGAGCGGATCCTTCTTTGATGGTAAAGAAAATCGGCCCGTTTCTCCCTCAGATCATCCAGTCGTAACCGACGCGCTTCCTGCCTGCGCTTCAACAGACGGCTGTAATAGACCGCGTCCATTCTCTCCGACTCGTCATCGACATAGAGCGGGATTTTCGCGTCAAAACCGATCAATGCCTGGTCCTGATTCACATAAAGGTTACGGTATCCCGCATAAATGTTGAGCTTCAGGTTGTCACTCCAACGCTCCCATCGGGATCTTACATTGGGCAGCGTGACGTTTTCCTCATCTTCAACCGTTTTATTCAACATTCGTACGGGTTTCAGACGCAAATTCTCCGCATGGGCAAAAAGACGCCAAATATTCGGCGGCATTTTTTGGTGCGGCTTTGCCTTGTACCAGGCCAGCCTGTCTTCACTCTCCCGAAGCGTGGCGTTTAGATCACGCAGGTCAAACCGGGTCAGTTCCCCTCTCTCTTCCGCCAGTTTCGCGTCTTTATAAAGATAACGGTTCAACGCATAACGCAATCCTTCCAACTCCGTCAACGCCTCATACCGATACTGTTTCCACTCTCCCAGCATACGGCGTTTCGCCAGGCTTCGCCTGTATCGTTCGTCACCCCATTCCCGCAACAGCGTACGCCGTTTCGCCTCCGTACGCCTCCGCTTCGCCGCCATATAACCGTCTTTGAACAGATCCCACTCCAGCCGCACGTCGTAGGAGGTATCGTCATTGACCGAATCAAATCCCACATTGCTACGAAGATACCAGCCTACCCGCCAATCCGGCTTTTCATTCCCCATCCGACGCAAAAAATCGTCCGCGGTCTCCAACCGTAACGACTCACACGCCTGCGTACCCTTCAATCGGCCGATCAGCGTGGCGGTCAAATCCAGCCCCTGACGCGCCTCTTCCTCGCGCGCCACCGCTTTCGAGACCGCAACAACCTCCTTGCGGGCGGCTACGTTTTTTTCCAAAACCACCGGGGAAACATCAGGCAACGTGCCGTCAAACGGCACGGTCTCGGGACACCGGACCAAACGGGCATAGGGATACCGGCTTTGAAGGAGCGGACGAAGCAGCCGGGCATACTCTCTTTTTGCGAACGAACCCGAGTAGATAGTGACAGTACCGTCGGAACGCATCGAATAGGAAGGATACGGAAGATCACGCAATAGCGATTCCAAACGGCTCTTTGCCGTTTTGTCATAGACTATCTCTTCCACAAAGAAGCAAAAACGGTCTGCACCGGCCAAATGTAACGCAATCAAACCAAATAGAACCAATTTTTTCAAAGTGTGCCTTGTTTTTCCTACCGTATCTGTACTATAATGTTAATGTGATTATATCAAAATCAAGGTTGTTTCATGAGGCGACTTAAATTGGCGCGAAAAGGGTCGGTGATAACGGCGGCCATACTCCTTGGCCCAAGCGCGTGGGCCAACTATTGTATCCAGATATCTTCGGCTCCCCTGAGTGAGAAAGAGATGCTCGTTCAGCAGGTAAAGCAGGGGCAGTTTCAAGGGCTTCCCTCTTTGCGTGTAGAGCGGCGCGGAAGCCTGGCGGTAGTCAGAGCCGGCGACTTCCCCACCTACACGGACGCAAAACGATATCTCTCCAACGCCCGGGCCGTCAGATCCGACGCCTTCATCAGAATGTGCGAGATCGATCCGCAAAAAATCATCTACCAAAGCGCACAGGCCGCTCTTCCCGCATCAACCGCGGTACGCCATACGCCGAGGCAACCTGTTCCCACGCCTTCCGAAATCGAAAACTACACGGAAGAAGAGGCGTATATGCGAAACTATCGGACAACTCCACAACCGAGACTTCGGCAAAATCCGCCTCCCGTTCAATATGAAGCGCCCTACCCCCGCTATAGAAATGACGCCTATGCGCAACGCCCCTACGACGATCTTCCGCCACCCTATCCCGAAACGGCAGGACGCCCCGTTCCTTCCCAAAACCTCAGAGAGATCGAAGAGATGCCGTCCCGCCGACCGGAGCCGGATTACGAAGTCAGTCCCCTCAACGCCCTCTCCTACAGCAATGATGCCCGATTGTGGGAAGAGTGTAAAAAGTGTTTTGCCTATCGTGAGCGAAACAGCCAGGCCGCTCCCACCGGCACACCCCCGGCAACCCGGCAACCGATGCCCCGATACGCGCCCCAGCCTCAGCCCGAAACGCGGCAACCTCCCCGTCCCTATACGCCACGCTATACGACCCATCCCCAGGCGCGGCAACCTCTACCCCAAAACCGGGTAGAACGTTATCCCGTTGTGGAAAATCGCGGTTATGCGGGTCAGGCGGATTATTCCCGTTACCCCTCTCGTTCCGTCCCCCAATACGACGGAGAGTACGGTTATACGCCCAAAAAGCGAAAGAATCCTCCTGCTGAGACCGATCGACAACCGGTCGACACGAAGGATTTCTGGTTGCGTGAAATGAGCAGAGAACTCGACTCGAAAACGGTAAAGTAGCGGACCTGTCATGTTAAAACAAAAAGTCGACCGGGCATCTCGAAAGAGAAACGAAAGATCGGAAGCTCCGCAAAAAAGCGAAGTGGAAGCTCTCCTCGATATACCTTTTGTCAGGTATCTGATCTGGGCCCTGGTCCTTGTTGTTCTCTATGTTCTTATCAGCGCCCATTACAGCATCGAAACACAGATGTTTATCGGCTATTTCGGGGTCGCCGTCGTTTTACTGGTCATACCGTTCGAGAAAATTCCGAAATGGCTGGAGCTTTTCGTCAAGATGCTGGCGGTTGTCATCGTGTTGCGCTACCTGTGGTGGCGGACTTTCGAGTCTTTGACTTATGAAGGGTTTTTCGATTTTATAGGCGCCACGCTCCTGTATGTGGCGGAGCTGTTCGCCATCGCCATCTACCTTCTTGGCATTTTTACAACCATCGACATCCTCAAAAGAGAGAAGAAAGATCTGGCCGGCATTCCTCCGGAAGAGCTGCCGAAGGTCGATGTGTTGATCCCGACGTACAACGAACCCCAAAACATCATCGAAAACACCGTTTTGGCCGCATTGGCCCTGGACTACCCCAAAGAGCGTTACACCGTCTATCTGCTCGATGACGGCGGCACCGTCCAGAAAAGAAACGATCCCGATCCCCAAAAAGCGGAAGAGGCACGCAAACGCCACGAATCGCTGAAGAAATTCTGTCAGATGGTCGGCGCCGTCTATATGACACGGGAAAAAAACGAACACGCCAAAGCGGGCAACCTGAATACGGCACTTAAAAAGATCGACGGGGATCTCATCCTGATTCTCGACACCGACCATATTCCCGCCAAACAGTTTCTTCAACGTACCGTCCGATGGTTCATCGAGGATCCCAAAGTCTTTCTGGTTCAAACCCCCCACGCTTTCTACAACCCCGACCCCATCGAGCGTAACCTCTATATGAGCAACACGGCGATCAGCGAAAACGATATGTTCTATAAAAAGATACAGTTGGGCAACGACTTTTGGAACAGCGCTTTCTTTTGCGGATCGGCTGCCGTATTACGGCGCAAACACCTGGATGAACTGGGAGGCATTGCGGGTGAGACCGTCACGGAAGACGCCGAAACCGCTATCAAGCTTCATGACAAAGGATACAAAAGCGTCTACGTGGATGAGCCGATGATTCGGGGACTGCAAACCGAAACATTCGAAGCCCTTGTACTGCAGAGAATCCGTTGGACCCAGGGCATGATCCAGATATTTCTTTTGAAAAACCCCATTCTCTCCAAAGGGTTGCGATGGTATCAACGCTTGAGTTATACCGCCGCCAGTTTTTTCTGGTTTTTCGCCTACTCCCGGGTCATTTTCTACATCGCTCCCCTGCTTTATCTCTATTTCGGCCTGAAAATCTACAACGCCAACAATATGGAAATGGTCGCATATGTCATTCCCCATATGCTGATGGCGATCTTGATGTCCTATTTTCTGTACGCCAAAGTCCGTAATCCCTTTTTCTCGGAGCTGTACGAAACGGTCCTCTCCTTTTTCACGCTACCCGCCATCCTGTCGGTTCTGAAAAATCCCCGTGAACCGAAATTCAAAGTGACCCCCAAAGGGCTCGATACCATCGAAGACCACGTTTCCGGTCTGGCATCCGTTTTCGTCATTCTTTTTACCCTGGTAGCCATCGGATTCGGTTTCGCGGTCTACCGCTATATCCACTACCCGCAGGAGACCGGCGTCGTTTTGATGACATCGGCGTGGAACCTGATGAACTTCCTGCTTCTACTGGCGGCGATCGGCGTTGTCAGTGAAAAGCACGAGTATCGGCGTTACGTCCGCGTACCGTTGGAAACCCGTGCCCGTATCATCTACGGCAACCGGAGCCTCTCCGGCATCATCGTCGACATCAGTGAGCAGGGCATCAATATCCGCCCGGACCGTCCGTCGGAAATCATAGAAAAAACCCTGCGCGAAGCGGAGGATCTGAAAATCGAGATTGCGGACATTGACGGGGAGTTTTTCACCATTCCTGTCAAATTTCTCAGAACTTTCGGCTGGGGAGAGCATATTATATTTGTTTTTGATGATATTTATCATAACATTCCGGTAAGGCAGAAACTGATCCAGCTTATCTACGGCAATACCACCAAGTGGAGCGAAATCGAGGAGAAAAAGCCTGTTATGAATCCCTTGCAAAGTTTCTTCTACATCGTTCGGCAGGGATACAAAAACGCCATGTTGAAACGGGCTTACGCCACGACGTTTCGTCAATTCAAAGATTACATCATAGGAAGGATATAACGTGAGATCGCTACTGATGCTTCTTGCCCTGGTGCTCGGACTACAGGCCACACCCATCGTACCGCAACGCCCCATCGAAGTCTCCACGACCCCGGAAGGCTACAAGGTGCTTCGCATCCACATGAACTACCTCAACCTCAACCGCAACGCCATACGGGTTCGCGGGGTTGACGGACGCTATACCATCGACTTTCCCCTGCCGGACAAGTGGGAGCTGGTTCGTGCCGCCGGCTACATCCGGTACGTTCCCTCCACGCTGCTCATGAAGAACCTCTCCGCGGGTGTCGTGCTTTTCAACGACAAAGTGGTCTCCCAGTTCCGCCTCAACGACTACATCAAGACCGGTATCAAATTCGATATCGATCCCAAGCTTTTCAAATCCCAGAACAAGCTCTCTTTCGAAGCGATCATGCACTATACGCTGCAGTGCGAGGACGGAACCCATTCAACCCTCTGGACCGAACTGGATCTGCAAAACAGCTATCTCGAGCTCGTCGTGCGCCCCAGACCGCTTCCCGAGATGGTCTCCGCCATCCCCAACTTCATGTTCGACCAGAAACAGTACACCACCACACCGGTCCATTTCGTGCTGGACGAGGGAACGGACAACGCCGTATTGCGACGGTTCGCCATGGTTACCGCCGCCATAGGCAATATGCTGCAGTTCCGCCTTACGCAATTTGACTTCTCCCCCGAACTGGACAACACCAAACACAATGTCATCATCGCCACACCCGAAAAGGCCCGTGACATCCTTGCCAAAAATTTTGGAAAATATTATCTCACGGGAGAGTCCGAACCGATTCTTTCCCTCTATTTCAACCGTCCGGGGTGCGAAACCTGGCTGAACCGCGACGACATTCTCATCGAACCTTCCGACCGGGGTGTCTCCTATACGGCTGACGGCGCCATGACGGGACAAAGTCTTCTGCTCAAACACGGAAAAGTCGACTTTTCCGGTCTGCCCGTAGAAGGGGTGCAGACCTTTACGGTCGCCATGTGGTACAAACCGACCGTTTCCGAAAACAACACCCTCTTCTCTTTCGGTTCCTATGCCCTTGTCCAGACAAAAAACAGAATCGGCTTCACAACCGGTAACGGCAACCTTTTCGGTGCCAAATACCGACTCAAACCGGGTCAGTGGTACCACATCGTCGCCCAGTTCGACAACGGTGCTCTCAACCGGTGCCGCCTTGCCGTAAACGGTGAAAGTCTCGATCTTGCTTCCCTGAAAGGATCCGCGTTCGGCGCCAACGCCGCCCTGGAGCAAAAAGCGACACTCGGGGGCGTCTATTTCGGCAACAAGAAAAATGCCAGCGGCATGTTCGACCAACTTCTCTTTTACGACCGGGGGATGGATCCTCTGCAGATCCGCCGGCTCTATACCTATGCCGAATATCACCGACGCCACCATATGACGGAAAGCCTCTACCTGTCCGAAAAGCTTCATCACGATATCAACGTCATCCAAAACCCGCTCGATGTCTCGAAAGGCATTATCGTCATCTCACCCAAAAACGGCGACTACGAAAAAGTGCTTTACGCGCTTTTCAAGCAGGATCTGACCGTCTATACCCGCCAGGGGCTCAATATCGACAACGTTATCCTTCCCGCTCCGGCCGATGCCTACAGCGCCAAAAACTTCCTTCCGACAGGCAGAAAGATCTACTTCGACGAGCTGGGTTATTCGACCAAGCTCCTGAAGGGATGGTACCCTGAAAACATCGTTCTCAATTTCAAACTCTATCCCGATGACTACATCGATCCCAAAAAACGCATCGACGCCAAACTCCATTACGTATTCCCCTCCGTCATACGGGAAGACTCCGTCGCCAACTTCTTCCTCAACGATCAATTTGCCTACCAGGTAGATGTGCTCAAAGGCGCCAAAGAGAGTGAAACCGACACGCCGATGGATCTGCTGATCGACTTTACCAAGAAGATCCGCATACCTTCCTACCTGCTGGCCCGCGGCAAGAACGAGATGCACATCGACTTCTCTCTCATCCCTCTCAAAAAAGGGCCCTGTGAAGTCTTCAACACCGAAAACCTCGTGGCCACGGTTATGGATGACTCCTATTTCATTTTCCCGAAAGCGAAAAAGTGGATCGAAATGCCCTACCTCGAGTATGTGCGTGACGCCGAATATCCCTATTCCATCTATCCCGACCTGCAGGATACCGTTATCTACCTCGCGGACAAACAGCCCGCCACGATGGGTGCGGCGATGGATTTCATCTTTCTGCTTAGCGAAGCACTTCAGGAATATCCCTACTACCTGACCATCACCGACCGCCTTGACGAAAAAGACAAAAACAAACACATTGTCGTTTTCGGTACCATCAACGATCCGGCCATTCAGGAGCTGAGCAAAGAGATGCCTATCCGTTTCAACGGCAAAAGCCTGAGAAAAACCTATCCCTTTATCAAAAAATTCATAGACGAGCACAATATCTTCGACAACGACCGACTCAAAAAATATCGCTATAAAACAGTCATGGACGAAGAGAATTTCGTCGACGGCACCCTGATTGTCCAACTGGCGCGTTCTCCCTATAACGGAGACAAGGTGGTTCAGATGTTTACCGCATCGTCCGCGCAATGTCTCAAAAGCGGCATAGAGTCTATCTACCGCTACTCCAACCGACACTACATCGCCGGCGACCTGGTACTTTACAACCACATCAAGGAAGAGGGGCTCTCTTTCAATATCAAAGACAAATATATTCTTTCCAAACTCAACTGGATCGACACAATCGCGCTCTGGCTGCAGATGCATCCTTATGTTTACATAGCCGCCACCGTTCTGGGACTCCTCTTTATCGTATGGGTTCTGCGTCTTTTCCTGCGTCTCTTCCGGCGCAAACATCATGGAAACGCCAAAAGCTAACCCCCCTTCCGAGGGGGAAAATTTGAGGGATATGGCATGAAATTCAATCTGGGTCGCTATTTTGGCGCCGCGAATATCGTCTTTTTGGCTCTGACTGCGCCCGCATTGTCGGAACCGTTACGCGTCACGTTTGAAGTCGACCGGACCCTGCCCGACTTTCTGGAAAATCTCGAAACCAAAAAAGCGGATCTCGAGGCGTCGGGGTTTACCTGTAAAATCCGAAAAGAGGACGGTTTTTACGTTCTTCTTTGTAACGAAACCGATTCCCTTGACGAAATGGAACGCACCATCAGCATCCTCAAACGGCGCCATATGCCCTATAAAATCATTCATCTAAAGGAGAAAAAACGGCAAAAAAGCCAAAGCGGTCAAAACGCGAAACCCAAAGTTCCCGAACTTGTTTTGGACGGTACCCCCTTCTACTTCGGCTACCGGGCTCTCGACAAAGGGGAGATTGACAAAGCCCTTAAAATCTTCTCCCGTTACTATCGTTACAAACCGACTGCCGAGTATGCCTACGGCTACGCGCTGGCCCTGATGAAAAAAGGCCAATACGACAAAGCGCTCAAGGTACTTGCCCCCTACCAGAAGAGAAAAAAACACGCAAAACTCAGCCATGATATCGCCGTCACGCAGTTTTACAACGAAATCCGCCGCAAGCACTACCAAAACGCTCACGCCATTGTCAAAAAACACCTTGGAGACAAAAAGGCCTATCATCGGGATGTGGAGATGGCCAGGCTCAGGCGCCTGGAAAAGAGTAAAAAATTCGACGAAGCCGAAAAACTCGCCAAAAACTCACCCTATCTCAGCGACAGGGAACGTTTCAATATCCATTACCTACAAGCCCTTGCCCTTGCAAAGAAAAAAGAGTATGAACGGGCCAACACCGTTTTAAAACCCTATATCAACCGTTACAAAAAAGCCAAAACCCTCTATTTCGCCAACCTCAAAGCGATGGCGGGCGATCTGTTGAAAAAGGGACATACCGCGGAGGCCATGGTTCTTCTCAAACCCTATGCCAAAGAACCCGCCGTTCAAAAACTTTATCGAAAGATCAAACGGGATCTGCTGATAGAGCAGGGATGGTCCGCTTTCCACCGGGCAACCTACGACAAAGCGCTGGAAAAATTCCGACAAGCCTGCGAATTGAAAGAGAACAGTGACTGCCTTGAAGGGAAAATGCAGTCATACTACAAACTCGATATGTACGAAAGGGCCTTGAAACTGGCCAAGAAAATCTATAAAAGCGACAAGAGCCAGAGTGCCGCGCAAATCGCTTTTTTGAGTGCCCAGGCGCTGGGAGAGAAAGAGACGGCCCAGCACTATTACGATCTGTTGAAAGACAAACAGAATCTGCCCGATCCCTACCTCGACGACGCCATCACCCATGTCGATCGTCTTTTGGCCAACCACCGCTACTTTGACGCGGAAGAGACTTTGCTCGGCCTTTTGAAAAAACATCCGGACAACGACGGCCTTCTTTTTCGGCTCTTTTCCCTCTATATCGAGACGGGACGCTATGAAGAGGCGTACCGTATCTCCAAGCGTCTCCTGAAAAACGCCGATGAACCGATGCGCGGTGCCATCTGGAGCAAGATTGCCGCCGCTTACGACCGGGAACACAATCCCGAAGCCCTTGCGGCCTACCGAAAGGCGATCCAATACCAACCGGACGATTTTGGCCTGAGGGTTGCCTATCTTTACGCCATCAAAACCTACGGTGACGATCAGACATTCGAAAAAGAGTGGAGTAAAACCCTCTCCGAATTCCCCGAATATCGCAGGCGACTGACTGCCGTTTACGATGAATGGGCAAAAGATCGTCTCAACAGGGCTTTCAAAAACGGCGATTACAAAACCTGTACGATTTTCGGCGAAAAAATCGACACCGCGTCACTGAATCGGGGAGAAGCCCGACAAATCGCCTGGTGCGCGTTCAAAAACGGCGATTTCGAAGAGGCGAAAAGCCGATTCGCGGCGATCAACTACCGTTACGGCGAAAGTCCCGACGATATCTACGGCTTCGCCCTCAGTGCCTATCGTAACGGTGACAACAAAGCAGCGCTTCAGGCACTTGCATTGATGGAGAAGACCGACAGTGCCAGGTATCGGCAACTGATCGCCTCGCTTTATACACAGATTCAAGACAGTGTGGCGGCCAAACGGCTGATACTCTCCCTACCCAAATCCGAATCGAGAACTCAGGCCCTGATTGCCGTCAACCGGAGTTTCACCTACGACCGACCGGAACATGCGGCGGCGGTCGGCTTCTATCGTGACCATCGCTCGGGCCGGGACGGAACATCGAATCTTGACATTTACGCCATCCCCCTGACCTACCAATATACCCGTAACGGCAACTACAAAATCTATGCCCATGCCGATTTCATGAGTGTATCCAACGGCCCGCTGAAAGTGCCCCAGGGCTTCGCCTTCAACGACACCTACCTGCCTCAGGATCTCGATACCTACGATGTTTTGGTTCCGGCCGTCGGATTCTCCTACGGTCCCGTTTCCGCGGAAATCGGCACCACGCCTCTGGGAGCCGACATCGATCCCGAATTGACATGGCAGGCACGGGCCGAGTTCGGAGACGGCCCGATGAAAGTCTATTTTCAGGCCACCCAGGAGAGTATCGACGAAAGCATGATCAGCTTCACCGGTGACAAAGCCTATATCGACGACGACCGCTACGAATGGGGTCGGGTCGTCAAACGCGGTTATCAGGCCGGTATCGCCTACGATACCGACACCACCTATCTTCTGGAACTCGGCATCTACCCGGACATCTATGGACACAACGTCATTGACAACCATGAAAACCGGGTTATCGCCATGGCCGTTCATCACTTCCCGGTGGAGGATATCTCCTATCTGGACATCGGGCTTTTCGGCATGTACGACAGCTTCAAAACCAATACCCTGGCCTACAATTACGGCCACGGCGGCTACTTCTCGCCCCAGGATTTCTGGATGGGATCGGTCATCTTCCGTTTCGGCGACATTATCGACCGTTTCTACTACCAGGCACTGGGCAGCCTGGGGTATGAAACCTACAACAGTGACGATATGTACGAATTCCCCCTCACCAAGGAGGGATTGATGCTTACCGGCATCGACGACAACGGCGTAGCCTATAAAGGCGCTGTCGAGCTGGGATACAGACTTGGAAACGGCCTGGATCTTGTCGGCGGCTATTTCATCGAGAATATGTACTCCTATACCCGGGACAGGCTGGGCGTCTCACTGGTTTACCGTCTCCACGACGGTCCCTATGTGCCGTTCAACTCCTTCAACCTCACCCACCGGTTGAAAAAGTTGATATGGTAAGACTAAAGAAATGCGGTTTTATAAAAAGATCATCTGTTAAAAAATGTATCTTTTTATAATTTTTGCTATAATAGAGTTGTAACTTTGACTTATAAGGGTTGACATGCTTATCCAGGATGTTATCGCGAAATCCAAACTGGTTCTGGTTGAGGGCGACAAAAAGATCGGCAAGCTCGCTTTCTCTTTGATGAATGCCGAAAAAGGCGGGATTCTTGTTATCTCATCCTATCCGAGAAAACTCCTGGAGAAGCGTATCGCTTCCCTGGAGAACCTGGACAGCCCAGAGATCAACGAGGCACTCAGGCATCTTGACTTCTTGACACTAAAGGAAGAATGGCAACGATTAAAAGCCAAATACGGTTTTGACTTCATCACCCGTGACATTGAACACGCCATCGAAACCTACCGTCCCAAAACCATCATCTGTCACCGTTTCGACACCGTTTTCAGCAATGTCGACATCGAAGCTTCTACCCTCTTTATGGAACGAATGATCAATATCAAAGAGGCCAACGACTTCAAGCTTTTCTTTACCGTCAGTACCGACGAGCACAACTCCAACGCCATCGGAATCATCGAGGATTACAGCGATATCCATGTCAGCATCACCAAATCGCCCGAACGCACGGTGGAAGTCAAAACATCCATTTTCCCGATAGAAACGGAACGGTTCCGGTTCGTCCAGAACGGCGGACAGAAACTTCGTCTCATTCCCATTGAATCGGAAGAAGAAGCCGAAAAGACAGCACAGGCTCAGGAGAAAACGGAGCGTGATACCGAAGTACTTCTCATCAGTGAAAACGAGGAGCTTATCAAGTTCCACCGCTACCTCTTTGAACGACGCGGCTTCAAACTGACCGTTGCCCACAGCATGCCCGAGATGCTGGACGGTTTCCTGACATCGCCCGATCTTATTATTTTCAACCTCAATTCGGACCAACCCGATTTCGATCTCTGTCATACCCTTAAAGAGCGCAACATCAAATCCAAGATGATCTATATCGTGCAAAGCCCCTACGTCCGCTATGAAGACAAGATGCGCACCATCGAATCGGGATGTTTCGAGATTCTCCCCAGTACCTTCAATTGCGCGGAATATGTTCTCGAGATCGAAAAGACCCTGCAGAAGAACTTCTACACGCCGACTTCCAACAAAATCACCTCACACCGTGTTTTCCAGGACAAAGGCTACTTCTGCGATATCGTAGATGCCTATTACAACGACAAGATCTTCTTCTCGATCATCAAATTCCGTTCCAATATCGTTCCCCACGATATGAGAAAAATGCTCAGAAACCAGGATCTCATCTATTTCGATCCGGTATCCAGAAGCTACGTAATCGCACTGATCAACATGCGAAAGAACAATACCAAGGTAGTCCTCGACAAACTCGCGGTGGAAGAGGGATATACGATTTCCGAGGCCTTCGATTGGCCCAAAGTGAGAGCGGATATATGCGATTAATCGCCCGTTTGACACTCCTTGCCCTTCTGGGTTCGGGCCTTCAGGCCCTCGATATCGATGTCGCTTCGTTAAAGAAGATCGTCAGTGATCATCCCGACGACATCGACAACAGAATCGTTCTGGCAAGCTACTATATCGAGCACGGCAAATACGGCCTGGCGGACAAATACCTGAAACAGGTACTTCGCATCGACCCCAAAAACGAATTTGCCAAAGCGATGCGGGACAAAACGCTCAACGAACTTTTTTATGACAAAATCATGCGCCGTTTCGAAACACCCGACCAGGCGGTCGAAGCGCTTTACAGGCAAAAACGGCTGAGCGATCTGATCAAATTTTTCCGGGCGTGGAACAAACGTCCCAAACATATGCCCATGTCGGACGGTTCTCTCCTGAAAATCGCCGACATCGCCATGCGGGAAGGTGATTATACATCCGCTCTGATGGCTCTCAAACATGTAAAAAACGGTGACAATGCCGAATTCTACCGAATCGCCGCCTATACCCACTACTATCAGCACGATTATTATAAAGCCGCCGAGAATTTCAGCCGACTCTTTCACCTGAACCCTCGGCGTGAATACGCCCTCTATCTGCTCAAATCGTGTGAAAAAGGCGGTTTTCTTGGAACCTGCCAGGCCGATCTGCCCGTCATTGAGGAGAAATATCCGGAGTTGGCGAGAGATTATCGGGAAAAGATGGAGAAAAAACGGGAAGCGGAGCTGGAAAAACTTCAAAATGCTTATGAAAAGAACCCGTCATACGCCCATCTCGAGCCTCTTGTACAGGCGCTTTATTCCAAAGATCCCAAAGCGGCTCTTGACCTGCTGGCCACCCATATTGACCAAAACCCTGACGACAAAGAAGCCAATATACTTCTGGCCAATATGTTGACCTGGCATGCCAATGACAAACAGACCATCCAGTATATCAATATGCTCAAAACGAGTGACGATCCGAAACTGATGCTTCTGTACGGCAACCTGTTGGCCTGGAGCCTCGACTTCGACAAGGCCAAAACCGCTCTGCATAAAGTACTGGAAAAAGGGAGTCCCGAGCAGAAAGACCGGGCGATCAAATCCCTCGGATTCATTGCCATGTGGGAAGATAAGAAATCCCTGGCGAAAGAGTATTTTACCGACTATCTCAAACGGCACCCCGATGACGAAGAGGTGCAGGAAGCCGTCGATGTACTGAACGGCCATGTCCGCCCCTACATAGAGAAGTATGAAGCATACGTCAACAGCGGGAATGACAAAGGCGCCTATCTCCTTAAATTGGCGGAGTACTACTTTATCGATAAAAAATATAAAAAATCGGCCGACTATTATGCCCGTTACCTCGAAAAGAACCCCTCCCATTTCGAGGCGCTCAAGCCCTATGCCATCAGCCTGATCGAAGCGGGCGAGGTAAAAAAAGGGCTTGCCGCGCTCGAAAAATTCGCCCGACTCAAAAACACGAAAGAGGCCTACTTCACGCTTGCCCAGGAATATTACTGGCAGGGGCAGTACGCCAAAGCGAAAAAAATAGCTGCCAGGCTTCTTGAAGAAAACCCCGATTACAGCGATGCCAAAGAGTTATTGGCAAAAATCCGACAACGTATTGAAAAAGACAGGGCGCTGGCCAAGCGTTACGCCGCAACCCATCCAACCCGGAAGGCGAGCGCACAAGGAGCCCCTTCGACTCCCGCAAATTACTACGTGGATCCCTATCAGAAACGGGCGAACGATCTGCTCAAAATTGCGGACCGCGCCTATTTCGCCACCTTCTATCCCAGTGCCGTCAAATATTACAGGGAGTATCTGGATCTGCGTCCCAAAGATTACGACGCGAGAGAACGGTATGCCTATGCCCTGGAGTACAGCGGCTACTACCCTGAAGCTGCCGGAGAGTTCTATCTGGTCAGCTGGAAAAAACGCACACCTCTAATCGAGTACCATTATGCGCAAAACCTCGAAAAATCGGGCCAGAAAGCCAAAGCTCTCTATGTCTATCAGAATCTTTTGCAAAAAGTTCCCCATCCCCTTCCCCTGGCTCTCAAACGCTACCTGATCCGATGGAAAAGGGCGTGGGAAAGCCTCGATTTCAGGCGTTACAGTCGCTTTTACGGCCCCAACTTTTTCGCCGACCCGCAATGGAAAAAACGCAAGCGCAGACTTTTTTACAATGCCGGTTACATTTCGGTAGGAATCTACAATCCGGTGGTACTCAAACAGACTTATAATACCTATACCGTCAAATTTTACGAAACCTATGAAAGGGACGGCCGAAGACAGGAAGGCTACAAAACCCTTACCATCCGGTGCAACCGTTACGGTGACTGTCGTATCATCAAAGAGACGTTCAAACCCGGTCCCTACCAACCGCACGATCCCGATTTTGAGCTTTATCCGCTCATCCGGGAAAAGATCGATCTTCTTTCCAAGGAGACGAGGGCGGTCGCAACCCCCAAACCTCGTCCGATAGAGAGATTTGAAACTTCCGCTTATCACCCCACACAGCGGTATGAAGAAAAAAATTACGCACAAAACAGCTATGACAGCCGTGATTACCGCCCCAACACCTATACCTATCCGAAAAGCGGGGCATCGCGAATGCCGGCATCTTCCTATACGGCACAAACCCGTGCACCAGGCGAAGAAAACGTCAAATATAGACAACCCGCCTATCCCGCCGCGCCCCGTCGTCCGGACCTGCCGCGCAGACCGTTGACAAAAGAGTCCCACGAGTGGCAGCTGGAAGACCACCTCAACTATTTCGGAGACAATAACAACCTGGACACTTTTACCAACGAAATGACTCTCCAACGTGATTTGAGTGACGACTACGCCGGTTACCTGCTGCTTCGCAACTACCATGTCAGCGAAGATGCCGGCAGTACCCGCGGTTTCAACGCAGGGGTGGGGATCAAACACGACAACTTTTTGCTTGATGTATTCCTCGACAGCAGCGAATGGGAAGATACCGTGGGCTGGGATTTTGCTTACACCCCCTTCCTCAGCGACGGTCTGACTTTCCGCTTTAGCCGAAACAACCTCGTCTATACCCGAATGACCGGATGCTCGAGCAACTACCACGCCATCAAAACCGAAATAACGGGTTATCGTTACTTTACCGATTACCAGGAGTCATGGTGGTCACTGGCCTATGAGCATATCGATGACGACAACAACGTCTTCATTCCGCAATTTCAATACGATTTCACCACCTACGACGATGACAAGCTCCATTACGTTCCCTATGCGGCGGGATGGTATCAATTCAATTCCAAAACCTCCGACTGCTACTACTCACCGCACCAGGCAGACGCCACGTTTGTCGGCCTGAAAACCTTCGCGAACGTTGACGATCACCTGACGGCCAAGCTTCAGGTAGCGGGAGGGTACAGCTTTTTCGATGATGTCTGGCTCTACGATATTGGCGCTTGGCTCTATACGGACTATCTGAAAGATATGCGAGGCAGCTTTGGCTGTGCGTTTAAAAACTCAAGTACATACAGCGCCTACTATGACGGTTACAAAAGCTATGAATGCAATCTGAACTTCAGGAAGCTGTGGTGAAAACATTTCTGATTATCCTGCTCGGCATTCTACTGGTTATAGGAATGGGCTTTTTGCTGCTCAATTTCTACAACACTTTCTATGCCGTGGAAAACTATTTTGTCAAAGCGGGTATTATCGTCATCTTTATCTTTACCCTGCTGGTTATTCTGCGCTATATGTCCCTGCTCTTCTTTTCCATTTTCAAAATCCTGTTCAAACAGAACAACGCCGTGGAAAACAGGGTCATGGATACCCAACGCAAAGTCACCATTATTGTGCCCGCTTTCAACGAAGAGAAGACCATCGGCAAAACCATCGAATCCCTCAAAGAGCAGACCTATCCCAACCTGGAGATCATCGTGGTCGATGACGGCTCGACCGACCGGACATTCTCCACCGCGAAACTCTATGAGTTCTATGAGACCAACCGCTCTCTACGGGTTTTGAAAAAGACAAACGGCGGCAAAGCTTCCGCCATCAATTACGGTATCC
>JAADEJ010000047.1 GCA_013153475.1 Campylobacterota bacterium
GCGCCCTTTTCCAGATCTTTGTAGTCATAGACGAAGGTCGGCACGTTGATCCAACGGGCTATCTCCACGGCTGCGGCAATCTGCCGCGCTTCGCCTTTGAGTAGATAGAGCGCGTCATACGCTTTGGGAAACCTCTCCAGCTCTTTATAGGTCGTCACCTCCGTTTCAAACGGAAAACCTCCGATTTTTCCGTGATACAAACGCGCGATCATTTGTACGACCTCTTCGGCGCGCTGACGCTCCTCCTGCCGCGCCACCACTACCAACCGTACCGGTCTGGTCGCCACGGGTAAATTGGCTTTCAACATCAAGAGCTTGGGGTAGATCTTTGCCTGGGCCTGCAGCAAAAGGGTGTCGTATTGATACGCGAACACCCATTGCAGACACAACAACAGACCGACTACCGCGCGTCCCATACTCAAAACACCATCTTGAACGTCACATAGCCGCTGCGACCCGGCATGGGATAGTCATCGGGATAACCGTAGGAGGGAGAGGGGTACTTCACCTCCGAGTCGAACAGATTCTTGATCGACACCCGGATGGAGTAGTCGCGCGTATGATAGCCAAAAGCGAGATCAACGGTGGTATACGCATCCAACGCTTCTCTCGGATCGAACGGCGCACGATCTTTTTCTCCCACGTAGCGGCCGCTCAAAGCCATATCCGTCCGTTCGGAAAACTGATAGAGCCAATACCCTTTCAACAGATGGTGCGCGGCATTGGCGAGTGGTTCGCCGTCATACTGCCCATCCAGGTAGGAGTAGCTCCCATAGAGCGTGGAAGAGAGACCGATCGGTGTTTTACAGGATATCTCCACACCGTAAAGATCACTTTTGGATCCGTTGAGAAAGATATGTTCGGGATTGATATTGTTGATCTGTTTCTTATTGTTAAGATAAAAAAGTGTCGCCTGGGCATAGGCATCGGCCGCAAAACGGCGGATATAGGTCAACTCATAGGCATTGACCTCCTCCATCTCGAGATCGGGATTGCCGATACGGATGGTATTGTTGATCAAAAAGCGCTCCTGCCAGGACGGGGTACGGGTGGACCGGCTGTAGATCGCCTTGATAATATCGTCGACACTGTAACGATAAACAGCCGACACCCTTGGGTTGAACGCGGTTTTCGAGATACCGGAAACCCTCTCCACATTCAAACCGAACTGAATCGTCAACGCTTCGTTGTAACGGTAGCGATCCTGAAAAAAAAGGCGCCAGGTGTGTTCATTTGCATCCGGATCGATAAAAGGCGCGGTTTGCGAATAGTCTACCGTTCCTACCCCGTCACTGCGGTCGGTCGTTTTGGTCGTAATGGTACGGGTACGGGTATAATCCAGATAATACCCTCCGCTGATACGGTGATTGCCGCTACAGTCATAAACCAGCCAGGTCGTCTGGTAAAAGGTATCCAAAACCCCTTTCTCTTCCGCATAGAAACCGTCCGGGTAATAGACATTCCCCTCGAACCCGGAAGGCAACAGTCGGCTTTCGTCATAAAAACCGGAGTATTTCCATCCGCCCTGGACATGCAGGGTGGTGGAGCCGAATACGGGATGATAGTCGGCTTCGACATACCCGAAAGGATAGCGGTTTTCGTCATCATGCTCCGGTAACGCGCCGTTGAGACCGAACGCCGCGCCGTGTCGGTCGTAGAGATAGCGCCCCCGAAGCGTCAAATCGCCCCGATCGACACGTATCCCGATCAAGGCGTTTTTCATCCATAGCGGCGCCTCGCCCGTTTGGGACAATCCCACATTCGCCGCGCCGTAGAGCCCTGTAGCCAGCGCGTCGGGACCGGCCGAAACGGTTACGTCATCCTGTTGATAATAGCCGTCGACATGGAAACTGAACCCACCGACCGAAAATCTCGATACAAATCCGCCACCCGCGTATTCGTCGCTTCCGCCCCGCAGCCAGACACTTCCTCCTTCCCCATTTTCATCGGAACGGGTATAGACACGGATGGAGCCGGCATAGGCGTTCACGCCATCGCTCATGCTTCCGGGCCCCCGGGTCACCTCGATACGACGGATCATCTCGATCGGCATGGAGAGAAAACCGCTGTAACTGTCAAAGGTTTTGTTGTTGACCTCCACACCGTCGATAAAGAGTTTGCTCTGACCGTAGGCATAAGGGTTGGAGCCTCTGAAGACAATCTTTTTGTTATCCATATTGTCGGTGGCCACGTCCACACCCGGCACCAGCGTCAACGCGTCAAGCAGCGTCGTCACACCGATTCTCTCAAGTTCATCGCCGTGGAGCACGGTAATATTGTAGGGTCTGTAGGGCTCATCGGCTTTGACCGTTTCGGCTTCACATCCTATTTGATGAATATCCTGCTGCAACTGTTCGACAAACCGCGATTGCATCATGCCGTCCTCGGCGGCGATCAACGGGGCTCCCGCCAAAATCGTCAAAAAAATTCTATTGAGCGTTCTCATGCCGCACCCTTTTGATCTGTTGCTCATAACAGAGCTCTTTTTGGGACAAAAGCGCGGGAAAACGTATTTTGCCCGCATACCTTTTTCCTTCACCAAACTTCCTGAAAGGATATCCGTGACGGTTTAAGAGCTTCAAAAACGTCTCCTCGACGGCCGAAACGGTCCAATAGACACCAATCTGCACCGATTTCTGGCAATACCACTCTTTCACCGCTTCGAAAAAGAGATGGGTAAACGCGAGATTCCGGCAATCCTGCCGAATAAAAAATCTGGAGACTTCACCGCACGCCTCTTTCGGATGGGGCAAACGTTCAATGACCGGCCCGAAAATCTCCTCCATCGGATACCCTACCGGAGAGTGATGGACAATTCGGATGCATGCCGCCGCGCTGTCTGAATCGTCGAATATAGCCAGATAGTCACTGTAGTCGTCGTATCGGTCTTTTTCCAAACCGTCGGGAAAACTCTCCCTCTCTTTAAATCCATCCTCATCGCATACGACAGAGCAGCGTAAACGAAGAACGCCGGCCATCTCCTCTTCGCTTTTCGGTTCGGCAATCCGGTAAAACTCTTTTCCTATTCCAAAGAAGCGTTGATACATCCCCTCGACTCTGTTCCCCTTAAAAGTTATATCAAAGTATTTTATTAAGTTTTGATTGAAGAATTCTTTACAAATGGCGAAATCAAGGGATTTGAAGCGTTAAGAGAGGGCTTTTTCGTTCATATAACGTAAAAGTTGTGTTTTATTCCCGTAAATTCCACCGCTATGAACATAAAGAAGGGATCTGTCGGTTTTTTCATATTCAAGAAACAGCGCCCGCCATGTTTTTGGGGCGTATATCAGATCGAATGTTATCCCCGCCTTTTCGAGTTCACGCCATATCATCAGAAAATCGGGATGGGGTTTGGCGAAGGGCCACTTTGTCTCTGCCTCAAGTATCCTAGGCAGCGGTTCGTCTACAGATGCCAACCTGCGCCACTGGGCCAGAAGCGTTTGGGCGTCACCCACCACGGGTACGGTCAGAACCTCGATATCGGAAGGAAGATGACGGCGCAAATAGAGTGCCGTTGTCCCCGTCCCGCTCGGCGTGACGACATCCAAATGGGTATGACCGGCGGCTTTTTTCCATGTCGTGATCTCCCCGGCCAATGTTTTGACACCCTCTTCCGCCACGGGATCCGCCCCACCCTGTGGAATGAAAAGATCTTTGGAGCCAAGAGAGTTTTTAAGGTTTTCCACCTTTTCGTAAAAGCCTTCATACCCCAGCTCCGTCACCTCCATTCCCAAAGCCGTGGCGGCGGCGAAGTTGCCCCCGTCGGCTTCCCTGACCGTGCGGGGAACGGCTTTGACGGCATAGAGAAACCGCCACCCTTTCATGCGGGCCAGCGCCGCCATGGAGAGCATGGCGTTGCTCTGAACCCCGCCGTAACTGACAAGCCGGCGGTAACGGGAGGCGGGCAGTCGAATCAACGCCTGGAGTTTGCGGAACTTGTTACCGGAAAAGTAGGGGTGAATCAGATCGTCACGTTTGACGTAAAAGAGGCGCCCGCGAACCCTCAATGGCTCCACGGGCGTAGGCAGAAGAAAATCAGTAGCGATCAACGCACAACAGATCTTCAAAGGCGACTTTGAGCCGCTCAACCATCGACTTCTCGCCCTCCCGCAACCACTTGCGCGGGTCGTAATACTTCTTGTTGGGCTTGTCGTCACCCTCGGGGTTGCCGATTTGACCCTGGAGGTAGTCGTGATACTTCTCT
>JAADEJ010000056.1 GCA_013153475.1 Campylobacterota bacterium
TATCTGCATCAAACTCCAGGTGAGCTGATCGTCCAGCTGGTGGGCGGTGATGAGGTTGTCGTAGCCCTCTTGTCGGATGAGCCGGTGGAAAAAGTCGTAGCGAATGGCACGGGCTTTGGCCTCAAAATCGGGGGCGTGGGGCAAAAGCGGCGCCGTGTGCACAAACGTGCGCACGCCGTGGCGCGTACCAAGAAGCCGGGCGTAGGCCGCCTCTTCGTCGCTTTGGGGGCGGGGTTGGTAGTTAACCAGCGCCAGGTCGCAGGTAATGCCCGCCTCTTTGAGCAAAAAAAAGAGAGCCGTCGAATCGACGCCCGCCGAGAAGGCCAGCAGGTTGCGCCCTTTCTTTAAAAGGGCCAGCGCCTCGGGCTCAAGCATGGCCGACGACGCGACCGACGAGCTGGGCGCCCGCCCGCTCGGTGACTTGGACGCGGTAGGGTTTGTCGTAGATGAGATTTTCGATTTCACTGTCGTTGATGAGCACCTCCCCGTCGATCTCGGGGGCCCAGAGCAGGGGGCGGGCGCCAAGCAGGTACTCGTGCTCTTCGCTGGGGCCGGTGACGATCATCTCGTATTCGCGTCCCACCATCTTTTGCAAAGAGGCTTCGGTGGTTTTTTGCACGATTTCGTCCAGTCTTTCGGCTCGCTTTCTGATGGTTTCGGGGTCGATTTTGGGGGTAAGATCGTAGGCGTCGGTGCCCTCTTCGTCGGAGTATTCAAAGATATTGACCCGATCGAAGCCGAATGTTTCGATAAAGTCGCATAGGGCTTTAAACTCCTCTTCGCTCTCGCTCGGAAAGCCTACAATCACACTGGTGCGCACGAAGCTCTCGGGCACGCTTCGCATGGCTGTCAGCAGTTCTTGGATCTTTTCGGCCCCGATGCCCCGCTTCATCGCTTTGAGGATTCTGGGGTGAATATGCTGGATGGGCATATCGAAGTAGTTTTGGAAAATCGGCGACTCGGCGACGCGCGAAACAAGCGCCAAAGAGGTGGTGGAGGGGTAGAGATACAAAATTCTGGCGCTTTTGACCCCGTCGATGGTCTCGATGGCGTCAATGAGGCGAATAAGCCCCTCCTTTTCGCCCAGGTCTCTTAGGTAACTGCTGGAATCCTGCGAAATGAAGCTAAAGTCGTAAAAGCCCCGCTCCGCCAGTCGCCGTACCTCTTTGACCACGCTTTCCAGGCTTCTTGAATGAAGCTTTCCCTTAAAGCCCGGAATGGCGCAAAAGCTACAGGTCTGGTTGCACCCTTCGGCCAGTTTGATATACGCGTGGGCCGTGGAGCCGGTGATGACGCGCTCGTGCGCTTCGTTAATCAAAAAGACGTGGGGGGTGAACATGGTCTGCTTTTTGGCGATCAGCTCGTCGATTTTGTCGTAGTCGCCCACCCCGGTGAAGATATCCACTTCGGGCAGTTCCTTTTTGAGTTCTTCTTTGTAGCGCTCGCTCAGGCATCCGGCCATGACCAGTACCGAATCTTCCTTTCTGGCTTCATGCAGGCTCAGCACGGTGTTTAGGCTCTCCTCCTTGGCCGCGTCGATAAAGCCGCAGGTGTTGACGATGATCACGTCCGCCTCTTCGGGGGCGTCGGTCATCTCGTAGGCCCTGAGGCGACCCAGCATCACTTCGGTATCGACCAGGTTTTTGGTACAACCCAGTGAGACGACATGGAGTTTTTTTCGCATCGGTTATCCTTCGTAGTAGGCGGGAATCTGCATCGTAGAGCAGTGTAGGCTTCCCCCCTGGCGGATGAGGGGGAGGCAGTTGATGGGGATGATCTCACGGCCCGGGTAGAGCGTTTGAAACAGCGCCACCATCTCTTTGTCTTTGGGGTCGTCGTAGGTGGGCAGCAGCACCGCTTTGTTGGTAACCAGGTAGTTGGCGTAGGTGGCGGGCAGGCGGTTGCCATCTTCATCATATTTGGGGGAGGGCAGGGGCAAAGAGACGAGGCGGTAGGGGCGGTTTTCCTGGGTGCGAAAGCTCTCAAGTTGCTCGCGCATACGCCCCAGCGTCTCGTAGTGGGGGTCGTTTGGGTCGTCGCAGGTGACATGGGCAATGGTCTGCGCGTCGACAAAACGGGCCAGGGTGTCGATGTGCGCGTCGGTATCGTCACCCAAAAGCTCCCCCTCCTCAAGCCACAGGATGCGCTGAACTCCCAGCTTCTCTTTGAGCAGGGTTTCGATCTGCGCTTGGGTGTAACTTGGGTTGCGGTTGGGGTTGAGCAGGCAGCGGGCGGTGGTCAGAAGCGTGCCTTGGCCGTCGCTTTCGATACTGCCGCCCTCGAGAACGAAGTCGATCTTCTCATAATCGCCAAAAAGATACCCCTTTTTTACCAGCGTCTCGGTCACGGCGTTGTCCAGGTCGGCCGTGAACTTGTCGCCCCAGCCGTTAAAGGTAAAATCCAGAAATTTGCGTCGGCCCCCTTCGTAGACGGTGATGGGGCCGTAGTCCCTGGTCCAGGTGTCATTGTAGGGAATTTCCACAAAAGTGATGTTGCGGGTGTCGCAGAAGTGCTGCTTGACGCTTTCTTGGTCGCGGCACAGAAGCAGCAGGGGCTGATCCCACGCAATGGCGCTGGCGATGCGCACGAACGGGGTAAGCGCGGCGCGCAGATCCTCGGCCCAGTCGGTCTCCTCGTGGGGAAAGGCCATCAGCACCGCCTCCTGGCGGGCCGACTCAATCGGGAAGGTCAACTTTGTCATCCTCGTCGTTTTTGACCACGCCAATGCTGCGTTTGACCATAATAAAAACAAAAATCGACGTGGCGATCATGCCCAGAATTTTGACGGCGGCTACTACCGGGTGGGCCGTGGCGCCGGTGTTTTCGGGCATGAAGCGGGGTGTCTCTTCCGCCAAGACGGGCAGAAGCGTCGTAAAAAAAAGGGAGAGTTTGGGGAACATTTCAACCTCACTGCGATACAATCTTGCCATGTCTTTTTTGCGAATCAGCCGGGAAAATTTTTTTTACAATCTTAACCAAATCGCACGCAAAACGCAATCGATCGATCGGGTGGCGCTGGTGCTCAAAGACAACGCCTACGGCCACGGTCTTACCCTCATGGCCGACCTGGCGGCTGAGGCCGGGGTGCGCCACGCGGTGGTGAGAACGCTGGCGGAGGCCGAAGCGGTGCGGGGGCGGTTTGAGACGGTGCTGGTGCTCTCGGAGATCCCTGAAAAAGTGCCAGAAAATGGGGTGCGGGTCGTGGTGAACGACCGTTCTTGTATTGCTACAATGCCCGCGGGGTGCGAAGTGGAGCTCAAAGTCGATACCGGGATGCACCGCAACGGCGTGGCGTTGGATGAGGTAGATGCGGCGCTGGAGGCGATAGCAAAGCGCGGGCTGGCGCTTAAAGGGGTGCTCACCCACTACCGCGGGGCCGATGAAATGGGCAGTGACTACTTTTGGCAAAGACGCCGTTTTGAGGCCCTGCGCGATCGGCTGGAGAGAGCGGGGTTAAAGGGGGTGCGGTGGCACAGCCACAACTCCGCCTCACTTTTTCGGTGCGGGAGCTTTGAGGAGGATGTGGCCCGGGTGGGCATAGCCGCCTACGGCTGTTTGCGACTGCCCGAACCCTTTGAGGCGCCCGATCTTCGCCCGGTAGCCTCTTTGTGGGCTAAGCGGCTTGCTACCCGGCGCCTGTGCGCCGGGGCGCGAGTCGGCTACGGCGGCGAAGGGGAGCTTAAAGAGGCCGGTACGGTAAGCACCTACGACATCGGCTACGGCGACGGCTGGTTGAGAGGAGACGCCAGGCGCCCTTACCGGCTTCCTGACGGCAGGGAGATACTCGGGCGGGTTTCGATGGATATGTTTAGCCTGCGCGGCGAGGATGAGAAGGTCTGCCTCTTTCATGACGCCGGGGAGGCGGCGGCGCAGTTTGGCACCATCGCGTATGAGGTATTGGTACGCCTTTCGCCCCATATCAGACGGGTGGCGGTATGAAATGGGTGTTGGCGACGCTGTTGATGGCGGCGCTCTATCCGGTTTTTGTGGTCTACCGTCAAAGTCTGGGACACAAGACGGAAATTTTGAAGAGTCCGGCCGAATGGGGTGCGGCGTATGAGGATATAACCTATCGTACCGCCGACGGATTGACGCTTCGGGGGTGGTGGATACCCGGGCGGGATGAGCGGGCCGTTTTGCTGTTGCACGGCA
>JAADEJ010000078.1 GCA_013153475.1 Campylobacterota bacterium
CGCCTGCTTTGGCCCCAAACTCGCCCCAATCTCTCCATGCCGTTTGTCAAAAGCTCCTGGGACGAGGCGCTTGGGCTCATTGTCAAAGCGCTGGCAAACACCGACCCCAAGCGGGTGGGGTTTTACCTCTCGGGCCAGATGAGCACGGAAGACTATTACGTGGCCAACAAGCTGGGGAAGGGTTTTTTGGGCACTGCCAATGTCGACACCAACTCCCGTACCTGCATGGCCAGCGCCGTCATGGCCTACAAAAAGACGCTGGGGGCCGACTACGTGCCCGTACGCATGGAGGATATTGAAAAAGCCGACCTGCTTTTCGTGGTAGGCGCCAACCCGGCCGAGGCCCACGTGGTTTTCTGGAGGCGTGTGCAAAAAGCCAGGAAAAGGGGGCTTAAGGTGGTGGTGGCCGACCCCCGGTTCACCGACACCGCCCAAGGGGCCGATCTCTACCTTCCCCTGCGCCCCAACAGCGATATCGATCTTTTTAATCTCATCGCCCTGCGGCTGATCCGCCAAAACCGCGTCAACCGTACCTTCATCGCCCGTCACGTCCAGGGCTATGAGGATTACCGTCGGGGTATTCTGGCGCTTGACGAGAGAGCCCTTTTGGCCCAAACAGGCTTGGATGAAACGGCGTTTGAGGCCTTTTTCAATCTCTTGATTCAAAGCCACAACTTTATCTCCGCCTGGACCATGGGGCTTAACCAAAGCGCCCAGGGCACGGACAAAAACCTGGCCTTGCTGGCCCTACACCTGCTTACCGGCACCATCAACCGCCCCGGCAACGGCCCGCTTTCGCTCACGGGCCAACCCAACGCCATGGGCGGACGGGAAGTGGGCGGCCTGGCCACCACGCTGGCGGCGCACCTGGACTTCACCCCCGAAAATGTCGCCAAAGTCTCAAGGTTTTGGCGAAGCGACCGTGTCGCCGCGCAACCGGGTCTGACGGCGTTTGAGATGATAGAGTCAGCCGAAAGGGGCGAGATGGATGTGCTGATTGTCTGCCATACCGATCCCGTCTACCACCTGCCCAACCGCAACCGTGTCGAAAAGGCCATGCGCAAGATTCCTCTGGTGGTAGAGATCAACGCCTATGAAGGAAGCGAAACCGCCCCGTTTGCCCATATCCGTCTACCCGCCGCCCCCTGGGGAGAGAAAGAGGGAACACAGACCAATCTGGACCGCACCGTCAGCCGCCTGCGCCCCCTTTATCCTTACTCCGGCAAAGCCAGGGCCGACTGGGAAATTTTTGCCGACATAGGCCGAAGGCTGGGGTTTGAAGAGGCGTTTGCCTTTCGTTCAGCCAAAGAGGTATTTGACGAGTACAGGACCATGACCCGCCTAAGTCCCCGAAAACACCTGAACCTCTTTGCGTCCAACTACGATACGCTCAACGAGCGCCCCTTTGTCTGGGGAGAGGGAGCGCTGGCAAACAACCGTTTCCTCACCCCAACCGGCAAGGCCCACATCCACTTTGTCACCAACCGACATCTTAGCGAAATGCCAGACGATACCTACCCCTTTATATTGCTCACCGGCAGAACCCGCGACCAGTGGCACAGCGGCACCAAAACGGCGGCTATTCAAAGATTGCTTCAACACAAACCCCTGACATTTGTGGAGATTCATACCGAAGACGCCAAAAGATTGGGTATTCAAGAGGGAGACCAAGTAGACGTAACCTCACGCAGAGGCCGTGTGACAACGATAGCCAAGGTGACCGAACATATCCGGCGGGGGGTGCTTTTTATGCCGGTGACGGACCGGCACGTCAACTACCTTACCCACGACCTGCTCGACGCAGACGCCAAAGAGCCCGACTACAACCACGCCGCCGTGGCGATCAGAAAGGTCTAAGACTACTCGTCCGCTTCCATATCCTCTTGGTCGGCCACCTTGGCCACCACGATCAACGCGACAAGAAAGAGGATAATAATGCCGATGTAGAGGTAGGACATGGAAAGCTCCTCAAAAGATTTTGAGCGATTATATCACGGATGGTGAAAAAATATAAAAATTAATCGTCAATCTTCTCAAAACGCTTGACATGGGCACGCATCAGGGCCACGAACGCCGTACGGGTTTTATCGTCTTCAAAAGCGTCGCGGGGAATGAACAAAAAGGCGTCACTCATATCCAGCAAATAGCCTTGCGGTGTTGCCAGCACCCGGGTGAACTCAAACCAGGGAATACACTTGTCATCCACGCACAAGCCGCCCTCCTGGGCCTCCAGCGTCAAGTCACGATCGGCGTAGGGGGAGCGGTGAAAAACCCGCTTCAAAGCCGCTTTGCGCAGGGGCCAGCGCAGTACGTACCAATAGAGCAATAACAGGGTTGAGAGCAGGAGCAGGCCGTAGGTTCCGGCCCGCAGTGCCCCCACCACGCCAAACTGCGCCAGCGCAATGAAAAACCAGCCCACATATTTGCGGCCGGTGTGTTTCATCATGACATCATAGGCGATTTTCGCGCCCTTGAGGTATGTCGCCTCATCAAAGCGAAACCTAACCCGCAAAAGTGCCTCAGACATGATCCTCACACTCCATGATCCACAGGTCATCTTTTTTGACACACCCCGCCTCTTCCAACTCTTCCAGAAGTTTCAGGGTCTCTTCGTAGAGTTTCTCAAAGCGGGCACTTTCCTCTTTGTACTTCTTCTGCTCTTTCTTGGCGTACCACCACGCCACGGCAATAGAGAGGGCGAAGACCGTATAGATATGCCACTGCCACTCTTTCAAACTCAAAAGCACAATAAAATATTGCACCGAAAAGAGAACAAAAAACTCGACGCTGAAAATAATCACCAATGTCGAGCTCTGCTCAAACGCCAGGGTGTACTTTTCGATGTCGCGCAAAACGGCCAGGTTTTCGTTTACCTTTTTGGCCTTGTCACGGCACGCTTCGGGAACCTTTTGCAGGTCAATGTCTCTTAGGTGGATGTTGCTTAGGTTGTATTCGATATTGGTCTGTTTGTAGGCTTCAAGAATCTCGGGATGGTCAATCAGAATATGTTCAATCTCTTTTTCGCTGAGACGGTTTTTGCCGGCAATCTTCTGGACATCCTGCAAAACAAGGTCATATAGACCCACGGTTTTGATCTCCAGTGCGACACGTTCCAGGTTGGTCACGACTTGGCCTTTATGTTGAGAGTTTCAATGAAAAATCCCGGCGGAAGGCGCCGGGATATAAGGGGGAAATTATAGCGTATCAGCTTGCGGGAGCGGCCTGCGGAGCGGGTTGGGCTTCCTCTTCGGCCTCCTCTTCCTCAATGCCGTAAGAAGCGGAAGGATCCTGCGCGGGCAGGAAGATGCCGATGAGGCCTTTGATGCCCACGCTCATGACAATGTTGAACAAAAAGAGCGCCCAGGCCACCAGGATCATCGTACCGCAGATCGCGGCCAGAATCATCCAGGTGTGGAACTCGCCGTTGAGATAGAGGTGGCGGCGAAGCATACCGTCAAGACCCGCCATACCGGCGAAGGCACCCATACCCACACCGCCGATGAGATAGAGCCAGAAATGCGCCCATGTCAATTTCTTCGACCACATGGTGGTGTTGTTGGTTACCAGCGGCCACAGGACATAGACGGCGCTATAGAGCGTCATGTAAAGGCCAACAATCAGCGCGATGTGGAAGTGCGCGAAGCTGATCCACTGGGTGTTGTGCAAAACACGGTTCATACCCATATCCGCCTGAATGATCGCCGCGGGAACCGCCAGACCGAATCCGATCAGACCGCCGAGCAGATAGGCCAGGGGCGGGGTCATTTTGAGCGGGCGGGCCTTCCAGAGTGTGACCAGCGTAATAAAGAGCGCCAGACCCTGTGTCAGCAGTTCAAAAGCGGTAACCATCTCACCGGAGACCAGTTTCATCATTTCAGGCTGAGGCTGGTCGGCCAGGAGGTGGTGGCTCCAGACCATCCACGATACCAGCAGTTCCAGCATCAAAGCCGCCCGGGCGACGTTTTCCATAAAGAGTTTTTGTCCGGTAATCAAAGTCGCCAGCAGGTACCACGAACCGGCTACGTAAATAAGAACCAGACCGTCGGCCACCAGGTCAAGTCCCCACCAGAAGAAGTTTTTGTACAGCAGGGCGTCAATGGCATGCACGTTCCAGCTTGCGCCGGCGGCATCGGCCAGCAGGTAGACCAGCACCAAGATACCGGCGCCAAGAATCACGATGGCATCCAGGAAGGTATCGACCGTACCCCGGAAGATCGCGACTACCGGCAGGGCCAGCGCGGGCTCTTTGGAGTAGGGAGGCTTACCGGTAAGCTTGTGCCAGAGGTTGAGCATACCGTCAATACCGAAACCGGAAATCAGCAGTTCTTTGGTGGTTTTGTTTTTGTGTACACCCACGCGGGCGAAGATGGTGGCGTAGATGTTGTAGATAAACCCGAGCGTTCCCACCATAATCAGCGCCACGCCGACAATAAAGACAATACCGCCGATGGTGCTAAACTGCTTGGTATCGGCAGGCAGAGGCCAGTACAGCGTGTAAAGAGGCGCATATTGCCAGACAAACGCGGCAATCCAGGAAAGCGCCGTTCCCACGGTAATGAGAATCCAGACCGCGTTACCCAGCTTGACGCTGTAGAGGGGTTTTTTGGTCAGGAACGGCACCAGGAACATGAAGGCCGCGAAAACCAGCTGGTAGGTTGAGCCAAAAATTCCGACAATCGGGTGCACCGTCATAATGGAGAAGTAGTGGCTGGCGTGGCTGAACATCTCCGGCAGGGGGTTGGAGGGGCCGGTGACGACCAGCCGCATAATCATCCCTTCAATGGTCAGCAGGCCAAAGAAAAGAAACGACATGACGACGGCGCGGAGCACCATCTTCTGCAGGGCGTTGAGTTTGGTATGGTCAAAATCGGTACCGTTGATCAGCGTCTGAGCGAAACTCATCGGTGTGCCTCCTCGTTCATTGCGACTTTGTCATTACAGCCGACCACTTTGACCGCGTCTTTGACAAACATCAGGTCATGACCTTCATGGTCGTACTGGGCGGGACCGGCGTATTCGCTGGTCGTCAGGTCAAAGGTTCCACATTCGTTGAACGTCCACATCAGGTCGTTCTTGCGCTTGGGATCCACCTGCATCTGGGTCACCAGCGTGCCGTCTTTACGGAAAAGTCCAAATCCGTAGACAAGGTCGTCACTGTGGGCGTTGAAAAGAACTTTCTGACCCGCTTTGATCACCATGGGACGCGCGGGCAGTTCCCATTTGTGGTTTTTGATATGAATGTCAAACACCACGTCAGGCTTGATCTCGTGGCGCATAATATCTTCCGAAACCCACGGAATGGCGTTGTAGGTGAAGATATGGTGGCCGACACCGCCGGCAACGAGGAACGCGATGTAACCGTAGAAGGGAATGCGAACAATCGATTTCGCCTTCTCTTCGCGTGTCAGGTTGTACGCGAACCACGCGATGACTGAAATGATCATCACCGCGTAGATCGTATAAGCAACCCAGTGGAACTTCAACAACTCAACGGAAGTTGCAAAGGTCATGGTGCTTCCTTTCTTGGGATAGGTTATGTCAACGGGCGTTTTTATTCAAAATAATTGATGTAAACGTCCATTAACATCTGCCGTAATCATAATCTTTTAAATATAAAACTATTCTGATTTTCCTAAGAATTTTTTCTAAAAGTTATTTTATTTTTCAGATTTTTTGATGATTAATTGGGCAATTTTTTCAGCCTATCTGAATATATGCCTATTTTTTAGGCACAAATTTCAGCGCAACAACCAGACAAACAAGCCCAGATTGACAAGAAATGAAAGAAGAAAGAGGGTTTTATAAAGTTTGACGGGATCTTTCTCAAAAATAGAGCTCTCTTCAGAAAAATAGGGGCGCACCGCGTCGGGATGGGAAATTTCATAAGCCATCTCACTATAGACCTCATAGCGGCGTTCCCGATTACGCTCAAGCGCCCGCATCACCACCGATTCCAGCCAGGCGGGCACGGCTTTGTTGAAGTAACGGACCGGTTTGGGCGATTTGAAGGTCGGTGTCTGAAAGGGTTCGATCTCGCCGTAGGGGTACGTTCGCGTCAACGCTTCGTAGAGCGTCACGCCAATAGCGAAGATCTCGCTCTGTTCACTGATGGGCTCGCCCTTAAAACGCTCGGGCGCCAGGTAGCTGGGGGTTCCTGCCCTGGAGGCGATGGAGAAGATCTCCACGATGGAGCCGAAATCGACCAACTTAAAAACCCGTTTGCCGTGGCGCTTAAGAACGATGATGTTTTCAGATTTAATATCGCCGTGAACCAAATCGTATTTAAGCAGGTACTGGCAAGCCCCCGACAAAAATTTTCCCAAAGCGATGGTATCTTCTACCGGCAGGGGCTTTTGGGCCGTGAGCTCTTTGAGGGTGGACCCTTCCAGGTAGGCCATGACATAGTAGCGCAGAGTGCGGTTTTTTGGAATAACCGCTTTGGGGAAAAAGCCGGCTTTGAGCCTACTGGCGTTCCACGCCTCACGTACGAAAAGATCGAGCTGCTTTTCGTCGTCGATCGCCTCCAGAGGCGGAAACTTGAGCACATACTTCACCCCCTTCTTTTCCGCCAGCCAGGTGCGTCCGTTTTGGATCAGGGGTTTAATGAGTCTGTAACCGTCAATGCTGTCACCCTTTTGCAAACGGGTGGGGATGGGAAGCTTTTGCTCTTTAAGCGCTCGGGTCTGGCTTTGGCCCACCACCTCGATCACCACGGCGGTGGTATCGTCAGGAAGATTGTCGTTTACCTTTTTGCTGGCGACCTTGACGAGAGAGGCGGCGCCGAGTTTTAGCTTTTTTTCTATCTCGATAGGCTCAAGCACCTTCTCCAGCCCGTCGCTGGCCAACAAAAGCCTGTCACCCACTTGCAGGTTGTTTTCAAAAAAATAGGGTTCCACCCTCTCGTCCAGTCCCACCGCCTGGGTTAAAACGTGCGCCATTCCTTTTTCGTCGCTCACGTGCGCAAAGCTTAACTCTTGCAGCTTGCCGTCCCGATAGAGCCAGATGGGCGAATCCCCCACGTTGGCGCCGTAGAGGCGACTCCCCTCGATCACGACGATGGAGAGCGTCGTGACATATTCGGGCGACTCGTACTCCTCGATCCCCTCACGATACAAAATGGCGTTGATTCCTTCGATAAAGCGTTGCAAAGATTTTTCAACGCTCCAGCTTCGGGGACGGGTTTGGAAGTTGTTCATCATATAGTTGACCACCCGCCTGGCCGCCTGCCCCCCGGCACGGGCGCTTCCCACGCCGTCGCACACGACGCCCACGCACAGATCATCCATCACCCGCACAGCGGCGAAATCTTCGCTGACCGGCTCTTTTCCCTTGGCAAGACCGAAGCTGGTGACTTTGAAAAGCGCGTTGGCCATTCATCCCCTTTGTACTATAATTTGATGACGAACAACTTGTTTTGGTCGAAGGGCCTGCATGGTCGACGGGAGTCATGAACCGTCGGCCTTTTTTTTTGCGGGCCCAAGACCAAAACAAGGGGACACCATATGGCAGTTGTTGTTCGTCATCACCTTGGTCTGCCTTTTGGTGACCAAAGCGTATTGACTGTCACGCCAGGTTGGTATAGACCACCTGCACATCCTCATCATCTTCAAGCTTGTCGATCAGCACCGTCACCTCATCCATCTGTTCGTCACTCAGCTCCAGCGGCACCGTCGGCACCCGCTGCAACGACGCTTTTTTGATCTCGATGCCTCTCTCTTCCAGCGCCTTGCCCAGCTCGCCGAAAGAGGCGTATTCGCCGTAGATACGCACAATCTCTCTGTCCTCGCCGTTCTCCTGAGGCACTTTATCCTCTTCAAGCTCCGTCAAACCGTAGTCGATAAGCTCCAGCTCCAGCTCTTCCAGATCGATGCTTTCATCTTTGTCAAACTCAAAGACCGCCTTGCGCTCAAACATAAAATCGAGCGACCCGCTGGTAAGCAACTCCCCACCGTTTCGCACCAGCACCGCGCGGATGTTGGCCACGGTGCGGGTGGGATTGTCGGTGGCGGTCTCAATATACATCAACGTACCGTGGGGACCTTTGGCTTCGTAGGCGATCTCCTTGATGTCGGCGGCATCTTTGCCGCTGGCGCGCTTGATGGCCGCTTCAATGTTATCCTTGGGCATATTCTGCGCCTTGGCGTTGAGTATCGCCGTGCGCAGTTTGGGGTTCATCTCCGGGTCCGGCCCGCCCTCCTTGGCGGCGATGGTGATCATTCTGCCCAGCTTGGGGAAGATGCGCGACATCGCTCCCCAGCGTTTTAGTTTGGCCGCCTTGCGGTACTCAAACGCGCGTCCCATTGGCTATCCTTTCGGTAAAAATTACCGGATTATACTTTAGAATTTCGAAATATATCTTTACAATTGTCGGACTCTTAGAATATATCACTTAACAGCTCAAAACCCCTATTTTACTGCGTTTAAAACAAATTCAAACAAGTTTTTAAATATTAGTTATTAATTTTAGACACTAGATAGCAAAATATAAAATAATTAAAGCCTACACCCCAACGGACAAAACTTTTCCAAAGAATTAACGAGTTAAAATGAAGAAATCCGACCGAATCCGCGAAGATTGATCCCGCAACGGTGAAGGCCGGAAAGAAATTTCAAGGAGGCACATTATGCAATGGAGAAAGGGCTCACTGGTTTTGGCGGGATTGATCTGCACCGCCGGTATTGGATTGAAAGCGGATGATGCAAGACTTGAAGCCCGTCAGCGAATCTCTCCCATCGTCTCTGTAATTGAGATGTCGAACAACGCACCCGATTGCGGACTTAAAGCGGGAAATTCTTACACACTTGAGTGGAAAATTATCGCTTATGGAGAAGACTACACCAGCACGGTAGCCTTTTTCGACTGTACCAGCGAAGATGATTACGAATGTGGCAACAGTTATGACGATGCCAATCGTCTCCTTCACACCTCTGTTCAGCAAGTCAATAAACGAACACTTGATGACTGGACCTATACCGCATCGAACGGCGAGGAGGTCAACGCCTACGAATATACATTCGTAACGAACATCGACATTCCATCAAATCGAGACTGGGAAGGTGACGGTAGTCGCCACGGTCCCTGGAACGATACAGGCGATGGGGGCAACAAAATTGTAATACGTTTCTACCAGGTAGACGATCTTACTCCATCCGGAGCAGGCTCCATCTCTATATTGATCGGAGCAAGAACCAATCATCATTACGGTTTTTACGGTCGCAGGGTCTATAACTATGTTGCCGAAGATACCGATAGCGATAACGGCATCTGTCCCATGCGCTAAAAGATCCAATGAAATCAAACCAAAAAGGAACCCCAATGAAAAAGATTCTATGGATAACGGCTTTTATCCTTTTTCTTGCAGGATGCGGTTCAGGAAGTGACGACACGTTGCCGCAAGGAAGCGACAGTGCACCGGCGGTACAGGAGATGTTTGGATCTTCTGTCCGTTAGCGTTTCGGTTCAGTAAAACGAAAGACAGAGAATAACGGCAGAGCAAAGAGGATTCGATGAAAAAAATAAAAAACTTACAACATGGTGACAAACTCCTAAACGACAGTGAAAGACGCAGATTTATGGAAAAGTTCGGAAAACTCACCGGTGCCATTCCAGCAGGCATGCTTGTATTGATGAGTCCCGGACAATCCAGGGCGAACAGCAGTACCGGAGACGCGAACGATACAACCGATACAAATGACGGTTTCAGCGAAAACGCCCCCTGATCGGTACGGCGAATGCATGACAAAGAGATGACCGAAACGGGTATGGTGAAAAGTTTTTTCAGTTATACGACCCGGGAGGGTCATCTTTTGCTCTTTTCAAAAAAAAGCGGTCGTTTATACGGTTTTGACAAAACAGGTGCCGCCATAGCGGAAATGATCATAAACGGAGAAATCACCGTTTTGGAACTTCTTTCCTATTGTGAGAATATCCCACGGTTAAAAGAGTTGATCGTATCGATAGGAAAGATCTTTAACGGTATAGAGGAGAGGGATCTTCCCTCAAAAGATCCGCTTCCTCCCTATCCTCCCACTCCTCAAACCCCTCTTCCTGCTCCCGCCGATCAATATCGCCTGGGAGAATGCCGCTTCAGTTGTACCCCGCTTTCTGACAACCTCCTCTCAGAGATCGAATATCTAAAAACTCGCGCACCTGTCAATGGCCGGGAAACTTTACATATTACCCTTCAAAAGAAAAAGGGACTTTGGGGCATACGATTCAACGGCACTTCGATACGTCAATCCATCCCCGATGACAGACTGTTTCCCTACTTTTGCGATTATGTTCGTATCGCCTGCTATCGTTGCAGCGACTACCTCATCTCGCTTCATGCCGCCGCCCTTGGCAATGGCGAAAGAGTGATCATCTTACCTGCTGTTTCAGGTTCGGGGAAAAGCACGCTCGCAGCCTATCTGTCCCATCGAGGGTTTGAGTTCTTTACCGATGAAGTTGCACTCATCGATCGACGGAAACACCTTTTGCCGCTCCCTTTTCCGGTGGCGATCAAGGAGGGAAGTTGGCAGACTTTGGAAGCAGAGGGGTTCAAATGTTCCTCTCATCCCGTTCATCGGCGTTTCGACGACCAAAAGCTCGTTTTTCTCACCCCGACTTACATCGCTGAGACTCCCCGTTCGGTAAAGGGCGCGCTACTACTGTTTCCAAAATATAGGGAAAAAACCGAAACGTCCCTGAAAAGACTCACGACTCTGGAAGCCCTGGCCATGATTACCCAATCGGGTTATGAGGTAGAAGACAGTTTCGATGAAACGACGGTTTTGGAGTGGCTCTCGTTACTGGAAAGTTTCGATAAATACCGCTTGGAATACAGCGATCTGACAAAAGCGTATGAAATTATCGCAAAGTTGTCAAAATGACAAACAGGAGAACCGAGGCGTTAGAAAATCTATGCCTCATAATCTCTCCCTGGAACGATTACGACCAAATTGAAAGAGTCGTGACCGATCCCCAAACCCCCTGGATTGAAATTATAGAGTTTGCCAATTGCCATTTGCTGATTCCTTCACTTTTTCGCGCACTACACATCTCCGAAACCCTTTTTGAGATCAAAGATACACTGCTTGTAGAATATTTGACGACTCTTTATGCTTTCAATCAGAAACGAAATGAAAAAATTCTTGAACAGTTAAAATCTCTGACAGCGCTCTTTTCACATATAGACGTTACACCTGTTTTGCTCAAGGGAGCGACGGCATTGAGTGAAGAGTATTACGAATACCTCGGTGAAAGAGTAATGTCAGACATTGATTTATGGATTCCCAAAAACCGTCTCAAGGAGTGTATTGATTTACTGAAAAAGGAGGGAGAATATCGCCGTGTTCCCGGTACTCCTCGTTCCAATCACCATTACCCCCGTATCTATTCGGACACAAGTGCCGCCGCGTTGGAAGTTCACTATTACATTCTGGGAGGAGAGGGGAAAACCTATTTTTCAAACACTCTGCTCAAAGCCCATCTTCATCCCGCCCTGGGTATTCCCGGTGCCGATGTCATCGAACCCACATACGATCTTTACCACATCTTTCTCCATTCACAATACCATCACCAAATGCATGAGAACCTGGGGCTCGCTCTACGTGATCTCCATCATGCCGCAACACTCATCAGAAAACGGGAAAAAGAGATTGACTGGAAAGCACTTGAAACACTTTGCCAAAACCACGGGTTGACACAAATGTGGCAAGACTACCTTTTTCTTCTCAAACACCTTTTTCAAGCAGAAATACCCATACAAATAGACAAATACAACAGTCACTATTCCCAAATTATCGGCTCGATGGAAAAATATCGGAAAGCAGTCTCTCGAAAAAGGCTTATTTACGAGATGATAATCCAAATCTTTTCCTACCGTCACTTACAACGTATCTACAATCTGAAAAGCCGCAAAGAATATCCTTTTGCGCTCATAAAATATGTGGCGGAAAAAAGCATGAAACTCGTTCTATCCCCCGAAACCAGAACACGACTGAAAAACACCTTCAAAAATTATGAACGGTTAAAAAAATTCGGTGCCCGATGATTTTTCTCAAAAAAAATATGCATAAACATCAAAATTTCAAAGTTTAATTGTCCCGGACATATCGCACATAGTATATATCGATCTTAGTAGTCCAAACATCGTCACCACCGTAGTAAAAATTGACACCCAATGCATCGGAAGCATCACCCGCAACCGTCGTAGAAGACCAGTAAAAATCACTGACAACATTCCGGAATGTCGGGTCAATAGTGGGATCGCTGCTGCCAAGATCCGTGATGCTTAACAGTTCGTTGGCGCTTGGTAGCCGCCAGGCGTGAGATTGCGCAGTAGGCTTTAGCCTCATCTAAAAAACCCACCATCGTATGCAAAGGTTACTCCTCCACTTTGGTCAACGACAAAGCGCTCATCAAAACGCTCAATGAGGCGCTACTTGGGTCGAAACTGGTCGATAAAAAGGGGCTGATTACCAAATTTGACCCGGCTACCGGCTCCGAAGATGTGCAGATGCTGGTGCATGATCTTAAAAACGTTAAAATCGACTACTTTTTTGTAGGAACCGCCGATCCCGAACTGGTCAAAAAAGCCCAAGCCGAAGGCAAAGCCATTCCTTTTGCCAACCACAATCCCAACTACCGGGTCGATCTTAAAGCCATCCCCTTCGGCGCGAAAATCGCGGCGGTTTTGACCATGAGCCTCATGCAAAAATAGTCAGCTACCGACTCTTTGGCCGGTAACGAGGAATAGATTTTTAAATGGGCCTAAATTTTTAAACTCCAGACAACCTGGGCCCAGACCTTGAAAGGACTTATATTCTCCCCCCGGCCTTGAGGCCCCAGGTGGTGCGCCAGCGGGTTTTGACCAGGCTGATACCCACGATGGCCACCAACACCACGCCGGCGAAGAGGAAGAAACCCGCGCTATAGCCGTCAAAGGCCCCCTTGGACCAGCCCAGCGTCTTAATAAGCGCCGTACCGCCCAGCCCCCCGGCGCAACCGACAATACCGGTCATGATACCCATGTCTTTGCCAAAGCGCTGGGGTACGAGCTGAAAGACCGCACCGTTGGCCATGCCGAGATTGGCCATGATGAGAAAGAGCACCAAAATGGCAAAATAGAAGCTGTGCACCAGCGTGGCGTTCACAACGGCCAGCGCCGCCACGGCGCCAAAGAAGATATAAAGGCTCCTCACACCGCCCAGCCTGTCGGCGACGGCGCCGCCCACGGGCCGCAGTACGGCACCGGCGAAGATACAGAGCGCCCCGAAATACCCGGCGACGACCTTGACATTCTCCTCACCCAGAAAATCGTGCCCAAAGGCGCTCATATCTACCTGGTAGGTGTTCATCAGATAGACTTTCATATAGTTGGCAAAGCCGACAAACCCCCCAAAGCTCACGGCGTAAAAGAGGCTGAACCACCAGGTATCCCTGTCACGCAGGAGTTTGAGGTAATCGCCCAGCTTCTTGGGATTGGGTTTGTACACTGACGGCGGCGCGTCCTTGGCCATGAAAAGGTAGAGCACAAAGATTAAGGCCGAAAGACCCCCGCCCACCAAAAAGACCGCTTCCCAGCCCCAAAGTTCCGCGATCTTGGGCGCAAAGAGAAAGTCAAGCACCACGCCGATATTGCCGGCACCCGCCAGCCCAAGTACCAGCCCCTGGAGCCGGGGCGGATACCACTGCCCCGCCTGAGGAAGCGCCACGGCAAACGACGCGCCGGCAAACCCGAGACCGAAAGCCACCGCCAGCAACTCATGATAGGTGATCGCCTCACCCCGCATATAGCCGTAAAAAAGCGAGGCGATCACCACGGCCTGGGCGGTGAGCGCCGTCTTTTTGGGGCCGAATCTGTCTACCCCGAATCCCAGCACGATACGAAGGATCGCGCCTGAGAGAATGGGGATGGCCAGCAAAGTGGCCTTTTGCGAGGGGCTCAGCAAAAAGCCGTGACCCGCCAGCGACTCGGCGATCTCCGTACTGAGCGGCCCCAGCATCGTCCAGACCATGAAGCTGAAATCAAAATAGAAAAAGGCCGCCAACAGGGTCGGCAGGTGCCCGGCGCTTTTTAGCTCGCCAAGTTTCATGAAGACTCCTTCTTATCTATTGCGAATGCCATTGTAGTTAGTTTCTGTTCTATCTTTTGGTTAATTTTTAACCAATCTATATTGCATAAATTTTAATCACCAAGAGGGCTTCGGCTTTGATAGACTCTCAAAAAATCCGCTGATAGGGAGCGTCTATGCGACTGGCCAAAATCTCCGCCAAACACACCCGACACAACAAAACGGAGCTACTCAAAGCCTCCCGCAGTTACAAGCAGGCGTGGGAGGCTCTTCAAACCTACGCCCAAGAGGGGTTTGAAAGCATTTACAAAGAGGATCTGGACTTTTTTCTAAAATGTTTGGGCATCTACCACCGACCGGCCACGCCGGGAAAATTCATGATGCGCGTTCGCGTTCCGGGAGGAAGATTAAGCGCCAGGCAGGCCCATACCCTTGGCCGACTGGCCCGTGACTACGGCAACGACTTTATGGATCTGACCACCCGGATGCAGGTGCAGTTGCGCCACCTTGAGATCGCCCACATTCCTACCATAATGGAGGAGTTGGAAGCGGTGGGGTTGACAAGCTGGCAGACAGGCGTGGACAACCTCCGCAACATTGTCTCCGACCCGCTGGACGGCCTGGCCTTTGACAGCCTGATCGAGACGGCTCCATTGGTTGAGAAACTCCAGGCTCTTTGGCTCAAAAACCCCGAGTGGATCGCCACACTGCCCCGCAAGTTCAATACCGCCGTTGGCGGCACCATGACCAACCGATGCAACCTCTTTGCCCACGACTGCTGTTTTGCCTTGGCCAACAAGGATGGCGAATACGGCTTTAATGTCTACCTTGGCGGCAAGGTGGGGGCCGTCGCCCGCTCCGCCGACATCTTTTTGCTTTCCAAGGAACTTCCCGCCTTTTACGAGGCGCTACTGCGCACCTACAGGCGTTACGGCTTTCGCGACAGCCGCAACAAAAACCGCCTGCATTACCTGATTAAAGAGGCGGGCATGACAGCGCTGGTCGAAGCCGTGCAAGCCGAGGCGGGCAGACGTTTCGCGCCGGCGGGCGAGACGCTGGTCAAACAGCCCCGCACTGAGGAGCGCGACGGGCGCATCCGCCTCAAAGACGGCTCTTTTGCTTTGCATATGGTGGTGCCTTCCGGCCTCTTTAGCGGCACGGCCATGATGGAAACGGCCCGACTGGCCCAAAGCCACGGCACGGGAGCGTTGCGTGTCACGACCACCCAGAACCTTTTGATTTTGGGAGTCGCGCAAACGCGTCTGGCCGACGCGCTTAGACAAAAACCCTTTGAGCGCTACGCCAACGTCGCCTCCCCCTACCTCAACCAGACCGTCGCCTGCGCGGGCAATGCGTTTTGCCCCTTTGGGGTAATTCCCACCAAGCCCGACGCTATCGCCATGGCCGAGTATCTGCACAAAGAGGTGCCCCTGCCTTCCGATGCCCTCATCCGACTACACTGGTCCGGGTGTGTCAAAGGGTGCGGGGTGCACGGCCTGGGAGACATCGGCTTTGTGGGGTGCAAGGCCAAAGAGGCGGGCCAAACGGTTCACGGCGTGCATATCCTGCTGGGAGGCAAATCGGTCAACACCCAGCAGGAAGCCTATACGCTTCTTAAAAGCGTGCCGTTAAGCCGGGCCAAATACCCGGTGGCCGAACTGGCCCGCGCCTACCGTGACCTGCGCCAAAGAGGCGAGAGTTTCGAGGCGTTTGAAAGCCGGGTGTTGCGCCGCTACTCCAAAGGGGCGCTGGGATTTTGGGTGCGCTACAACGCCTTTATCGCCCACCCCCGCGATCTGCCAAAACTCTCTTTAACGGCCGACTGGCCGAGCGTAAGCGAGCACAACGAGATTTTTCTTCTGGGTCAACAGCTTTACAAAGCGCTCACGGGCCAAAACCCCTACCAAGGCACGCACCTTTTCAACCCCCTCGACACCGAACCGGCCAAAGCGCCCCGCCTCATCAACCCGGCCGTCCCCGAAAAACTCAGCCAAACCGTTTTGAAAATGGTAGCCCCCTCCCCCCGCCGATATGAGGTATTTTCCGAAATTGTCTACGAATGGGAGGCGCTTTGAGACTATTTGATTTTAATCAAGACAAATTTTATCTTATTTACCCTATAATGGCTTCTGACATTTGACGAAAAAAGGAGAAAAAATGGAAATTTTACCGTCAGACGCCGAAAAAGTGGAGGTTCCCGGAGCCACCGTGGACTTCTACAAATATACCAAAGACGGCATCACCTACTACCAATTCGACACCTCCCGATGCGGCCCGCCCGAACCCATGGTTAACGCCATGAGCGGCCTGAAACTCATTGACGGCCCCGACAAGAAGCTGGTAATGATCAACCACAAAAAACCGATGGGCCTGTTGGACAAGATCGGCGAGAATTTCGACATTGCCGACGAGGCGCTTGAAGACGGCCGCGTCAAGCTGGTTTTCAGCTACCGTGAAGGGGCCAGCGAAAAGGCCAATCTTAACGACACCGCCTGCCACGGCTAAGGGGTACGCCCCCGCCGTCGGCATCCGTTTTTAACCTGCGAGGATTCTCATGTTTAACGTATCACGGGAGTTTGCCCCTCCCTTTTCGCTCATTGCCCCCTTTTTCGTGCTGGGGAGCCTTTTTTATCTGGTCGCTACGCTGACACTCCCTTTTTTTGACGCCCACGCCACCCATTACGATCTGGGCATTGTCGCCTGGGCCCACCTCTTTTTGCTGGGGTTTGTGATGATGGTGATTTTCGGCGCCATGGCCCAACTGGTGCCGGTGGTGCTGGAAGTGGGACACTTCAGCGTCGATTTTTACTACCTCATCTGGCCCCTGCTGGGGCTGGGCACCGTGGGAATGGTGCTGGGCTTTCTGCTCTGGCCGGGCCTTCTGCCCTACGGCGGTTTTATGGTGCTCACGGCCATGCTCATCTACCTGGCCGACACCATTTTGACCCTACGCAAGGTAGAGCACATTTCCCTGACGGTCAAGACCGTCGCCGCCACCAACGGTTTCTTACTGCTGGGTATCCTGGCCGGTTTTGCCATGGCGTTGGGTATAGGCGCGGGCGCGGGCGTGGATATCGGCCGGTGGCTGGGCGCGCACATGGTGCTGGTACTGGGCGGCTACGTGACGCTCACCATTTTGGGCATGAGCCTCATTCTCCTGCCGATGTTCGGCCTCTCCCACGGCTTTGACGAGCGCCCCATTCACCTGGCTTTCAAAGTCATGCTCTACGCCGTGCCCACCTACCTGGTCGGCGCCATGTTTGACAGCAACGACCTGCGCTTTTTGAGCCTGCTGGCCATGATCGGCGCCATGGGCATCTATCTTTATCAGATCGGGCTTATTTACAAAACCCGCGCCCGAAAAGAGAACGACATCTGGTTTCGCTCCATGGTCTTCGGTTACGCCTCGCTGGCGCTCTCTTTGCCGCTGGGGTTTGTGGCGCTGATGGGCGGCTTTGAGCACCTGGGGCTGACGGCCGTCTGGTTTTTGGTGATGGGCTTTTTTACCTTTCTCATCACCGGGCACCTGTACAAGATCATTCCCTTTCTGGTCTGGTTTGAGCGCTACAGCCCGCTGGTAGGCAAACAGAAAGTCCCGATGCTGGCCGATATGTACCCCAAAAAGATGGCTGACTTCCAGTTCGCTTTCAGCGCCGCGGGCACCCTGCTCGGCGGCGTGGGCCTGCTGATGGGCAGTGACCAGCTCTTTAAGGGCGGCGCCGCTTTTGTTGCCGCCGGGGCGCTCTTTTTGTTTATGAGCGTCAAGTGGATGATGAAATTTGGAAAAGAGGAGATAAACCATGGCTGAAAAGATTACGAAAGAGCAGGTATTTGACGCGATTCGCACCGTCATCGACCCCGAAGTGGGGTTTAATCTTGTGGAGATGGGGCTTATTTACGACGCCATCATTGACGATGACAACAACGTCAAGGTGGTCATGACCCTCTCCACCCGCGGCTGTCCGCTCCATCAGATGCTCACCCAGTGGGT
>JAADEJ010000070.1 GCA_013153475.1 Campylobacterota bacterium
CCGCAAGGTGGGCCGCAGCGGCACGGGGCCGAGTGATAATCGGGTGGTGCTGATGACCGGCGGCGGCCCCGGCATTATGGAAGCGGCCAACCGGGGGGCGCATGACGTGGGAGCCAAGTCTATCGGCCTGAATATCCGCCTGCCCCACGAGCAGTTCCCCAACCCCTACATCTCCCCGGAGCTCTGTTTTCAGTTCCACTATTTTGCTGTACGCAAGCTCCACTTTGTGATGCGGGCCCAGGCGCTGGTGGCGTATCCCGGCGGGTTTGGGACGTTGGATGAGCTGTTTGAGATTCTCACCCTCATCCAGACCCGAAAAACCCATGCCATTCCCGTGGTGCTGGTGGGCGCGGAGTATTGGCGCCGGCTGATCGATTTTGAACTGCTGGTAGAGGAGGGGATGATAGCCGAAGAGGATCTGGAGATTTTTGCCGTGGTCGAAGATGCCGAGTCGGCGTGGGAATATATTGTCAATTGGCACGCCAAGAGAAGAACCCATCTCTATCGTGTCTACGTAGAAGGCGAAAAACCCCGTCGCGGCCGGGTTTGAAAACAGAGCAAGGAGCGAATATGAGCCGATATATCAAATGGTTTGAGGAACTGGGCATCGAGGATGTGGCGGAGGTTGGCGGCAAAAACGCCTCACTGGGCGAAATGTACAGGGCATTGAGCGGCGAGGGGGTGCTGGTGCCCAACGGCTTTGCCGTCACCGCCGGGGCCTACCGCGTCTTTTTGGAAGTCAACGGGCTCAATGAGAAACTGCATCGCCTGCTGGACGATCTTGACTATGATGACGTGGCGATGTTGCAGGAGAGAGGCTCAGCCTGTAGACGGCTGATTGAAGAGGCGCCCGTGCCCGAAGAGGTCAGGGAGGAGATTTTTAAAGCCTACGCCGAACTCAAAAAGGAGTACGGCGCGTCGCTCTCTTTGGCGGTCCGCTCCAGCGCCACGGCGGAGGATAGCCCGGAGGCGAGCTTTGCCGGCCAAAACGACACCTATCTTAATATCCGGGGCGAAGAGGCCCTGCTGGACGCCTACCGCCGCTGTCTGGCCTCCAATTTCACCGACCGCTCCCTGCACTACAAAAAGGATAACGGTTTCGCGTGGGATAAGGTCTACCTGAGCGTGGTGGTGATGAAGATGGTGCGCAGTGATCTGGGGGCCAGCGGCGTGATGTTCAGCCTTGATACCGAAACCGGTTTTAAGGACGTGGTGTTCATAAACGGTGCGTGGGGGCTTGGCGAAAACGTGGTGCAGGGTACCGTGGAGCCCGATACCTTCTACGTGCACAAACCCACCTTTTTAAAAGGCTACCGCGCGGTCTTGAAGCGCAAGCTTGGCAAAAAAGAGAAGACAATGGTCTTGACCGACACCCTCAACCGTGACAATATCGCCGTCGAATACACCAAAAACATCGACACGCCCGCCTCCCGGCGCCGACGCTTTTGCGTTGAGGATGAGGATGTGATGGTCCTGGCCGATTACGCCATCAAGGTGGAGAACCACTACTCCAAAAAGGCGGGCTATCGCAAGCCGATGGATATGGAGTGGGCCAAAGACGGCGAGGACGGCAGGATCTATATGGTTCAGGCGCGGCCTGAGACGGTGCAGTCGCAAAAGCACGGCAGTGTGTTGGCGCTTTACAGGCTCAAAGAGCGGGGCAAAGTTTTGGTGACGGGGCAGGCTGTGGGCACCAAAATCGGCAAGGGCCGGGTTCGCCGTATTCGGGATGTGCGGGAACTGGAGAGCTTTCGCCCCGGGGAGGTGCTGGTGGCCGAGACCACCACGCCGGATTGGGAGCCGGTCATGAAGATCGCTTCGGCGGTGGTGACCGACAGGGGCGGGCGTACCTGTCACGCCGCCATTGTGAGCCGGGAGCTTGGCATTCCCGCCATCGTGGGGGCCGACAACGCCACACATATTCTGCGTGACGGGCAGGAGGTGACCGTCAGTTGCGCCGAGGGGGAGACGGGCAGGGTCTATGAGGGGTTGCTCGCGTTTGAGGTTGAAGAGATAGATCTTGGCAAACTTCCCCGGCCCAAAACCGAGATCATGATGAACCTGGGCAACCCGGACAGGGCGTTCGGGCTGGCCCAATTGCCGGTTGACGGCATCGGCCTGGCGCGAATGGAGTTTATTATCAACGAGTATATCAAAGCCCACCCCATGGCCCTCAAACACCCCGAAAAGGTCGATACCCCCACCCGCGAGGCGCTGGAGAGCCTGACCGCCGCCTATGGGAGCATGACGGAGTTTTTCATTAAAACCCTGAGCGAAGGGGTGGCCGCCATCGCTTCCGCGGTTTACCCCAAACCCTGCGTGGTGCGCATGAGCGATTTTAAGACCAACGAGTACGCCACGCTCCTTGGGGGACGCTTCTTTGAGCCGGTGGAGGATAACCCGATGATCGGTTTCAGGGGGGCGGCACGCTACACCCACCCGGCCTATGAAGAGGGGTTTGCCCTGGAGTGCGCGGCGATGAAGCGGGCAAGAGAGGAGATAGGCATGGAGAACATCATTCTCATGATCCCCTTCTGCCGGCGGGTGGAGGAGGCCGAAAGGGTCATCAAGACCATGGCGCGTTACGGCCTGCGCCGGGGAGAGAAGGGGCTTAAAATCTACATGATGTGCGAAATTCCCAACAACGTCATCCAGATTGACGCTTTTAGTCACTATTTTGACGGCTTTTCTATCGGCAGTAACGACCTGACACAGCTGACGCTGGGCGTTGACCGCGACAGCGAGGTGGTGGCCTTTGATTATGACGAGCGCGATCCCGGGGTGCTCAAGATGATCGAGATGGCGGTGGAAGGCGCTCGGCGTAACGGCCGTCATAGCAGTATCTGCGGGCAGGCGCCCAGCGACTACCCGGAAGTGGCCGCCTTTTTGGTTGGGCTTGGCATTGACGCCATGAGCCTCAACCCCGACAGCGTATTGACGACGCTTCGTGACATTGCGGCGTTGGAAGAGAACGATAAGAAATAATAACGTTTCGCTAACGTTTGCGTGTTACGATGTCATTGAAATAAAAAATTCCTTAACAAGGAGCCAACAATGAAACGATACGCATGGAAAACGGCGCTGCTTTCGCTTGCGGCGGCCGCCGTGATGACCGGATGCGGCGGGGGATCATCCTCCTCGACGTCGGTCAGCGGATATGACGTGACCGTAGAACGCGGCCCCGTACTGGGCGCGACGGTAACCGACAGTGTCGGTCAGGCGGCCCAGGAAGTGGGCGGCGGGCACTACCGCTTTGCCAACTCTCCCGCCTATCCCCTTTATGCCAGCGGCGGTGTGATTGACGTCAACCGTGACGGCGTGATTTCGGCGGGTGATGTGGAGAACCGTTTGACGCTGATCTCAAGCGAAGGGTATGCCGTGACATTGGTGAACAGCGTGGCGGCCAATGCGCAGATCCGTGACTGGTTGAAAGCGACATTCGGCCTCTCCGACAGCCAGATCGACAACGGCACACCCTCTACCGACAAGACCATCGCCGCCATCAGCGACGAACTCTACGCCTATATGCTGGAAAACGGCGTGTTCGATCCGACGCAGATCTCCCTGGAGACGATGGAGTCTTTGCAGACCCGGATTCAGGATCGTATCGCCCAATATACCGCCGCGGCGGAATCGACGGCCCAGCTGGAGGCGCAACTGGTGCAGCAGCTGGCCGCCGAGAACAGGGTTCGCCTGTTGACACCGGATGATATTGCCAGAATGCAGACGGCCCAAACCGCACAAAGCGTGGCTACGGCTCCCGCGACGGTGACGCTGACGGTGGAACAGAAGTCCACTATCGCCTATATGTGGAACGAGGAGAAACTGGCCAAAGATATCTATTTCGCGCTCAACGCCGTCTATCCCAACCGGTCGTTGGAGAATATCGCGGCCAATTCCGAGACGCAGCATGAGGCGACCATGCAGTCGTTTGCCCAGAAGTATGACGTCAACGTCTTCAACCTGACCGACTACAGCGGCGGTTATGACGAAGCCGGGATGAACGCCCTGGCACCGGGTGAGTACACCATTCCCGCCATCAAGTCGCTCTATGACACCCTTTATGCCAAGGGAACGCAGTCGGCCCAGGATGCGCTGGAAGTGGGCTGTATGGTGGAAGTGACCGACATCAACGACCTCAATGAGCGCATTGCCGAAGCTTCCGACGTGCCGGATCTTGTCCAGGCGTTCGAGTTTTTGCGAAACGGCAGCTACAACCACTACTGGAGCTTCGATGCCGCTTTGAAAGCCATGGGTGTCAGCGAAGGGTGTTGCGTGGTCGGGCCCGAATATTGTAAGACGACAGAGGAGTATCCCGCCAATAACGGTGCGTCTAACGGTGGCGGTACCGGAGCGGGTTACGGTCCCCCTCAACGCTGAGGGGCGTTCGGAAATTAACGGCGACCGCCGCGAATCACCAGTCGTCCCAGGTCGAGACGGACGGTGGTGCCGCGGGCAGGTTCGCTCTCCAGCGTAATGGGGATCTCCAGGGCGTCGCACAATTTTTTGACAATGTGCATGCCCAACCCGTTCCCGCTGGATGACTCTTTGTAAAAACGCTCGAAAACCTTATGGGGACGCTGAATGCCCCGCCCTGAATCCTCGATGGTCAAAATGGCGCTTTGGGGATCAAAAAACAGACGCACTTCTCCCCCCGGTTTGTTGTATCTAAAAGCGTTGGAAAGCAGGTTGTCAAGAATGCGGGTAAGCGCTTTGGCGTCCGCATGAAGTATGGTGGGCGGTACATCGACGTGGCATTTGATATCGGGAAAGTTCCCCCGCATGACTTCGATGCGGGAGGAGACAAGATCGGCCAGATCGAGCCGATTGGCCTGTCTGGCGGTCTTTTCGAGATACTCTTTCAGATTGTTTTGCAAGTCAAGAATAGTCTGTACCGCCTTTTCTATCCGACCCACTTCCACCGCGTCGGGCACTTTTCTTTTTAAAATGGCGGTATTGAGCCGAATGGTCGAAAGCGGTGTATTGAAGTCGTGCAGAATATCTTTGACAAACTCTTCGGTCAAGCGCAGGGCGTCACGCAGGGGACGCAGGGCGTACCAGGCGAAAAGGGCGGAGAGAAGGGCGACCAGAAGCTCCGTTAACGCGAAACGCAGAAGATACTCTTTCTGAATGGCGCTGCGCTGGAGGGTGTAGCGTTCGATCGGCATTTTGATGCGAAGCGCGAAGTTTTTGGATTGGGGAATGGAAAAGTCGCTATAAAGTGATCCGTTTTCGTCTTTTTCAAGCAGATTCAGCGCGTCCGCTTTGAGCGGCACGAAAGAGATCTGGAAATCCTTGCATTGCAGGTTGTAACTGCATATCTTCATTTGCGATTCCACGCGCCGTTTAAGGGACTCCAGCGCCCGGTTGTAATCCATAAAAAAGAGCGCCCCCGCGCTGAGACTCATGGAGAGGAAATAGAGGGCGAATCCTTTGGTGAACGACTCTCTCTCAACGGGCTTCAAGCGTATATCCCACCCCCCTGATGTTTCTGATCGGCAGGCCGGTTGTCTGTTTGAGCTTGTTGATCGCCACCCTCAACGCCGCGTCGGATGGGTGATGCAGCACATCCATCAGATCGGCTTTGTCCACGACGCGGCCCATGTTGTTGATCAGAAGGTGCAGGAGCGAAGTCTGGACTTCACCGAGGGAGATGGGTTCGTCGTTGCGGTAGAGTACCCGCTCTTTCGGGCGGTATTGGAAATCGCCGATGGCAATGGCGTCGTCGTCTCTGGATGAGAATTTCGCCCGGATCCGTATCAGGAGCTCTTCGGGGAAAAAGGGTTTTTTCAGGTAGTCGTAGGCTCCCGTCTCGAACCCCTTGAGAATGGAGGCGATATCGGTGCGGGCGCTGATAAAGACGGCCGGCGTCTCGTCGTCGGCGTCCCGCAGGGCTTCCAGAAGCTCCAGGCCGTCCATGTCGGGTACACCGATGTCGAAAACATAGAGATCGTATCGGTTATTGAAAGTCAGATCCAGCACTTCGTTACCCCGTTTGGCCCAGTCTACCCGGTATCCTTCAGCTTCCAGCAGCGCTTTGAGCGTCTCCCCGAGTTCCTGATCGTCTTCCAGCAGCAAAATTTTCAAAGGCATTCTTTCTCCTTCCTAACGGCGACCTCTGTGGCCGTGCTCGGGTGTGGCGTTGGGCGGACGGGAGGGGGCGGCGGTATGAGCGGGACGCGTACTTTCTGGGTGTCCGCCCTGGGAGGAAGCGGGGGTCGGTTGTTGCGGGACGGGGCGCTGGGGCGATGCCGTGCCGGCGGTAGGGCGATAGGGCGCGGGACGCTCCATCGTTTCGGAACCGGAGGGACGGAGCGGTGGCGGTGTATGGGGCGGACGGGGTCCCTCTCCCCCCGCCTGCGCGCGGCGTTGGGCGCCGGCGTTCATGGAAGCGCGCAACCTTTCGATCGCTTTCAGCCGTTCCGCTTCGTTGAGTTGAAAGAGCCGCCGTTTCAGGGCATTCATCAGCGCCACCCGCTCTTTTGGCGGCGCCGAGGCGATACGGGCGATCTCCTGGTCGATGCTTTCGGCGCCGAGCAGGCAGAACAGTGCCGACAGTAAAAGGGCGGAACGCGCAAAGATTTTCATACCTTTATTATGGCATAGATTTGTAAGCGAAGCGCAAGTGAAACGGCGTGTTCATTTTTCGTTCACTCCTGTCGGGTATCATAAGGGCATGAAAAAGAGTATCCTACTATTCACCGCCGCCGTGGGTTTGTGCGCGCAGACGCTGACACTTGAAAACTGTCTGCAAAAAGCGCTGGAAACCCACCCCGATATCAAGAGTCGTCTCCTGGAAAGGGAGATTCAGCATACGCGCCTGAAAAGTCAGAAAAGCGCCCGGTTGCCGCAGATTTCGGCATATGGCGAATATGATCCGCAGCGAACCTACGTCATGCCCCAAAACGGCACGTTCCATACCCTTGACAAAGAGGGATGGAGCGTGGGCGTCTCGTTACGTCAACAGATTTTCGACTTTTCCAAAACCACCCATCGCATTGAAGCGGCCAAAACGGCCGAGGAGATCGCGCGGCTCGATTACGAGGAGGCCAGGGCGCTGATGCGTTACAACGTTCGCAACGCTTACGCGCTTGTGGCGGTTCAGGCCCAGGCGCTGGAAGCCAGAAAAAAAGACCTGGAAGCCAAAAGGTCGATGCTCGAGCAGGCCCGGGCGTTGGTGGCCAACGGGTTGAAAACCCGTGCGGACGAGAGTCGCTTCGTCGCGGCGCTCAGGCAGGCCGAGGATGCCCTGGCACTGGCGCAAAGCGCTTATGAAAAAGCCCGTATCGCTCTTGCCTCCCTCATTGGAGAGACTATCCCTTCCGATGCGTGGATCGACGCTTCGGTGCTTTCAAACAAAGAGGTGGCGCCAAAGCTTGACGATAGCGCCGTAACGGCCAACAACCTGCGCCTGCGCATAGCAAAAGAGAGAGTCCGTTCGGCTGAAGCCGGTTATAAGTCGGCGCGGGCGGAGCATTTCGGATCGTTCGATCTGATCGCCGACGCTTCCCATTTCGACAACCTCAACGATTACGACACCACGCTGGTTGGTGTGCGTTACGCCGTACCGCTTTACAGCGGCGGGCGGATCAGCGCCCAGGCGGCCGAGGCCAGGCTCTCACGCCTGAAAGCGGCACAAAATTACGAGGCCAGCCGCCGGGCGGTCATGAAAGACTATCTTTCCGTGCTGGCCGACCTGAAAGAGAGTGATAAACGTATTGCCGCCAGGGAAGCCCAACTGACCGCTTCGGTTCAGACCGCCGAACTGGTGGAGGGGCGTTACAAAGAGGGACTGGCCACCTATATGGAAGTGCTTGACGCCCAGGCGCTGAAACTGGATGCCGAACTGGGCCTGCTCAGTGCCCGTTACAACAAATATGAGCGAATTAACAGACTGGAGTATCTCAATGGCAAGTAAAATCAAATGGATCGTACTGGCGGCCCTGCTGGTGGCCGGTGGCGCGCTTTTTTACAAAAAAGTCTTTATTCCCAAATCCACCTATGCCCACGTCGTCGCCCAAAAAGGCGACCTTCCTTTAAGGGTTTTCGGCATTGGGACGGTGAGCGCGAAAAATTTCTATCCCGTCTCTTCCCATTTTGGCGGGAAGTTGCTTGAGGTGCTCAAAGATCAGGGTGAGTCGGTGAAAAAAGGGGAGGTGATCGCCCGGATCGACCCGGTCGATCTGCCCCAGCAGTTGGCCCAGGCCAAGGCGCTGGTGACCAAGGCGAAAAACGCGCTCAAAGCGGCCAAAGAGGAAGCCGCCGCGCTCAAACCCCAGATCGAGATGGCCACGCTCACCTTTGAGCGGTACGCGCGTCTGTACAAAAAAGGGTACGCGGCCAAGGCCGAATATGACAAGGCACGCACCGATCTGTCGGCTTTGCAGGCCAAACTGAGCGCCGCGCGGGCCCAGACGGCTTCGGCAAACGACGAAGTGGTGCGGGCGAAAAAGGCGGTAGAGGCCCTGGAGGTACGCATGGCGTGTCTGACGGTACGGGCGCCCTTTGACGGGTACGTGGTTTCCAAAGAGGCCGAGGTTTCCCAGACCATCGCCCCCCAACAACCCATTTTGACGCTTGTCAAACCCTCGGAGGTTTGGGTGCGGGCCAACGTGGATGAACGTATCAGCGGGGACGTAAAAGTAGGGCAGAGCGCCGATATCGTTTTGCGCTCTCGTCCCGACGCGCCCATCGCCGGCAGGGTCGCGAGAATCGAGGCAAAGAGCGATCCGGTTACCGAAGAGCGGATTGTGGATGTGGCTTTTAAACAGCTTCCCAAACCTTTTTATATCAACGAGCAGGCCGAGGCCTATATCCATACCGGCGCGATTCATGATGCGGTACTGGTGCCTTCTCGTGTGATTGTGCACGGCGGGGTGTGGGTCTACCAAAACGGCGAGGCCCGGTTTGTCAACGTCAAGGTTTTGGGGCGTGACGATCAAAAAAGCGCCGTGCAAGGGGTAGAAGCCGGGGCGATCATTCTGGTGCCTGATTCTAAGAAGCGGCCCCTCTTTGACGGAGCGGATGTTCGCCTATGATCAACCTGGCCTACAAAGACATCAAGTACTCCCTGCTCAAGTTCATTGTCACGGCGATGGGGGTGGGGATGCTTTTTGGGATCGTGCTCATTATGATCGGGGTCTACAGGGGTATGGTGACCGACGCGCAGGTGATGCTCGATGACATCGGCGCCGACCTTTGGATCGTGCAGGAGGACACCCTGGGGCCTTTTGCCGAAAGTTCCAGGATTCATGAGGATCTTAAAAACACCCTCAAAGCCCAAAGCGCCATCGACAAGACGGCGGCCATGGCCTTTTTGAACCTTCAGGTCGAAACCCCCGGCGGCGTGATGAAACGGGTCTACAGCGTGGGTTACGACCCGCACGGCGAGATCTGCGCCATCAACCCCAAGCGTCTCGTGGAAGGACGTGTATTGCAAAAGAGCCATTATGAAATGGTCACCAGCTATAAACTGGGCTTTAAACCGGGTGACAAGATTCGCATGGGGCGTAACGTCTATACGGTGGTCGGGGTGACCAAAGGGGCGGTCTCCAGCGGCGGCGATCCGGTCATTTACGTGAGTCTCAAAGACGCGCAGGAACTGCAGTTTCTCTACTCCAACGCCCGTATCCGCAACGACCGGGCCAGGGGATTGAACGTGCAGGCCGACAACCACCTGGTCAACGCCGTGGTGGCGACGCTTAAACCCGGGTATGACGTAAACAAGGCGGCCGATTCCATCCGGCGTTGGAAACACCTGGGCGTCTTTACCGGCGAGGAGCAAAGGGAACTGCTCACCAAAAACGTCATCGAGACCGCCAGCAAGCAGATCGGGATGTTTACCGTCATTCTGATCGCCGTGGCCATTATTATCGTGGCGCTGATTATCTATACCATGACGCTGGAGAAGATGAAAGAGATCTCCATTATGAAACTGGTGGGACTGCCCAACGGGGCGATTTTGAAGATGATTGTGCAAGAGACCATGGTGATGGGCATTTTGGCCTTTATTTTCGGCAACCTTTTCGCGCACGCCATTTGGGACAAATTCCCCAAGCGGGTCGTATTGCTGACTTCGGACGCCTGGGGGCTGTTTGGCGTGGTGGTGGCCGCGTCGGTGCTCTCGAGCCTCTTTGCGGTGTATAAAGCCATCAAAGCCGACCCCCGTTCGGCTATCGGGTAAGGAAAAGCGGATGAGTGATGTGGGTATTAAAGTAGAGGGGCTGACCAAGATTTTCGGCTCCGGCGATACGGAAGTGCGGATTTTGGAAGATGCCTCCCTGGAGGTTAAAAAGGGTGAGTTCGCCGCGCTTGTGGCCCCCAGCGGCGCGGGCAAGACGACGCTTTTGATGATGCTTGGATGCGTGGAACGCCCCACCGGCGGCAAGATATGGCTGGGGGATGAACTGGTGTGGGACGAGAACCGCTGGTCTATTCCCGACACCCGCCGCATTCGCAGGGAGAAGCTCGGGTTTATTTTTCAGGCGCACTACCTGATCCCTTTTCTGAACATCATTGAAAACGTCAAACTCATTCCCCTCACCAACGGCTGGAGCGAAAAGAGGGCCGAGAAAAAGGCGATGGAACTGCTGGAGTATTTTGATATCGGCGACAAGCGCGAGGCGATGCCCCGCCAGCTCTCCGGCGGGCAGAACCAGCGGGCGGCGATTGCCCGGGCGCTTTCTAACGAGCCGCAGATCATTCTGGCCGACGAGCCCACGGCGGCGCTGGACATGACCCGGGCCGTGAACGTGGTGAAGATGCTTAGAAAAATTGTCGAAGAGCAAAACGTGGCCATCATTATGGTGACCCACGACGAGCGGTTATTGCCTTATTGCGATAAAATATTGGCCATAGAGAACCGCAAGGTAGTCACCAAAACCCAGGTGCCCAAAGGATTTGTGTAGATGGCCCTTCGCCTCCTCCTGCTTGAAGACGACATGGAGCTAAGCGATACCGTTGCCCAGTTTTTGCGTCATTGCGGCTATGAGGTGACACAGTGTTTTGACGCCAAAGAGGCGCGTGAGAAAATGTACGAGGAACGCTTTGACCTGTGGCTGTTGGATGTGAAAGTGCCCTACCAAAGCGGCATGGATCTATTGGAGGAGACGCGAAAAGAGGGAAATGACACCCCCGCCATCTTCATCACCTCCCTGCACGGGGCGGAGGATGCCACGCGGGGGTTTGCCGCTGGGTGTGACGACTACATCCGAAAACCCTTCGCCCTCAAAGAGCTCAAAGCCCGTATTGAAGCGGTGCTAAGCAGACGCTACGGCACGCGGGACGAGTGGGTTTTGATACAAGAGCCGCTTCGTTTTAACCTGCGGGAAAAGAGCCTCTACAATGGCGACGAACGGGTGCCCCTTAAACCCAAAGAGGCCAAACTGCTGGCCCTTTTTTTGCAAAGAGCCGACAGGGTAGTGGAGAAAGAGGAGATTTTTCAAACCCTCTGGTCGTTTGATGAGATCCCCAACGAAGGAAGCTTGCGAACCTTTGTGAAAGTACTGCGCAAACACCTGGGAAAAGAGCGGATCGAGACAGTAAAAGATGTGGGGTACCGTTACCGCTCTAAAGGGTGATTTGTACTCCTAACCTTCTCAAACGTGAGAAGGTTAGGAGTATTGATAGTTACAGATGTAGGGTATCGTTACCGTTGCGCTTAAAAAGAGATTAGTTATTGCACGAAGCGCTCCTTGAGGAGAAAAATTTTCTAAAAGTTGTGTTACACTCACTCTCATGAAGCGAGTTTTTCGGTGGACAGGCAAAGCCTTACTCTTTTTTATGTTGCTACTTAGCGTGCACGACTATATGTTGGGGCAGGAAGATCTGGCCGTTGCCGCAACCGTCTGCGCACAGCATTCTTCATCAAAACACCTTTGCCCCACCGCCGAGAGTGAGCACCAGGTGCTCCACCTTCTGGCTTTCGATCTTCTGACATCGACACGCCTCTTGTACGATCTAAAAGAGCACGATCTTCTGGAAGGTCGATTTTTTCAACCCCTCTCCACGCCTTTTGAAACCCCCTTCAAACCCCCCAAAGCCTGATTTTCATTAATCCCCAAGAGCGAAACAGACCTTTTAACGTCCATAGCAAGGCAAACACCCTTTCTCGCATCGGTTACGGGTGCTGAAAGGTTGGTTGGCGTAGTAAAATTGTAAAGGAGCAAAACGTGAGAATATGGATATATCTTCTCGTCGCGGTTTCGGTCGTGCAAGCCGAACCGTTGGCGATGTTATTGAAAAAGATTCCCAAAAGCCCGCTATATCTGAGCCAAACGGCGGCGATAGAGGCGGACGCGGCGCAAGAGCGCGCGGAGGCACTGCCGGACGGGTGGCAGATTGGGACGGATCTGGCCTATGCCGACGTGAAAGACGGCAGTGACAACGGCGCGGAGTACGGGGTACGTTTGGGGCGGGACTTCTCTTTGCACTATCCGACCCTGCATGAGCTTTTGCGCCAGAGCCGCCACTACGCCCGTATGCGTAAAACCGCCGTCAAAAACCGTCTGAAGGCGAAGGTGTGGTATCTCTATCACGACTACTGCCTCACCATGCGGGCCATACAGGCCAAAGGGGAGCTTGGCGTGGTTTATGACGAGATGGCCCGTCATATCGACAAGGGGGTACGCTTTGGGGAGTTTGATGCCTCCAAATCCATTATGGCCCATTTGGCGTTGGAGAATCTCAATCTTCAAATCGCGGAGCTTGACAGCCGACTGAAAGAGTATGAGGCACGCATCGAGGCGATCGTTCCTTTTGACGGGCAGTTCGCGTGTCGTCTGCGTCAGCCGGATATCGACGCTTTTTTCAATCCGGAGCGTTCCGCTTTGTGGCCGATGTTGCGTGCCCGGACGCAAAACGCCAAAGCCCGCATGAAAAAAGCGGCCGAGAGAGTGCCTTTGTTGGGGGTGGAAGGGGCCTATACCGATGAGCTGGATACCCGCCGATACACCCTTTCGTTAACCCTTCCGCTGGCCTTTGGCGCCAAAAACGAGGCCGAGCGGGCGGCGGCTATGCAACGTTACGAGGCGGCACGGCGGGAGCTGGAGGCTTTTAAAAACCGCTATGCCCAGCAGACACGGGCGCTCAAACAGCGTCTTGAGATATACCTTCGCCACGTCAAAGCGGGAGAGAAGAGTATCGCGCTGTCATCCGATACGCTGATTGAACAGAGCCGTATGCGCTTTAAGGCGGGCGAGGAGAGTCTGATCGGTATGCTCAAGGCGGCCGAGACGAAACTCCAGATGATAGAGACCATTTTGAACCTGAAACAGAGCCGCCTGGAGGCGGTTTACCGATACCTTGACGAATATGCCGTCGATCCTGAAGGAGCCATGCAATGAAAAGAAGCACACTGATACTGGTTTTAACCACCCTTACCCTCTTTGCCAACGAACCTGTGGTACCGGCCGACGGGGCCCATGCCGTCAAAACCGCGCCGGTCAAAAGCACCAACCGGGTCTACCTGGGAAGTTTTCTGGCCAACGGCTGGTTGCCCGCTTCAGAGATTTATCGCATTGACGCCCCTGTGGAAGGGGTGATAAAACGGTTGGACGCCAAGCTTTACGAACCGGTCAAAAAAGGGCAGGTTTTGGCGGTGATCAAAAGCCCCAAACTGCTGGAGCTGGAGTCTACCTATATCGACACGCTGATCGAAAAGGAGTATTACGCCAGTGAGGTCAAGCGCCTCAAACCGCTTTATCAGGCGGCCGTCGTGGCCAAGAAGCGCTTTTTCGAGGCTCAAAACACCCTGGCCAAATTTGCCACCCAAAGCACCTTTTACTACCACCTCCTGATGGAGTGGGGACTGAGCAAAAGGCAGGTCGATACGATTACACGGCAAAAGAAGCCGATTCCCGAAATCCGTATCTACGCGCCGGTTGGCGGCAAGGTGGCCGATTTGAATATCTATCCCCGTATGTATGCCGACAGGGGGGAGCATATGATGACGGTTATGAACCCCAAAAAAGCCCACTACCAGGTGGCCCTTCCTCTTAAGCTGGCCAGACTGCTTAAACCCGGCGCCGACCTCTTTGTGGGGGAGACGCCGGCGAAGGTGGAGTCGATCGCCCCAGATGTGGATAGCCGTACCCAGACCGTGGCGGTGCATCTGCTTCCGTTGTCGGGCCTGGCCATTCTGCCCGGCGAGAAGCGCAATATCAAGCTCTACTGGCCCAAAAAGGCGTATGCCCTTCCCAGTTCCGCTGTGATCGACTACGAAGACAAGCCGGCGGTTTTCGTACGTGTCGCGGAAGGCTTTCAACTGCGATTCGTGCGGGTGCTTGGCCGAAGCAGTGACACCGTGTACGTCACCGCCGACTCCCTGGGAGCCGGGGCGCAAATCGCCACGGCGGGCGTGATTGGTCTAAAAGGCGCGCTGGAGGCGCAGGGCGATGATTGAGAGGCTTATCGGCTTTGCGCTGAGTCAGCGTATATTTGCCGTCATTATCGCGCTGGCCCTGGCGGCGGGCGGGATTGTGAGCTACTCCAAGCTTACCATTGACGCTTTTCCCGATGTCTCCACGACGCAGGTAAAGATTATTGTCAAAGCGCCGGGTATGACTCCCAAAGAGGTTGAACAGCAAATTACCATTCCCATTGAGTTGGAGATGCAGGGGATTCCCCACCAAAAGATTGTGAGATCCATCTCCAAATACGCCCTGGCCGACATTACCATCGACTTTGAGGAGGGGACGGATCTCTACTGGGCCCGTGATCGGGTTTACCAGCGTTTCAACAACATCAAAGCCGATCTGCCGCCCTCCGTTAGCGGCGGTATCGCGCCGGTTACCACGCCGTTGGGGGAGATTTTGATGTTTACCATCGAATCGCCCAACCTCAGCCTCATGCAAAAGCGCACACTGCTCGATTGGGTGATTCGCCCGGCGCTTCGCAATATCGAGGGCGTGGCTGATGTCAACGCCCTGGGCGGTGAGGTGCGCACCTACCGGATCAAGCCCGATTTCGCGCGCATGGCGTCACTGGGGATTACGCTGGATGAGATTGAAAACAAAATCGCCAAGAACAACGCCAACTTCGGCGCCGGCCGTATCGAGCGGGGAGACGAAGCCCTGCTGGTACGTCTGCCCGGTCGTTTGAAAGATACCCATGAAATAGAGAATCTTGTCATCAAGGTGGAGAAAAACGGCGCCATCATTCGTCTGGGTGACGTGGCAAGCGTGGGCATCGCGGCGCTCACGCGCTACGGGTACGTGACCAAAGACGGCAAGGGTGAGGCGGTCGAGGGGCTGGTACTGGGGCTCAAAGGGGCCGACGCCTCCCGTGTAACCTCCCAGGTCAAAGCCCGGCTGGCCGAGATTGAAAAGACCCTGCCCGAAGGGACGAAGCTGGAGATCTTCTATGACCGGGCCGACCTGATCGGTAAAGCGGTGCACATGGTGCAAAAAGCGCTGACAGAAGCGGTCATTTTGGTTATGGTAGTGCTTCTTCTCTTTCTGGGTAGCTTCGTTTCGGCCATCACCGTGGCGCTCATTTTGCCCCTGGCCATTTTGGCCTCTTTTATCCTGATGTACTATTTTGGCATCAGTGTCAACCTCATGAGCCTGGGAGGAATCGCCATCGCCATCGGGATGATCATCGACTCGGGGGTGGTGATGGTTGAGAATATCATTGCCCGACTGGCCCATCCGACCTCCAAAACCCAGACCCGTCTACAGATTATCTACCATGCCGCCAAGGAGGTGAGCACTCCGGTCATTTCGGGGGTTTTTATCATTATTATCGTCTTTACGCCGCTCTTGATGTTGCAAGGTCTCGGCGGTAAGCTCTTCGCGCCGGTGGCCTTGAGTATCGTCTTTACGTTGGCGGCCTCTATTTTGCTGGCCCTTTTTGTCATTCCTACCGTCGCCTCTTTTTTCATACGCAAGCCCAAACACGAAGACACTTTCTTGATGAAGTGGCTTCTCAAAGGCTACGAGCTGCTTTTAAAAGGCGCTTTCAAGGCGGAACTTTTTATCTACGCTTTTTTGCTTGTTCTACTGGGCGGTACGATCTATGCCTTCGGCAATATAGGAAAAACTTTCATGCCCACCATGGACGAGGGTAACATCGTCGTCGGCATCGAATCGCCGCCGTCGATCAACATCCCCGCCGGTATCCGCCTCAATACCGAAATTCAAAAGCGCCTGATGCAAGAGGTCCCCGAGATCAAGTCGATCATCGCCCGTACCGGTAGCGACGAGATCGGCCTGGATCCCATGGGGCTCAACGATACCGACACCTTTTTGGTTTTCAAGCCAAAATCCCAGTGGCGCAAACCCGATGTGGAGTGGCTTAAAGATCAGATGCGGCGGGTGCTGGAGAAGATACAGGGCGTAGAGTACAGCTTTACCCAGCCCATCGAGATGCGTACCTCCGAAATGCTTACCGGTTCACGGGGTGACGTGGTCATTAAGATTTTTGGCGAGGATATTGACGAGCTAAACCGCCTGGGCGGCCTGATCAAAGCCGTAACCGAGGCGACCACGGGCAGTCAGGATGTCTATATGCGTCAAAACGAGGGGGTCGCCTACCAGGAGCTTCGCTTCAACGACGAGAAGCTGGGCAGTTACGGCCTGGACAAGTCCGACGTGGCCCACCTGCTCAAGGCGGCCGTCAGCGGGGTGGAGATCGGCATCATCTACGACGGCATGAAGCAGTTTCCCATTATCGTACGGGGCGACTACCTGCGTAAAAACCTCGATGAGCTCTACCTGGTGGGCGCTACCGGTGATCCTGTGGCATTGAGCGAAGTGGTCACAATTGTCCGCAGTTCCGGGCCTGTGGAGATCAAGCATGAGCACGCCCGGCGTTTCGTTTCCATTCAGACAAACGTCAGCGGCACCGACCTGGTGACGTTTGTCGAAAACCTCAAGGCCAACATCGCCCAAAAGGTCAAACTCCCCGCCGGCTACCAGATCACCTTCGGCGGCGAGTTCAAAAACCAGCAGGCGACGATGGCCAGACTCTCGGTGGTGGTGCCTATTGCGTTGGTGCTCATTTTTATGATTTTGTATATGACCTTTAAGTCGTTGACGCAAAGCGTCATCATCTTTACCACGATTCCCCTGGCGATGATGGGCGGAATTTTCGGCCTGTACGTGACGGGCAGTTACCTTTCGGTTCCCGCGTCGGTGGGCTTCATCGCGCTACTGGGTATCGCCGTGCTCAACGGCGTGGTGATGATCAGCTACTTCAACGAGCTCAAAAAGACGCTCCCCGTGAGTGAAGTGGTGATGGAAGGGGCCAAACGGCGTTTGCGGCCCGTTTTAATGACCGCCATGATCGCCGCGCTCTCGCTGGTGCCCATGCTTTTTGCTACCGGCCCCGGATCGGAGATCCAAAAACCGCTGGCCACGGTGGTGATCTTTGGCCTCATCAGCTCCACGGCGCTTACGCTCCTGCTTTTGCCGATGCTCTATCGGCGGTTTGTCAAAGATTAAAAACTCTCCGGCCCGTCCGTCATGGCGGGCTGTTTATAGAGTGCCATCCACTTTTTGATATAATGTACAAAAACGATGTATGGAGTCATATAAATGCATAGGACTCAAATCTATTTTGAAGAGTCGCTTTTTGAGGCACTGAAGCAGGAAGCCAAGGCCATGGGTATCTCGGTCTCCGCCTTCATACGGGAAGTTTTGCGCGAAGATCTTAAGCGCCGTAAAAAAGAGCCCAAAAAGCGAGATTTTCGTGAGTTTGGCGGTATGTGGGCCAATCGGGATGTATCAAAAGAAAAACTAAGAGAAAAAGCGTGGAAACGATCCTCTGCGACACCAACATCCTCATAGAGCTTCTTAAAGGCAACGAAGAAACCATCCGCCTTCTTCAGGAGTGGGAAGGGGAACTTTGCATCAGCGCCATCACGGCCATGGAGCT
>JAADEJ010000009.1 GCA_013153475.1 Campylobacterota bacterium
ACCAGCGCCCCACCTACGCCCAGCCCGGTATGCCCGGCGAGGAGCGCACGGTACGGCTGGAGCTCAAACTCATTGCCGACGTGGGGCTGGTTGGCTTTCCCAACGTGGGCAAATCGACACTGATCGCCACCGTCTCCAACGCCCACCCGGAGGTGGCCGATTATGAGTTTACCACCCTCACCCCCAAGCTGGGCGTGGTGGCCGTGGACGAGTTTCAGAGCTTCGTGATGGCGGATATTCCGGGCATTATTGAAGGGGCCAGCGACGGGCGGGGACTGGGGATCGAGTTTCTTAGACACATCGAGCGCACCAAGACCCTGCTTTTTATGATTGACGCCGCCAACTACCGGGAGGTGGGTGACCAGTTCGCCGCGCTCAAAACCGAGATCGCCCGCTACAGCGCCGAGCTGGCCAGGCGCCCCTACGCCGTGGCGCTGACACGGGTGGACGCCGTGGGCATAGAGGAGGCCAACGACAAGATGGCGCGACTGCTTGAAAGCATGGGACTCTGCCCCAACGAGGGGCTCAAAGCCTACGGCGCCGATGCAAACTACCTGGGGTACAAAAGCGAAGAGAACGATCCGCGCTTTGTCATGGCGATCTCCTCGGTTTCGCAGATCAACATCCGCCCCCTTGTCTTCGCTTTGGCCGATATTCTGGGGAAACGGGTATGAAACGGCTGGTCATCAAGGTCGGCAGTGCCGTGCTCACCGAGCAAAACCGCGTGGCCAAGGAGCGGATGGCGGCGCTGGTGGAGCTGATCGCGCGCATCAAACAAAACGGCACGGAGGTGATTTTGGTCAGCTCCGGCGCCGTGGCGGCGGGGTATACCCTTTGCGCCCTGGATAAAAAGGAGCTGGCCAACCGCCAGGCCCTGGCGGCGCTGGGCCAGCCAAGACTCATGGCGATGTACCAGAAAAAGTTCGAGCGATTCGGGATACTCGCGGCCCAGATTCTGCTGACCGCCGACGATTTTGACTCCAGAAAGCGCACCCGCCACGCCAAACGGGCCGTTGAGAAACTGCTGGAAAAAGGGATCGTGCCCGTGATCAACGAAAATGACGTCACCGCCACCGAAGAGCTGGTATTTGGCGACAACGACCGCCTCAGCGCCCACGTGGCCTACTATTTTGACGCCGATCTGCTGGCCATTTTGTCGGATATTGATTGCTACTACGACAAAGACCCCCACACCTACGACGACGCCTGCCCCAGACCGCTTGTCAAACAGATTGACCCCAAAGATCTACAGGCTGACGTCACACCCAACGGCGCTTTTGCCACCGGCGGCATCGTCACCAAGCTCAAAGCGGCCGATTTTCTGATGCGAAGAGGCAAACAGATGTATCTGGCCAGCGGATTCGATCTGCAAAACGCTTATGACTTTTTAATAGAGGGGAAACAGACGGGCGGCACGCTCTTCGTACCCCCCGCCGGGGAAGATTAATCCAAAGAGGGATGGGGGGTCTTTTCGTTGCTGGCGGGCAATATGGGGTAGCTGACATGGGGTTTTTTACCCGTCAACGCGCCAAAGAATGCCTTGATCTTCTTGACCTCATCTTTACTTAACTTCGTACCCAACTGGGTTTCGGCCATGATCTCAATGGCTTCTTCGATGTTCCAGACCGCGCCGTTATGGAAATAGGGACGGGTTTCAAGAATATTGCGCAGGGTCGGGGTTTTGACCATGCCGTTTTTGTCACCCTTGAAATCGCCCACATTGGCGTATTTATATGTACCCGCGACCGGGAAAGGTTGCATCGTACCACCCAGGGCGATACCGTTATGGCAGCTCGCGCACCCTTTGTCGATAAAAATTTTCAGTCCCTCTTTCTCCTCCTGGCTGAGTGCCTTGTCGCAACCGTTGAGGAACTTGTCGTAACGTGAGGGGGTCACCAGCGTGCGTTCAAATACGGCGATCACATCGGCCACGTCTTTGAACGTAGGCACGAATTTGGGATCGTCATAGGCGTGCTTGAAGGCTTTGACATACTCGGGGATAGAGCGGATCACCTTTTCCACGTGCTCTTTGGTCGCCGCCATTTCGGGCGCGGCCTGGATGGGCCCCTGGGCCTGATCTTCCAGATCGGGGCTGCGACCGTCCCAAAACTGCTTTTGCGCGAATACGGCGTTGTAGACGGTGGGCGAATTGAGATGGTGCGGGTTGGCCGTCCATTTGTGACCCGTGGCCGCGTCCACGCCGTCTACGCCGCCGGTGGCCAGGTTGTGACAGGTGTTACAGCTGATCAGCCCGCTTTTGGAAAGACGCGGATCGAAGTAGAGTTTTTTACCCAGTCTGACTTTTGCGGAAGTAATAGGATTTTTGGGATTGTCGATAACCCGATACAGTTCGCTTTTATTTTCGGGAATGGGTTTCAATCCCGCCTTCTTCGCCTGTTCAATCAGCGCATCCGAGGCACTCGCCGTTACATAAAAAGCCGCCATGGCACTTAATGCGATCCAACCTTTTTTCATCCATCTCTCCTTGTAATGTGGTATACTGATAGGAAGTATATCACTAAAAGATAAATTTTTTCCTTAAATTCCATTCTCACACGAAAAAACCGGTTTTCGGCAGTAACGGTTACAAGTTTTGGATTTTTTGGTAAAATACCGCATTATTTAAGGGGACTCGAAAAAGATGGAAACAACTGTTGAATTGTTAAAAGAACACAGCCTCAAAGTCACACCGCAACGGCTCAAGATCATCGCCATGTTGGAAAAACACGGACACTTGACCATCGATGAACTCTACCGACTGATGCTCCAAGAGTTTCCCAACGTCTCATTGGCCACCATCTACAAAAACATCAACCAGATGGCTGAAACCCGGCTGATTCAGGAAGTCAAAATACCCGGCGGCAAATCGGTTTACGAGATCGTCAAAGAACCCCATCTTCACATGGTTTGCGACCGCTGTCACAAAGTGGAAGATATCATTATCGGAACAGACAAAATCATCAAAGAAGCGGAAACTGCCAGCGGCTACCAGATTCAGGAGAGCTTCATTACGCTCCGCGGCATCTGCCCCGATTGCCAAAAGGGCTGATTTCTCCAGGGCCCTTCCACCCCTCTTCTTACCCTTCTTTTTGGAAGAACACTCTCTATTAATCATTTCCCTTTTTTAGCCATAAAAAAAGGGCGGAAAGCCGTTTCCGGCTCCCCGCCCAGCCCCAAAAGCGGCTTATTCGTCAGCAGGATTACATCATGCCGCCCATGCCGCCCATGCCCATGTCGGGCGCGGCGGGTGCGGCCGGTTTGTCCTCTTTGATCTCGCTGACGGTCGCTTCGGTGGTCAGCAGGAGGCTGGCGACGCTGGTAGCGTTTTGCAGCGCCACGCGCTCCACTTTTACCGGGTCGATAATACCGGCCTCAAGCATATCCACATACTCGCCGGTGGCCGCGTTGAAACCGGTGTTTTCATTCTCGGCGTTCTCGACGGCGTTGGCGACTACGCCGCTGTCAAAGCCGGCGTTCTCGGCAATCTGCTTGAGCGGCGCTTTGACAGCGCGCAGAATGATGTCGGCACCGATGGCCTCATCACCATCCAAGTCCAGTTTTACCTTGGACGCGGCGCGAATCAGCGCGGCGCCGCCGCCGATAACGATACCCTCTTCCACTGCCGCTTTGGTAGCGCTGAGGGCGTCGTCGACGCGGTCTTTCTTCTCTTTCATCTCGGTCTCGGTCGCCGCGCCTACTTTAATAACCGCGACACCGCCGCTCAGCTTGGCCAGGCGCTCTTGCAGTTTTTCGCGGTCGTAATCGCTGGTGGTATTTTCGATCTGAACGCGAATCTCTTTGATACGCGCCTCGACCGCGGCCTTGTCACCTTTACCGTCAACGACGGTGGTGTTGTCTTTGTCAATGACCACGCGGCCGGCCTGTCCCAGATCGGCGACCGTAGCGCTCTCAAGCGTGCGGCCAACCTCTTCGCTGATCACCGTACCACCGGTCAGGGTAGCGATATCCTGCAACATCGCTTTGCGGCGATCACCGAAACCGGGCGCTTTGACCGCGGCGATGTTGAGAATACCGCGCAGTTTGTTGACAACCAGGGTCGCCAGCGCTTCACCCTCGACATCCTCGGCAATGATCAAGAGCGGGCGGCCGCTTTGCTGAATACCCTCCAGTACGGGCAGAATATCTTTGAGATTGGTAATTTTCTTGTCGGTCAGCAGGATATAGGGGTTATCCAGCACCGCCTCCATCTTGTCCGCGTCGGTGATGAAGTAGGGGCTCAGATACCCGCGGTCAAACTGCATACCCTCGACCACTTCCAGCTCATCGATGATACCTTTGGCCTCTTCAACGGTAATAACGCCGTCTTTGCCCACCTTCTCCATCGCCTCGGCGATCAGGTTGCCGATGGTCTCGTCGCTGTTGGCGGAGATGGTAGCGACCTGGGCGATCTCTTTTTTGTCCTTGACCTCTTTGGCGATCTTCTTGAGCTCGTCGATGATCGCGCTTGCGGCTTTGTCCATACCACGCTTGACCTCAATGGGATTGGCACCCGCGGTGATGTTGCGCAGACCCTCTTTGAAGATGCTGTAGGCCAGTACGGTCGCGGTGGTGGTACCGTCACCCGCTTCGTCAGCGGTCTTGCTGGCCACCTCTTTCACCAGTTGCGCACCCATGTTCTCAACCGTCTCTTTCAGTTCGATCTCACGGGCGACGCTCACGCCGTCTTTGGTGATGCTGGGCGCGCCGAAGCTCTTTTGAATGAGCACGTTGCGGCCCCGCGGCCCCATGGTCACTTTGACCGCGTCGGCCAGTTTTTTGACACCTTCAAACAGCTCGTTGCGAGCGCTATCTGAAAAATGAATCTCTTTCGCTGCCATTTTTCACCCTCCTCTTATTTCAAAATTCCAAGAATGTCGTCGCTGTTCAGGATCAGCAACTCTTTTCCGTCGATAGTAATCTCGGTTCCGCTGTATTTGGCGAAAACCACGCGGTCACCCTTTTTGATGTGACCCTCTTCCTCGACCTCCGGGCCGATCTCCAGGACAACGGCCTCCTGGGGTTTCTCTTTGGCGTTATCGGGAATGATAATGCCGCTTGCGGTTTTCTGGGGTTCGTCTACACGCTCTACCAGTACGCGATTGGCGAGAGGTTGAAAACTCATGTGACGCTCCTTTCTTTTTGATTTTTAGCATTTCGCTTTTATGAGTGCTGAAATTTTATACCATCTTTTTTTGTTTGTCAAGAGAAAAAGAGAATATTTTAGCCAAAAGGCTATAGAACATTTAGTCAGATAGACTAAAGATTAAAGCCTGGATTTGAAATGGGTCTTTGGGTTAAAGAATGGTATAATTGGCGTTATTCCATATTATGAGGGTGGTACCGCGATCATGAAATACATTATGGCTCTGTTGCTTCTTATTCTAACGATACTGGGGATCTTTTTCGGCCTTCTCTTTACGGAACCGGGCAACAAGATTTTGCGTCCCTACATTGAAAAAGAGATACAAAAACAGCTGCCCGTCCCGGCCAAACTCGAAACCTTTCGACTGCGTCCGGACAACTTCGCCGTCAGTATGCTGATAGGCAGCGACTCCACCGTTGACGTAGAGGGTACCTTCGATGTGGCCGATCAGTCAATCGACGCCGACTATCGCATCGACATCAAAGAGCTTTCCGATCTCAAAAAGTTGATCGGAACCGAAATGTACGGCCCCATTCGCGCAAAAGGACACCTCCAGGGCGGTCAAAAAAGCGCGGCGCTGCAGGGTGATGCCCGTATCGCCGGCGGCATTGTGGACTATCTTGTTGGGCTGAAGATGTTCCAACCCAAAAAGGTTATTGCCAAAGCCGCCAATTTGAGAATCGACCGTCTGCTGGAAATGGTCGGGAAACCGGCTTACGCTTCAGGGTTTCTTGATATCAACGCCAAAATCACCCATATAGAAAAAAGCAGACTCCGCGGAAAAATTCTTACCGCCATCCGCAAAGGAACGGTCGACGCGGACAACGTGGCCCGGGATTTCAACATCACCCTGCCCCCTTCGCTTCCCTATCGTTTTCAATCCGAAACCAACCTCCAGAACGAAACGGCTACCAGCAAGTTGAGGCTTGAGAGCGGCGTGGCGAACCTTCGGTGTGACGCCATGCGTTATGATCTGCCGCAAAAACGGCTCGATAGCGATTATCGGCTCGACATCCCCGACCTGAACCGTCTCCAATTCGTCACCCACCGCCCCCTAAAAGGAAAACTGACCCTTACAGGCAATGTCGAAACATCTCCCAAAGGTCTAAAAGTCACGGCCCATTCCGACCTTCTCAACGGCGCTTTCGACGCCACGGTTGAAAACAATACGGTACACGCCAGCCTGAAGAACATTCAAACCGTCGCGCTGACCGATATGTTGCTTTATCCCCATATTTTCGACTCAAGGGCCAACGCCCAGCTCGACTATGACACCCTCACCCGAAAAGGGCGCATCAAAGCGCTTCTTCTCGACGGACAGATCCTCCCCAACCGGATGAGTTTCCTGCTTCAGCAGATGGCGAATTTCGACATCACGAAAGAGATTTACGAGCGTACTACCCTCCAGACGCAGATCGACGACAAAAAACTCACCAGCGACCTGAAGATGAAAAGCCGCTTTACGGAGCTGAGCGCCAAAGAGGCGGTGGTCGATCTTGACGAAAACAGCATCGACGCCGTTTTGCTGGTTCAAATCAAAAAGCTGACGATTCCCGTAACGTTCAAAGGCGCCCTCGACAAACCGAAAATCTCCATCGACGCCAGAGACCTGGCCAAGGCGCGTGCCAAAAAAGAGCTGGAAAAACGGTTGCCAGCCAAACTCAAAAACTCGCCCGCCGGCGATGTCATCAAAAAGCTCTTCTAAATTCTCTTGACAAGGAGCGAAATTTAGGTTAGAATTTCGCTCCACAAACAGGTGGCTGGGTAGCTCAGCTGGTTAGAGCGCTGGTCTCATAAGCCGGAGGTCGGGAGTTCAAGTCTCCCCCCCGCCACCATTTCAAAACCCTTCGTTTCAAGCTTCGACAACGACCGTTACTACAAAAATAGACGTGAGTTTGATTTCAGTGCCAAACAAACTACAGGAATCGCCATGGCACCCCAATATATTTTCATGCAAGAAACACTTTGTACCAAATTTTCAATCACTTGGGTTGACGCTATTGCGATCTCTGCATGAGGGGAGTCTGATGTGAAAGGAAGCAAGCGGGAAATGGTCGGGGTGAAAGGATTCGAACCTTCGACCTCCTCGTCCCGAACGAGGCGCGCTAACCAGGCTGCGCTACACCCCGAAATGTAGGCTGGAATGATAACAATAAAGGACTTAACGGCGGTTTAATCGCTTCCCGTAATCCACCCGCCGCCAAGCAGTTTTTCCCCTTCGTAAAAGACAGCGGCCTGACCGGGCGCCACGCCGTATACCTCTTCGTGTAAAACGATCTCCCCGCCGCCTTTTTCATCCAGCGTCACCTCGCACGGTATGGGACGGGTACGGTAACGGATTTTGACGGTGGTCTCCAACCGCTTCATTCCCGCGGGCAGGTTGCTTCGTTCAAAATAGATATGGCGGTTTAGAAGGGTGTCTCGTTTGGTTACGACAATCTCGTTGGTTTCGGGACGAATCTCTTTGACGTAATGGGGTTCCTGCGCCCCTTTGACATGAAAGCCCCGCCGCTTGCCGATGGTATAGTGCATATACCCCTTATGGTGGCCGATCACATTGCCTTGCGTGTCGAGCACCTTGCCGGGCATATCGATATTCATATGCTGTTTCAACACATCCACATAGGTGGTATCGACAAAACAGATCTCGCTGGACTCCTTCTGCTCGGCAAACCCCTTGAGTGCCTCGATCTTCGCGGCATAGGCTTTGACATCCTCTTTGAGCATCTCGCCCAACGGAAAGAGAATGCGGGGCAATAAGGATTTGTCGATATCAAAAAGAAAATAGCTCTGGTCTTTGGCTTTATCTTTGGCTTCATAAATATAACGGCCGTCATGGCGCACATAGTGCCCCGTGGCCAGAAAATCGGCACCGATCTCATCGGCAAAGGCCATCATACGCCCAAACTTGATATGCCGGTTGCACACGGCGCAGGGATTGGGCGTCAAGCCGGCACGATAATCCTCGACAAAGGGAAGATACACCCGCTTTTGAAACTCCTCACGCAAATCGAGCACATGGTAATCGATATCGAGGTACTCGGCCACTTTGGCGACCCGATCCAGGTTGGCTTCGTGGTAACCCGGTTTGTCATGGAGCTTCATATAGACCCCGACAACCTCATACCCCCCGTCTTTGAGCATCTTGGCCACGACGGTCGAATCAACGCCGCCGCTCAAACCCACCAGTACCCGTTTGGCCATACGCTATCCCCGAAGGGTCTCCAACCGGTCTTTTTTGGAGCCGATATGGGTGATCTGCACCCCGAAGTTACCGTCGACAATCACCACCTCGCCGTAAGCGATTACCTTGTCGTCCACCAGTACCTCCAGCGGATCGTTGGCCAACTGGTCCAGTTCAATGACCGACCCGATATCCATGGAAAGCACATCTTTAAGCAACATCTTCTTGCTGCCGATACGCACCCGCAAGGGGAGTTTGACATCCAGAATCAACCCGATGTTTTTCATCTCCGCCGCATCAATCGGAGCACTTTGCGGTTCACATTCCGTCGCCGTCGTACCGGCAGGGAGTTCCGGTTCGGAAGCGGAAGAACCGCTTTCGACCAACGAAACCAGCGAATCGCTCAACAGTGTCATGAAAATTCCGTTGATCAAACCGAGTTTGAAGTCGTAAACCAGCTGGAGGGCGTAATCGCCGACATCGACATCCTCACCTTCGTCATAGAACTTGATCTCTTTCACCTCGAACGATAGATCGGGAAGCTCTTTCTGGGCCTTGGTGGCCGTGGACATGGCCCCAAAAATATTGGAGATGATCTCTTTGACCGCGTCCAGGTCGTCCGAATCCATCGTCGGCTTGCTCTCTCCCTCTCCGCCAAGCATCAGATCAGAGAGTGCCGTCCCCATGGCCGGTGACATCACCACCGCCATTTCACCGCTCAAATCCCCGGAAACCCCGACCGTCACTACCGCCATCGGAGCGATGATATTGGATATCTCCCCGATCTGCTCTTTATCCTTGAAGGTCACTTCGGGTCGCTGTCCCGTCAACCCCTCGATCGTCGCCGCCGTCTCCGTGGCCAGCAGTTCCACCCAATCAGCCATTGACTACCTCCTCCTGCTCCTGGTTGCCCAGGGTTTGCGCCAACCTCTGCATACGCTCTTCCTCGATCTCCTGCAGGATCTCTTTGACTTCATCTTTCTCATCCACGATGATCTCGGTAATCTCGACCGATTTCCTGAAGCGCCTCAAACCGATACGTCCGATAAAGCGATCCTTGCCGTCGGCGTTAATGAGCGCCGTATCGTCCGCCGGACGATCGAGGCGGATAATATCGCCCTTTTGCAAAGAGAGCAGTTCCACCAGGCTCAACTCCGCGTCTCCCAAAATAGCGCTCACCTTCACCCTCGCCCCGCCTACCAGGGCTTTGAGCTCTTTATTGCGGCTCTTTTTGGCGCTGGTTTCTGTGAGCATAAAGTCCCGGCTGGCCAATTTGTTCAAAATGGATTCAAGGGTAATGACGGGATAACAGATGTTCATCATGCCGCTGCTGTGGCCGATGACAATCTCCATCACCACCATCACGACAATCTCGTTTTGCGCGACAATCTGAATGACGTTGGGACTGGACTCTTTGGATTCGACGTTGGGATAGATCTCGATCACCGGTGCCCACGCCTCTTTGAGGGTCAGCATGATGATCCGAAGGATCGAATCCATGAGGTTAAGCTCAATATCGGTAAACTCCCGACTCGTCTCATACGGCTCCCCGGTACCGCCCAGCAGACGGTCTACCATGGGAAAGGCGATGGAGGGGTTGATCTCCAAAATGCCGCTGCCGTCCAGAGGCTTCATGGAAAAGACATTGAAGCTGGTGGGGCTGGGCAGGCTCATCAGAAACTCCCCGTAGGTCATCTGATCGACCGAGTGGAGCTGAATCTCCACAATGGAACGCATCACCGAAGAGATCTGGGAAGCCAGGGAGCGGGCCATCTTGTCGTGAATACCCCGAAAGGCGCGTAACTGCTCCTTGGAGACCCGGTTGGGCCGCTTGAAGTCATAGAGCGTGATCTGACGCTGGTCAAGGACATCGGCCTCCTCTTCCAGCGCCTCGGGCGTCCCCTCATCCTCCACGGCCTCCAGCAGCGCGTCAATCTCTTCTTGGCTTAGAATATCAGCCATCTTCTACTCCAGACTCTCTCGGATTTTGGTAATGACACGTTTGTGCACCTGGGAGATCCTTGAGGGGGTGATATCCAGAATGTCAGAGATCTCCTTGTAGGTTAACTCCTCAAAGTAGTACATCTGCATGATCATCTGGTCACGTTCGGGCATGGTAGCAAGAATCTCCACAATCCGTTCCACCAGCTCCTCCTGCTCAATCTGCTCAAGCGTCCCTTTCTGCTCATCTTTGAGCTGATCGTCCAGAGGCAGGACATTGTAAATGGCCGCCACCCGCCGGGCCTCTTTGATCTTCTCCTCCTCCTCGCCCAGCAGATCAGCCAGGTAGGCATTGTCGGGCTCCACACCGTTTTCGTCCATATAGCGGGCAATGGCGTCATCTATGCTTTTAATAAGCCGCCGGTTGGCCCGGCTGACAATATCCAAAGAGCGCAGGTAATCGAGCATGGCCCCGTAGACCCGGGTTTTGGCATACCCCCAAAACGAGTCGTTCTGCCCCTCGTCATAACGTCTGGCCAGCTTGATGAGCTCCTCGGCCCCTATGCTGGCCAGGTCATCAAACTCCACTGACTGGGGCAGGCGCTCTTTGAGACGGTACGCCATCGCCTTCACCGCCGGCAGGTACTGCACCGCCAGCTCATCCTGCCTGTGGCGAATCTGCTCGTCATACCCCCGGCTGTGTGTCACCGTCCGCCCTTTTGCTCACCGTTGTCGGACATAGCCGCCGCGAAACGCGTATCGATCAGCTCCTCACGCTGCTGCAACTGGTTATAGAAATGATCGAGTTTGCTTTCGTACATCTCTTTCTCGAAACGCACCTTGCCGTAATCCATAAAGCGGATAAAAAGGCCCACACTCATATGGGCAATGACATAGAAGAAAAAGGTCACCCCCATCACGCCCACCAAGATGTCAAAGGGGTCATTCCACTTCACGATGGCCACGCACAGTCCCACAAAGAAACCGAACACGATCCAAAAGGCGATAAAGTTCTCTTCTCGCATCCAAAGCCCCCGTTTGACAATACCGTTCGGTTTACAAGCCGCCCAGAAGCCGCTTGAAAAAACCGCCGATACCGCTCTCTTCCCGACTCTCAAGCATTTTTTGTTCCTTTTTGCTTCCAAGGGAACGGGCGATCAGGCGGATATCCGCCGCCGGGGCGATATTGGCCAGCTCTTTGCACACCAACACCCTCTGCTTGACGCTACGGGCCACATAGGCGTCTTCACGGACGGTTCCCAGCAACTCCAGTTTAAAACTGCTTTCAATGTTACTGCGTGCCACTTTTTCGATGGTCTCGAAAATCTTTTCCCCTTCTCGTGCGTTTTTCACCTGGTTCACCACCAGCCCGACACGATCTCTGCTCTTGCTGATCACCTTGATCATGGCGTAGGCGTCGGTAATGGCCGCCGGATCGGGCACGGTCACCACCACCACATCGTCCGCCGCCCGCAAGAACATCTGGATCGACTCGCCGATACCCGCCCCCGTGTCAATCAACAGAAAATCGAGATTCTCCAGCGCCTGCGCCTCATCCAGAAAGCGACTGACTATCGTGGCGTCGGAGAATTTGAGTATCTCGTCGCCGCTCTCTCCGGGAATGAGCCACAAATTGGGCTCGATCGGCACCACGATCTCCCGAAAACCGGCCTCACCTTTCAAAACGTGCAGAATATTCTTCTCCGCCCGCACATTAAACATCACATCCAGATTGGCCAGCCCGATATCGGCGTCCATAATCCCCACTTTGAGTCCCATGGTCGCCAGTTCGTAGGCCAGGTTGGCCGCCAGGGTACTCTTACCCACGCCCCCTTTGCCGCTGGTAATAGCCACCACCCGGGTCGAATCCCTACGACGACCCTCCTCTTTCACCAGGGCTTCCAGTCCTTTGGCCTGGGTACTCACGATGTCGTCTCCTTGCATCCACCGCCCATAAGGCACTCCACCAGAAAGTCGCTGTCGGCACGCATCAGGTCATCAGGCACCTCCTGGCCGGTAGAGAAGTAGCTGACCGGCTTTTCGGTCTCGTAAACCAATGAGAAGATGTTGCCGAAGGCCCGGGTCTCGTCCAGTTTGGTAAAGATGAGGGTATCGATACCCAAAGGGGAGAAGTTGCGGTAAATGGCCCGCAGATCCTCCAGCTTCGTAGGCGCCCCCATCACCAGGCTCACGTCAATGCCCACATCGGTCTCGGAGGCCAGAAACTGCTGGAGCTTCTCAATCTTTTGCTTGTCGTACTGACTGCTTCCGACGGTGTCAATGAGAATAATATCCATATGGCGCAGGGCCTGCAACGCCGTGGTAAATTCCGGCGGGTCCACCACCGCCTCGATGCCTATGCGCATCATCTTCGCGTACTGCATCAACTGCTCCACCGCCCCGATACGGTAGGTATCCAGCGTGATAATCCCCACCTTGTGCTTGCGCTCCATCAAATAGGCGTAACGCGCCGCCAGCTTGGCCAGGGTGGTGGTCTTGCCCACGCCCGTAGGCCCTACCAGCATCATGATCTTCTTTTGCGGCGGCGTCAGCTCCCGCTCCAGTCGCACCGGCACCATGTTGCGAAGCAGGGTGCGAAAGTAGCGGCGCACCTTCTGGGTGGAGGTGCGCATCTGCAAAGGCATATGCTCCAACGTCAGGCGCATGATCTCATCCAGGTGCGCGCGATCCATGCCGCTGGAAGAGGCGATGCGGTAGATCTCGGCAAATTCGGGGGGGATTGTGCCGCCCAGCGGTTTTTTCTCTTCCCAGACCATGTTCTGGATCAGCTTGATCTTGTCCGCCAGCGCGCTGATCTCCCCCTTGATCTCTTTAAGTTCGCTCAGATCAAGCGCCGTCGCCGTATGCGCCTTTTTGCTCTCCTCTTCGGGTCGCGCGGCGCTCTTTTTGGCGCGCTTGGAGGTATTAGCCGATGACGTGCCCGTAATCTTGGAGATCTCCTCCGCCGCTTTGGAGATATGCACCAGGACATCCTCTTCCGTTTTGGCGGCGGGACGGTTTTTGGAAGGTTGGGCGCTCTCTTTTTTCGGGGCGGGCGGCTCGTTCTCTACCGCCACCACCACTTCATAGAGCGCGGGCTGGGTCAGGCTCTTTTTGCGAATCTGCTTGGTGCTGACCACCAGCGCCTCTTCGCCGCACTCTTTCTGGGCCGCTTTCAACGCTTCCGCCGGGGTGGGCGCGGTAAAGGTTATGAGTCTCATCCGGTTATCAACCTCCAAGTAACATCAAAGGAATCGTCACGGACGGGCGGCTTTGCCAACCGGGGTGCGGCAGGCGCAATCGCCGTGTCCGAAGACGCGTTTGATCGTAAAATATTATATCCAAATCAAGCGTTCGGGGGGCGTTGGCAAAGAGCCTTTTGCGCCCAAAGCGCTTCTCCGTCCAAAGCAGGTAGCGCAAGAGCGCAAAGGGATCAAGCGCGGTTTGAAGCACCATCACGCCGTTTAAGAAAAAGGGCTGGTCGCGATAACCGAAGGGCGGGTTGAGCAGTAGCGGCGATGTCGCTTTGACCTGCACCCGCCTGCCCTTTTGCAGGTACGCCACCACCCGCTCAAACCGCCGGGCGCAATCGCCCAGATTGCACCCCACGCCCACCACGGCCGTATGGCGCCCCCTGGCGTGAAACCGCCCGGGAAAACGGCGGCTTTTTCGCAAACGACACCCCTCGCACAGGCGCATCTACAAAATCTCCGGCCGGCCGTTGCGCATCACCACCATATCCTCGATCCGTATGCCAAACTCACCGGGAATATAGATGCCGGGCTCAATCGTAAAGACCATCCCATCCTCCACGACCGTTTGGCTCTTTTTGGAGATGTAGGGCATTTCGTGAATATCCAGCCCCACGCCGTGGCCCGTGGAGTGGACAAAAGCCTCGCCCATGCCCCCTTTTTCGATCACCTCCCTGGCCAAGGCGTCAATCTGCGCCCCCGTCATGCCCGCCCTCGCTTTGCCGATAGCCGTATCATGGGCCTTGCGCACCAGGTCGTAAGCCTGCTGGATCCTGGGGGAGGCAAAGCGCTGATCCTCTCCGAAACGGATCTCATCGCCCACATAGACGGTGCGGGTGCGGTCCGAGCAGTAGCGGCGGTATTTCAGCCCCGCGTCCAGCAACAAAAGATCGCCCCGCCTCAACACCCTCTCCGTCGGCAGGGCGTGGGGCTTGGCGGCGTTGGCCCCCACCGCCACGATGGGATCAAAACTCAGGGCGTAGGCCCCTTCACGGCGCAGTATCCCCTCGGCGACAAAGTGAAGCCGTTTTTCACTCAGCCCCACACCCTCGCGCGCCACATAGGCCCCAAAGGCCCTAAACGCCTCCCGGCCCAGCTCGGCCGCCCTGGCCAGCAGGGCAATCTCCTCCGGGCTTTTGAGCATCCGTTTACGATGCGAAAAAGCGGGATCGGGCCGTAAAAAGAGGCGGGGCAGTTTGCTGTGCAGTGCCTCCAACGCCTCAACGGGCCACTCTTTCGGATCGTAAACCAGCTTGCGTACACGGTGGGTGCGTAACAGACCCCGCACGGCCTTGATAAGATCGGAAGCCTCCACCACCTCGGCCCCGTGCACCGCCTCTTTGGCCTCCGTGGTGTAACGGCTGTCGGTTACAAGCCACGCCGCATCCTCCAGGCGTAAAAAGAGCGCGTTGTCGTTGCTGTAACCGCACTCGTAATAGACGGCGTTCTCGTCCCGGAGAATGTAACGGCGCACCTTTTACTCCTGATTGGCGGCCTGCTGTTTTTGCATCTCCTTCATCGCCCGGATCTCATTGAGAATCTGGAGCATCGCCACCATCGCCAGGTGATAGCTGAAGGGCCCAAAGCCGCTGATCTGTCCGGCACAGACGGGAGCGATAAGGCTTTTGTGCCGAAACTCCTCTCTGGCGTGGATGTTGGAAAGATGCACCTCCACCGTCGGGATGGCCACGGCGGCGATGGCGTCACGGATGGCCACGGAGGTGTGGGTGTAGGCGGCGGGGTTGATGATGATGCCGTCGGCATCTCCCAGGCACTCCTGAATCTTGTCGACCAGCTCACCCTCCAGGTTGCTTTGGAAAAACTCGATCTCCACGCCGTTTTGCTGGGCGAAAGCGCGCATCTGCTCATGAATCTGCTCCAGCTTCATGGGGCCGTAGATGTTTTGCTCCCGCACCCCCAGCATATTGAGGTTGGGGCCTTGAATCACCATAATCTTCATGCTCTATCCTTCTTGAAAATTTAATGATAGATTTTAGCCACTTTTGCCATAATCTTCTCTAAATCTACCCGACAGAGGAGACCCCGTGCAGATTCTGATCGCCCCCCTTCTTTTTGACGGCCAAAAGGTTGTGCAAAACACGGCCGTCGCCTTTGAAGAAACCATCACGGCCGTCGGCGACCCCGACGAGCTGACCCGGCGCTACCCCCACGCCGACATCACCCGACTTGAAAAAAACGAGGTTCTTCTGCCGGGTCTGATCAACCCCCACGTACACCTGGAGTTTGGCGCCAACACGACACACCTGCGCTACGGCGACTTCATGACGTGGCTTAACAGCGTCATCGCCCACCGCGACACGCTGATTGACGCGTGCAAGGCGGGCTGTTACAAGCGCCAGATTGACGCGATGCTCCAAAGCGGCGTCACGACCTTCGGGGCCGTCAGCAGTTACGGCAAAGAGCTGACCGCCTGCAAAGCCGCCCCCCAGCGGGTGGTCTTTTTCACTGAGGCCATCGGCTCCCGACCCGATGCCGTCGACGCCCTGTATGCCGACTTTACGCACCGTCTGCAAGCAGTCCAGAAAGCCGCTTCCGGGCGCCTCATTCCCGCCGTGGCGATCCACTCGCCCTACTCGGTTCACCCGGTGCTGATGAAAAAGATTCTCCAGACAACCCAGGGCCTTCCCCTTAGCGCCCACTTCCTGGAGTCTCCCGCCGAAAAGGCGTGGCTCTCAAACGGCACGGGCGATTTCGCCCCCTTTTTCAAAAACTTTCTCAACCAGTCCAAACCGCTCCAAAGCGCCGAAGCGTTCCTGGAAGCGCTGGATCGCCCCGCCCTGCTCACCCACGCCGTCCAGGCCGAAGAGACGCACCTGCGCCTGATGCGTCAAAACGGTCACACCGTCATCCACTGCCCCCGCTCCAACCGACTGCTCGGTTGCGGCCGCCTGGCGATAGAGCGGCTGGAAGAGACGGGCATTTCCTGGCTGATCGGCACCGACGGGCTCAGCTCCAACACCTCTTTGAATCTCTGGGAGGAGATGCGTTCAGCGCTGATGCTCCATTCGGCTCTGCCCCTTGCCAAAACCGCCCACGCCCTGCTACGCTCCGCCACCGCCGAAGCCGGCAAGGCGCTGGGAATGCGCATCGGCCAGATCGCGCCGGGCTACGCCGCCGACATCATCACGATCCGTCTGCCCGACACCCCCGAGGAGCGTGACGATCTGCCTTTGCAACTCATTTTGCATACCCAAACACCCACACGCCTCTATATCGACGGAGAACGCCATGTTTAAAAAGCTCTTCCAGCCTGTCACGGCGACGCTCGGCTTTATTCAAAAATATTTCAAAGCCCTCCTTTTTTTACTCATTGTGGCCCTGCTATGGCCCAAAAGCGCCGCCCCGACCCACGCCCCCAATCTCACGGAAATCGCGCTCACCGGCCCCATCATGGACGCGCGCAAGACGGTGGAGGCCCTTGAGGAGGCAAGGGAAGACCCCAACATCCGGGGCGTGCTCTTTTACGTCGACTCCCCCGGCGGCGCCGTGGCCCCGTCGGTGGAGATCAGCCTGGCACTGCAACGGCTCGCCAAAGCCAAACCGGTGGTCGCCTACGCGGGCGGCACCATGGCCAGCGGCAGTTACTACGCCTCGATTCACGCCACCAAAATCATGGCCAACCCCGCCGCCACTATCGGCTCCATCGGCGTCATCATGGAGGGGATGAATATCCGTCCGCTGATGAACAAAATCGGTATCACGCCCCAGGTGGTCAAAGCGGGGCGTTACAAAGAGGCGGGCACGCCGCTGAGGGAGTGGACGCCGGCGGAACGGCAAGAGATTCAGACCCACGTGCGAGACATTTACCGTATGTTCGTTCATGACGTCGCCCAGGCCCGCGGCCTGGACGAAAACCGCTCCGACCGCTTCGCCGACGCCAAAATTTTCATTGCCAAAAAGGCGTTGAAAGTCGGTCTGATCGACACGGTCGGTTCACTGCATGAAGCCAAAAAAGCGGTGGAAAAACTCTCGCACGTCAAAGAGCCGAGATGGAAAAAAAGAAGCAAATGGGAGAAGTATCTGCAATCCCTGGCCGATGAGTCGGCCAGGGCCTTTACAGCCCAACTCAGGGCCTGGAGTATCCGCTGACTACCAGCGGTTAAAGTCGCCGCGGGGCTGGCGCGGCTCACGGGGACGGGCTTCGTTGACGCGCAGGGTGCGTCCGCCCACCTCTTTCCCGTTCAACGCCTC
>JAADEJ010000080.1 GCA_013153475.1 Campylobacterota bacterium
GACTGGAAGATCGACGAAGAGACGGTGGTACAGCCCGATGTGGCCGTCTTCTGCGACGAAGACGCAGATAATCCCTACTTTACCAAAACCCCGCCGCTGGTCGTGGAGGTGCTAAGCAAATCGACCGCCCACAAGGATGTGACCGTCAAATTCGAGCTTTACGAACGCCTCGGGGTGCGGTGGTATGTGATTGTCGACCCCGAAACCGAGCGGGCCGAAATCTACGAAAACCGAAACGGCCGTTATGAGCTTTTTCGCCGCATCGACAAGACCAAAGAGCTTGTTACGATGCGGTGGGGCGCCTGCCGGGCAGAGATTGATTTTGAGAAGGTGTTTGGCTAAATCATTTAACTCTCCAACATCCCAAGCGCCGCTTCATAATCCATCACCTCCACCCCGCAGTCGACAAAGCCCCGATCTTCGGTGATGATCAGGGCGCACCCCTCTTTTTTGGCGCAAAGGCACTGGAGGGTATCTTCAAGGTCCAAATCATAAAGCAGTGACATCTCGACCGCTTCATGCATCAATGCCTCCCCGTAAGGTACGACCGACCACTCCCGAAGCACATAACGGAAAAATTCCAAAACCTGTCTGTTTCCCCTGCGAATGTAAAAAATAGTGCTGAACATATCCTCGCTGATCACGATTCGCCACCCGTTACGACTGAGCCGATCCAGCAAGATCATCGCTTGGGGATGTTTGGGACGCTTGTCATCGAGAAAATCAAGAATGATATTTGTATCGAGAAAAATATGTTTGGATGTCTGATTCATTCGATTTCACGCATCTTCTTAGCCTTGATCTCCTGCGCACTCAAGTTTTCGGTGGCTCCGGAGAGTATCCCTGCAAACCGCATAATATCCTCTACCCGATTCTGATGCTCTTTCGCCAGCCTCTTCTGCAAAAAAGCCTTGACCTCATCGGCGTACTTTTCAGGAACAAATACCCCCTTATAGTCATGGGACTTCCTATCTTCAATGTCGATATAGTCGTACTCCTTGAGCTTCTTGCCGCTTCGGGTAAGTTCACGGATGCTCATGGTCGTGGTATGGGGCACGGCGTCTCCTTTTGACGATTTTTATCGATTATAGCATTTTTGACGATATCGTCAATCGTTATGAAGAGCGTACCAGACCTGCCCCAAGGCAACGGCGCCGTCGTTGACGGGGGTTTTGCGAGGAAGCAGGCGTTTGCGGTGTTTAAGACGCGCCAGCAGTGCTTCGCAAAGGATGCGATTTTGAAAGACGCCGCCGGCAAGCACGACGGGCAGATCGGGATAGTCGGCCGATATTCGCTCAATCACCCCCGCCAGCGCGGGTATAAAACCCGCCGCCGCCCGCTCATCTCCCCCCGCCAGTCTGCGCACCAACGGCTCCCAGTCCATGACCGTTCGCCCCCCTTTTTTCTCCAAACAAAAAGCGTCATAAAATTTTTCACTTTTCACTATTAACTTTTCACTACTGTTGGAAGCGACTGCTTCCAACAGCAACCCCGCCTCCCCCTCATAACTGACTCTCTGGCATAGCCCCGTCAGGCTCGCCACGGCGTCAAAGAGCCGTCCCATAGAGGTGGTAACGGGGGCATTGAGCCCCTTTTGCCACGCCTGGTGCAAAAGTTTGATCTCAGACGGGTTAAAGGCTCTCACCGTCGGGTTATTCATAGCCAAAATCTCTTCAAGAGTAAAGAGTTCAAACAGCAGTGCCAGCGCCGACCGCCTGGGCTCTTTGACCGCCTTTTCGCCGCCAAGCAAGCAAAAGGGGCGCAGGTGCCCTACCCGCTTAAACTCCTTAACATCGGCCACCAACACCTCCCCGCCCCAGACGGTGCCATCTTCGCCGTAACCCGTGCCGTCCCACACGAAAGCCAATACCGGATCTTTGTGGCCGTACTCGGCCATAACGGCCAGGGCGTGAGCGTGGTGGTGTTGCACCGCCACGGTCGGTTCGCTCCGCGCTTTGGCCCAGCGGGTTGTATCGTACCCGGGGTGTTTGTCGCACACGATGAGACCCGGCGAAAAGTCGTAAAAGCGCCTGAAAGTCTTAACGGTGCGCTCAAAAAAGGCCATCGGCCCGATACCGTGCAAATCGCCGATATGGGGAGAAAGCACCATCTGCTTGCCAAAAGCCAGGGCAAGGGTGTTTTTCTGCTGGGCGCCGACGGCAAGAATCTTCTTGTTTGTCGGCGTCTCAAGTGTCAGGGTCAGGGGCGCCATACCCCTGGCCACCCTTAGCCACTGCACCCACTCCCCGCCAATCACCTGCGCCACGCTGTCATCCACGGCGTTGACGATCTTTCGGTTATGATCCAGCGCCGCGTCAATCACACGGCCCAGTTTGGTAATCAGTTCATCATACTCCCGAATAATCGGCTCATCGCTCAGATTCGCGCTGGTGGCCACCAGCGGCACGTCCAGATGGTCAAACAGCAGGTAATGCAGGGGCGTATAAGCGAGCATGAGGCCGAGACGGTCGATATTTGGAGCGACAAATTCGCTCAAAGTAAAAGGTAAAAAGTAAAAGGTAAAAGATTTGGATGGAGCTTCGCCCCTTTTTTTGAGCAGGACAAGGGGGCGCTCTTTGGAAGTGAGCAACTCGCGCTCTTTGTCGTTCATCTCGCAAAGAGTCTCGGCCATATTGAGGTCTTTGACCATGAGCGCGAAGGGCTTTGTGGGCCGCCGTTTGCGTTCTCTCAGCCGCCGCACCGCCTCGTCATTGGTGGCATCACACATCAGGTGAAAGCCCCCCAACCCTTTGACGGCGACAATCTTCCCCGCTCTCAAAAGCTCCGCCGTCTTGACAACCGCTTCGCGCCCTTTAATTCTGCATTCTGCATTCTCCATTCTCAGTTCAAGTGTTGGACCGCAGGTCCAACACGCGATGGGCTGGGCGTGGTAGCGCCGTCCGGCGGGATCTTCATACTCCGCCCTGCACGCCTCGCACATATCAAATTCATCCATGGAAGTGTTGGGACGATCATAAGGGACGGTACGGGTAATCGTGTAGCGGGGGCCGCAGTCGGTGCAGTTGATAAAAGGGTAGCCAAAGCGGCGGTCGGCGGGGTCGCGCATCTCTTTTAGGCACGCCTCGCACACCGTCATATCGGGCAGTACCGGCACGCTTTTTTGCGAAGATTTAGATGAGAGTATCCGAAAATCCCGCTCTTTCAAAGGGGCGATCTCTTCGATTTCGACCCTATCGATCCGCGCCAGCGGCGGGGGGGGAACTTTTAGCTTTTTAACAAAAGCTTCCAGCGCTGTTTTCTCACCCTCAATCTCCAGCGTCACGCCGTCGCCGTCATTGCGCACCCAGCCGCCAAGGCCCGCCTCCACGGCGTAGCGGTAGAGGGCGGGGCGAAACCCCACCCCCTGCACCAGTCCCGTAATACTACAGCGCCAGCGCGCCAAGAAGCGTGTTCTCCCTGCCCACAGGCAAGAGCCGGTTCATCAAAAACGGTTGATGCCCCATCTTCTTCTGCACCCGGCTAAAGAGCGACGGATGGCCAAACGCCCTGCCGCAAAGCACCAGATGCTCCGCCTTGGCCTTGGCCTTGAGGGTCGTGGCCACGTCGGTCACGTAGTCGCCGAAAGACTCAAAAACGGAGTAGGCCATCAGGGTGCGCTCCATCCCGGCCAATTTGTAGCTTAAAAGGCTGGCCACAAAGGCGTAGGGGTCAAACCGGTTGTCTTTGAGCCTGGTATCTACCTGCACGCCTCCCTTGCCGCCAAAGGCCATCGCCTCCACGCCCACGGCCTCAAAGCCGCCCGCCAGCTCCATAATCACCGCCGCCGCTTCAAATATATTGCCCACTTCGCCGCCAAAGAGGCGTTCGGCTATGGCGGGATAGCGTGTTTGAAAATTCTCTACCAGCCTATCAGACCCCTCTCTCAAACCGGCGATCCGCTCTTTGAGCGCCTGCCCGTCAAAGGGGGTGGGCGGCACGGCCACAATGGGCTTGGTGCCGTTGTAGTAGACAAACGCGGGCTCCTCGTCAAAGTAAACCCCCACGGCGCTTTGGCCCTTTAGCCCGTGTTCGGCCAACACCGAAAGCACCGACGCGGAGGCGGTATCAAACGCCACCGTCACGCTGTGCTCCAAAGGCGGCGTCTCGTTTTCGGGCACATACAACGCCCTGGCCTCGGCCTCCTCGAAGCGCTCCATGGCGTCTATGAGCACCCCTTTCTCATCGGGCACCGCCGCCAGGTCGCCCACCACGGCCACCCGGTCATAGCGCCCCGGCAGGCGAAGGGGAAACACCACCCGCTCCCCTTCTACAAAAAAGCGCACCGACTTGTTGATAAAAAGACGGCACTCTTTTTGAAAACGCAAAGGCAGATCAAAGCTCACCCGCATATCGGCCTCGCAATCTTCCTCTACCTCCTCATAGGCCACATACGCCATACCGCGCGCTTTCAACTCTTTGGCCAGCAAGATGGTAAAGCCCTCATCGGGATACTTCACGGCGCTGACACGTCCAAAGGCGTTTTGGGTTCTCTCGTCGGCCACCGCCGCCCAAAGCAGGGGCCGCTCCAGGCTCATCAGCGCCCGTGTCTCCTCCCCGATCACCGCCAGCGTTTCGGGCAGGCTGACAGCGTCGGTAAGCAGTAAAACCGCCCCTTTGGCCCCGTGCCGGGCGCCGTCGTAAAAGAGGCGCCACCCCATTAAGCTCTTCACCAATACCCGCTTGCCGTCGGCAATCGCCCCGGCGACGGTTTCAAAGAGCTTTTTGAAACTGCCCGCGTCGTTGGCGATCTTACTTTTTCCGCCCGCTTCCAGCCGCACCGGCACCCCGCAGTCGTGGCAACTGATCAGCGGGGCGTCTTCTCTAAAGGGGTTGCGCACCGACTCTTGCAAACACTCCTCGCACGGTACCAAAAAACGCATGACGCTGTTTTGGCGCGTAAAAGGGTAGCGCTCCGCGAAAGGGTGTTGGGCCCCGCAACAGTTGCAGTGGGTAAAGGGGTAGTAGTAGCGCCTTGATGCGGGGTCAAACATCTCTTTCATACAGCGCGGGCACAGCCCCAGGGTACGGGGGAGGCGTTCGCTCTTTTCCTGCCGTAAAGCGGGCGCGGGGCCCTCCACGCTCTTGTGGGAAGAGCCTCTCATATACAAAGAGGCGGGCAGAACCTGCGCCAGCGCCTCGAAAAATTCCGCCAAACCGGGGGTGTTGTCATCGGCCGTGACGGTGACGGCCCCCTCGCTTTGCACCACCGAAACCGCCACGCCCCGCTCTTTGGCCAGGGCGTCGATAAAATCACGAATATACCGGTAGGGCGCCTCAAACTCCAACGTAAAGACAAATGCCATCTCTTTTCCTTAATCAAGCGTCTCAAAGCGGATCGTCAGGATGCGAGAGCGACAGGAGTGACGGGCTCTCGCACCCGAACCAACCGCTTTACGGTTTCGCCATGGTAGGGGCGTTGTAGGCCGAAATAATCGCCTCCAGCGACCGCCCCGCTTTGGGCCTGGCCGTAATGCCCGCGCGGGCCAGTTCACGCAGTGTCTCTTCCACCATCACCGGCACATGGGGCATGAGCTCAGGTGTCAGGGAAATATCGACACACTCGATCTCACGGGGGACGATGCCGATAACATTGACCTCGGCCATATGCTCCAGGAGTGAACAGATCTCCAGCATCTCCACCACCTCCACCTCGTGGGCGGTTTTGCGGTAGGCCCCCAGCCCCATCAGCTCACGGGCGGGAAGGTTGTAAACCGATCCCGGCGTATCGTCAATGCTGACGGTATCAAGAATAATCACCTTCTTGTAGCTCTGGTAGTAGTTCATCAGTTTAAACCCCAGGGTGCCGCCGTCTATGATATCGACTTCGGGAGAGAAAGTATAGTTCTCCTCCAGATACTTGGCGGCGTACACCCCCACCCCCTCGTCTTTGAAGAGGATGTTGCCGATACCGATGACAACCGTATCGCTGTATGGCTCCACCTATTTGGCCTCTTTGACAAACTTCTCGCCGCCAAAGGCGATGGCGATGTCGCCTTCACGCCAGTAGATGGTGCGCCACACCTGGTAATAGATGTGAAACATGGTCCAGGCCACAATGAGCCACATGGTGTAGTGGTGACTGATGCGCACATCCATCAGCGTGCCGCCGGTTGCCGCGATGGTCCAGTCGGTAAAGAGGTGCAGCATGGCCGGCCACCAACCGCCGATAGAGCTAAGCCCCGACTCCAGGCCGTGCACGTACAGTTGCAGACCCGTCAAAAGCATCCACGCCAACAGCAGGTGCAAAACGGTGAAGTAGACCGTATTGAAACTGTCGGCGTGGGAGCTGTCAAACTTCTTGCGCCGGTTCAGCGTCAGGAGATTTAGCACCACCTCAATGAACTCCTTGATGTTGGAGGGGGTGGGCAACACCTTTTTATAAGGCTTCTCAAACCGGCTGAAGAAGTAGAGATAGGCGATCACGATGGAGGTAACATCCAGAATGATCGCCCCGATAAAGTGAATCCAGCGGTTCCAGGCCATCACATACTTGTCCACCGCCGGGTCGGCGATGAAGCTTTGGTAATAGGGGTGGGCGATGTAAAGCCCCGTGATCACCGCCGCCAAAATCGAAAAGGCGTTGACCCAGTGAATGATCCGCCCCGCCGTGGTCATCCGTTTGACCGATTTGTATCCGGGTTTCATGGCGACCTCCTTAAATGGCGCAGGCCGTATCGACCTTGTAAACACCCAGCTCTTTGCCTTTGGTATCGACAATATGGACCGCGCAGGCGATACAGGGGTCGAAACTGTGGATGGTGCGCAAAATCTCAAGCGGCTGTTCGGGATCGGCCACTTTGGTGCCGATCAGGCTCGCTTCATACGCCCCCATGCGCCCCTTGTGGTCCCGGGGCGCGGCGTTCCAGGTGGAGGGCACCACCGCCTGGTAGTTGGCCACTTTGCCGTTTTCAATGCGCACCCAATGCCCCAGCGCCCCCCGGGGCGCCTCGGCCATGCCGTAGCCTTTGGCGTTTTTGCTCACCTTGTCAAAGTCAAACTCCGTCCACGTAGAAAGATCGCCCGCGGCCACGTTGGCGGCCAACTCGTCCACCCACTCGACCATCACGTCGGCCATCAGTTCGGTCTCGATGGCCCGGCCCGCCGTACGGCCCACGGTAGAAAAGAGCACCTTGGTGGGCAGGTTGCCGTTTTTGAGAAACTTCATCACATACTCGCTAATGCGCTCATCCTTGGCGGCCACGCCCACGATCATCCGCGCCAACGGCCCCACCTCGACCCGGTTGTCGTCGTAAATGGGCGATTTGATCCAGCTGTATTTGCCCTTGGTATCCAGGTAGGCGATGCCGTTCTCTTTTTTGCCAAAGCCCGTGTATTGCGGATCGGTTTTGCCGTCGAAGGGGTGCAGGGGCTTGTCGCCCTCGTACCAGCTGTGGGTGACATCCTCGGCGATCTTGCTCTGATCGACCGGAATGACCTTGCTCAAATCGCCGCCCAGCACCACGCCGCCGGGGAAGAGGAGTTTGGCGTTGTAAAAACCGGTATCGTCCAACCGGAAATCGCCGTAGGCCATGTAGTTTTTCAGCCCCGCGCCGGTACCGTCCAGCGCCTCGTCGGCGTACATGGTGCCCGCCATGTAGACATCGGGCAGATACGCCTGCTTGACAAAGCGGCGGGCGGTCATGAGCAGGTCTTTAAAGAGCGCGATGCGGGAGGGGTTTTGAATATCCTGCACGCAGGTCACCCCGCCGACGACAATGCTCTGCGGATGCGGGTTCTTGCCGCCGAAAATCGCCATCATCTTGGCCATATCCCTTTGCATATCCAGCGCCTGGAGGTAGTGGGTGACACCCAGCAGGTTTTGCTCGGGCGTCAGCTTGTAGTGCTTGTTGCCCCAGTAGCCGTTGCCAAAAATTCCCAAGCGCCCCTGCTTGACAAACTTGGCCACCCGCTCCTGCACGGCGGCAAACTCGCTCTCACTGTCCGTCCAGGGCCGCTCGCCCGCCACACCGGCCCACTTTCTGGCCTCTTCGGCGGTCTTTTTGGGGTCGGCCTTGAGCGCGGAGGTGATATCCACCCAATCCAGCGCGTGCAGGTGGTAAAAGTGCACCACGTGGTCATGTATATAAAGCGCCCCCTGGATCAGGTTGCGCACGATCCGGGCGTTTTTGGGAATGGTCACGCCAAAAGCGTGCTCCACCGCCTCGATACTGCGCTGGTAGTGCGTACCCGTACACACCCCGCAGATCCGCATGGCCAAAAGGCCGCAGTCACGGGGGTCACGCCCTTTGAGAATGGTCTCAATGCCCCTGAACATCGTAGAGGAGCTGTAGGCGTCCACGATGGTGTTATTGTCGTCAATCACCGCCTCGATACGCAGGTGCCCCTCGATACGGGTGATCGGATCTACTACAATATGTTTGCTCATTACGCTTCTCCCTCGTCAGATTTCTTGCCCGCCGCGGCGCTGGCTGCCGCGTGAATACCGATACCCACGGCGGTTGCCGTCAACACGCCCAGACCAAATTCGTCCACCGTCTTCTCCACGCCGCCCGTGGGGGCTTTGATGTGGGCGTCGGCCATGGGGCGCTCATAGGCGTATTTGTCCCAGAAATCGGGCTCACTACAGCCGATACAGCCGTGTCCTACGCCCACGGGCCAGTTAACACTCTCGTTATAGCGGATGATGGAGCAGTTGTTGAAGGTCATCGGGCCTTTACACCCCATTTTGTAGAGGCAGAAGTTATTCTGCGCCCCTTCATCGCCCCACTCTTCCACAAACTCGCCCGCGTCAAAGTGTGCCCGGCGCTCGCAGTTGTCGTGGATGCGGTAGCCGAAGGCGAATTTGGGCCTTAGCAGTGCGTCAAGCTCGGGAATCTGGCCAGTCAACACGTAGTGCAAAATCACGCCTACCATGTTGGCGGGGTTGGCGGGACAGGCGGGAATGTTGATAATGGGCTTGCCTTTAATCAGATCCATCACCCCCGTCGCGCCCGTGGGGTTGGGGGCCGCCGCCGGCACGCCGCCGAACGTCGCGCAGGTGCCTACCGCTACGATAGCCGCCGCGTCTTTGGCCACTTTGAGCAGGTGTTCTTCAAAGGTCTCGCCCGAAGCGCCGATGGTACACCACTCTTTGCCCACGCCGGTGGGTACGGCCCCTTCGACAAAGAGAAGATATTTGTTTTTGAAAGTGTGCATGGCGTCTTCCAGTTGCGCCTCGGCCTGGTGGCCCGCGGCGGCCATGATGGTCTCATTGAATTCCAGGCTGATAATGTCAAGAATGATCTCATCAATCTTGGGCCCGTCGCTTCTAAGCAGCGCCTCGGTATTTCCCGCGCAATCCTGGAGCTCCAGCCAGATCACCGGCACCCGGTTCATCACCTCGGCCGCTTCGGCCACCAACGGCTCGAAGAAGCTGGGAAGCATCAGCATCGCCGTCGTAGCGCTCACCCACTTCATGAAGTCACGCCGATCATATCCCTCGTCGCTGAGCACTTCGCTCAGCTCCACGCCGTTACCCAGCGGCTCCATGCGTTTGAGCTCCTCCAGCCGCGCCTTGCACCGGGCAAAAAGATCCCGGTAATAGGCGTCACCCCGGTTCGTGTCGACACGCGCGCTCTTGGTGGTAAAGAGTGTGCGTACCGCGTCCTGTCTATCCGTCATAGGTCACCTCCGAATGAATGGTCATTCAATATTTTAGGGAAGCGACTCTTAGGCTGATGTTAAAAAATTAAATCTTTTATTAAAAAGATTTTTTCCTATATTAAAAGCGGACCAAAATTTACTGGGTGGTACAAACAGAGCAGACATCAAAGGCTTTAAAGACCGTTTCGGCGGCCTTCTCATCTTTCAGCCCCACCATGGCCGTGGCGGCCACACCCGGCTCATCCGTCGCGGAAGCCAGGTTCCACTGGGTCGGGGTAATAATGCAGTACCGCGCAATCCGCCCGTTTCTTAGATGCACCCTGTGCAAAAGCGACCCCCGGGCCGCCTCCACCGCCCCCTCCCCTTTTAGTGACCCAAGCTCCCGCAAAGCGTGGCGGGGCTTTATATAGGAGGGTTCGCCAAGATCGATTTTCCTGAGCATCTGGGCCGACCGGCACAACAAAACGGCCGCCTCCTTGACCCGGGCGATGATACGGGTGCTCACGGCGTCACGGTAGCGCCGATGCAGACGGCGTACCAGCGGATCCTTGGCCACCATGGCCCGGGCCAGGGGCCCCACTTCGTAAAAGCGCCCCCGGTAACGCACCGGTTTGGCGAAGTTGGCGTACCCGGCACTTTGGAGCGGCTCATCTTCTTCTACGTAGGCCGTCTCCACGGCGGCCAGGCGCGTCTTGAGCGATTTGCCCGCCGGGCCGGCCGTGTGATCGGCCAGCACCAAAAACCTGTCAAAGCTCTGTCCCGCTTCCAACAGATCAAGCGCCTCCAGTCGGCGAAGCAAAAGCGCCAGGTCCCCTTCCGTTCGCCACAAAAGCGCGGGGTCTTCCAGTTCGGCCATCGCGTCAACAGAGAGTCCCATCCGCTTTTGAAAGAGCGCGCCGGCCTCCTCTACCGCCGCCAAAGCCTGCAGACGCTCCACATGGGAGGGGTCGCACATCACCCCGCCGGGCAGGGCGTAGGAGGTGTGGGGCCACTGCCCGCCCATCACCGCCACGGCCCGCCCGCAGGCCGACGCCGCCGTATGGGCTGAAAGCACGGAAGCGTCCCTGTTGTACGCCGGGCCCATGACAACGGGCAGGAGTGTCAGATAAAACCACTTCAGGTGATTTTGCACCATCTCCATGGCCAGCGTAAAACGCCTGAGCGCTCGCGCCTTGGCCGAAATCTCAAGCAACACGCCGGCTTGCTTATAACACGACTCCAGCGCCGCCACCGTCGCCATCAGGTGGGCGTGACCGCAGATCCCGCAAACCCTGGGGGTAAAGGCGAGCGCGTCCAGCGCGTCGCGTCTTTGCAGAATCTTCTCCATCCCCCGGATATGGGGAAAGAGAATATCGGCCCTTTTAATACGTCCGTCCACATCTTTTTTCAGCCGTAAAAGGGCCTCCCCCTCCACGTGCTCGATCAACCTCTGTATCACGGCTCCTCCTCCCCGAATTTGCGTCGTGTTAGACGGGGAATACGAAACGCCTTGGCCATGCCGGTGAGTGTCAGATAGGCCCGTTTGGGCACCTCCAGCGGCAGTCGGGCGGGAATGGACATGAGCGTTTCGGTCTCAAAGAGCCGCTCGGCGGGAAAGTCGGGTTCGGTACAGCCGATACAGGGCATACCGGCACGGGTTTTGGAGTTGACGCCGTTCCACAAAATCTTGTTGCAACTGCCGCGGGTATAGGGCCCCCGACACCCCTGCTCATAAAACAGACACCCCTCTTTGGCGCCAAAGTCCCTGGCATCCACTTTCCACTCAAAATATTCGTTGCGCAAACACCCCTCGTGCACCGTATAGCCGTACAGCTCCACGGGCCGTCGCAGGTCATCAAGCCGGGGAGCGGTGCCCAAAGCCAGCATACGCAGGGTAAAAAGGAGCCACTCGGGATGGACGGGACAGCCGGGCAGGTTGATGATTTTTTTCTCAAAGGCATCCAAAAAGCCGCCCCTTTCTTTCCCCGCGTAGAGCGCGCCGGCGATCTTGTCGGGCTCGTTGAGGCGGAAAATCCCCCCAAACACGGCACACTGGCCCGCGCACACCACCCACTTGGCCCGCTTGGCGTAGCGGGTTATGAGCGTCAGCGCCTCTTCATCGCCTCTTGGCACCCCATCGCGGCGCAGTGCCCCCTCCACAATCAGAACATCAGGCGAAAAATCCCCCCCGCTCACCTCCTCCAGCGTCGCCTCGCAGGGCAGAAGAGGGTGGTAGATAAAGGCAAACTCCCGCAAAACGCCCGCCATATCCGGGACGTTGAAAAAGGAGTGGGCGTTGCCGTTGCAACTAAGCCCCTGCAACCACAAAAGCTTGAGGGCCATTACGCTTTGAGGGCCCCGTAGATGTTGTCGGCGATCTCGTCGGCGTAGTCTTCAAGGTTTTTGGGCAAAATCCGCTCCCCGTTTAAAAAGGCCATGCCTCCAAGATAGCCCATAAACAGCCCGAACGCGCTGAAAAAGTCCTGGTTTCTCAAGTCGCCCGCGCGCACCCCCTCCTCGAAAAAGACCATGATCTCGGTCATAAAAGGGGCCACGCAGATCATCCCCTCGCACCCGTCGTGAAAGACCTCCCGGTTGGCCAGGTAGACCCGCAAAAAAAACTCGATCAGCTCGGGGCGCTCCTCGCATAGGCCGAAATAGAAGCGCACGATGCGCCGTATCTTCTCTTTTGTCGTCAACGCCGATTCGTTGATCTCATGAATCGTCTCTCCCAGCATCGTGGAGACATAGCGGATGATCTCCTGGGCCATCGCCTCTTTGGAGGGAAAATAGTTGTAAAGGTTGCCCACGCTCATTCCCGTTTTCTCCGCAATATCGGGAATGGTGGTGGCGTAAAACCCTTTTTGGGCGAAAAGCGCGAGAGCCGTCTCGATGATCTGTCCCCTGCGGGCCTCTTTCCTTGATTCTTTTTTCATAGAAATATTTTATCGAAAGTTTGGTTGCGACGCAGTATAATCGACAAAAAGTTTACCTGTAAGGAAGCCCCGTGATCGAAAAACTGGAAAAGATCGAAGAGATCTATTGCCATAACCGGGAGAGAATCCGCGGTTATCTGATCGATCTGCTCAGACAACACGAAAAAGAGGACTACTCCATCGACACCCTCAAGGAGCTGGTCAAAAAGACGCCCCACCTGATGGTCGCCTATGTGGTCAACGACGACTGCGTCCAGGAGTCTCCCAATATCTACAAAGACCACGTCAAAGCCGAAGGCAAACTGGGAACCAACCGCCGCGCCTTTTTACGCTACATTACCACCAAACGGGACAACTACTTCCTCTCCGACCCCTACTACAACGAGTACGCCGACAAAATCTACGTTCTGCTTTATGAAGAGCATGAGAACAAGATGCTCTTTTGTAACTTTGACATCAAAGCGGTCCTGGACGAACTGGGGCTGTGTGAAGAGCCCGAGGCTATTCAACCCAACGCATAAGCCGATCGAACATCCTGTCACTTAAGAGCCTCTTGGCCCCATAAAAAAAGTGGGCCGGCAGTGTCACCCGGTAACGGATTTTTGGATTTGGGTCATTGAGCGCTTTTAACAACACCTTCGCCACCGCTTCCGGCCCCAGGGTGTAGGGAATGTCCCGCTCGCTCTTGAGCGCCTCCAGCTTCTTCACATACACCGGCGCCAACCTCGCGCTTTTTATATCGATATGCTCCAGAAACTTTCGCAGGGCGTTTTGACGAAAACGGCTGCGGATGGGCCCGGGCTCAATCAGCACCACTTTCACGTCCGTATCGGCCAGCTCCATGCGCAGGGTGTCGCTCAACGCCTCCAGGGCGTATTTGCTGGCGTTGTACGCCCCCCGGTAGCGCATGGCCGCGTATCCCAGCATGGAGGAGTTTTGCACAATCCTGGCATCCCCGCAGGCCAAAAGCAGGGGCAGGAGTTTGACGGTCAGCTCGTGGGTGCCGAAGAGGTTGGTCTCAAACTGGGCACGCAGAGTTTCACGGCTCAAATCCTCCACGGCACCGGGCTGGCCGTAGGCGGCGTTGTTAAAGAGCGCGTAGAGCTTACCTCCCGTCACCTCTTTCACCCACGCCACCGCCGCGTCAATCGTGTTTGAGTCGTCAAGATCGAGGCAGAAAGCCTCAAACCCCTCCTCTTTCAAACGGGCCGTATCCGCTCTTTTTCGGGCGGTTGCCAACACCCTGTAGCCCGCCGCCTTGGCGGCATGGGCACAGGCATAGCCTATGCCGCCCGGACTGCAACCGGTAATGAAAAGTGTTTGGTCGGATTTGTTCATCAAAGCCCCCCAAGGGGGAGAGGAGATTAAAGCTGCGGGCCCGCCGCGGAGAAGTCGAAGTTACTGCCCGCATCATCATAGCGGCGGAAGTTTTCCACAAACATACCCGCCAGCTTTTTAAGATTTTGCATATAAGCCTCTTTGTCCTCCCAGGTGTTCATGGGGTTGAGCACCTCGGTACTGACACCCTCCAGGGTTTTGGGAATCTGAAGGTTGAAGATGGGCAGGGTCTCAAACTCGCTTTCGTTGATGGCGCCGCTGAGAATGGCGTTGATACACCCGCGGGTATCCTTGATGCTCATGCGGTGTCCCACGCCGTAGGGTCCGCCGGTCCAGCCGGTGTTGACCAGATAGACATTCACGCTGTGCTCGTCGATCTTTTTTCCCAGCAGTTGGGCGTAGGCGGTGGGATGCAGGGGCAAAAAGGCTTCGCCGAAGCAGGCGCTGAAAGTCGCCACCGGCTCGGTAATGCCCCGCTCGGTACCGGCCACTTTGGCGGTATAGCCGCTCAGGAAGTAGTACATCGCCTGCTCTTTGGTCAGTTTGCTCACCGGCGGCAGAACGCCAAAGGCGTCGGCAGAGAGGAAAATGATATTTTTGGGGTGGCCGCCCATCAGGGTGCACTCGTGATTTTCAATGTGCTCGATGGGGTAGCTGACCCGGGTGTTTTCGGTTTTACTACCGTCGGCGTAGTCCACTTTGCCGTTTTCGTCGATGACCACGTTCTCCAGCAGCGCCCCTTTCTTGATGGCGCCGTAGATCTCGGGCTCGCTCTTGGGATCGAGGTTGATCACCTTGGCGTAACAGCCCCCTTCAAAGTTGAAGACCCCGTTATCGTCCCAGCCGTGCTCGTCATCACCGATAAGCCGGCGGTTGGGATCGGTGGAGAGGGTGGTTTTACCGGTACCGGAAAGCCCGAAAAAGAGTGCCACATCGTCATCTTTACCGATATTGGCCGAACAGTGCATGGAGAGCTTACCCTCCAGCGGCAACCAGTAGTTCATCATGGTAAAGATACCCTTTTTCATCTCGCCGCCATACCAGGTACCGCCAATAACCGCCGTGTTCTCCTCGATGTTAAAGACAACAAAGACATCCGAGTGAAGACCGTGCTCTTTCCACTTCCGGTTGGTTACTTTACAGGCGTTGTAAAGCACGAAATCGGGCTCGAAGTTTTCCAACTCCTCTTCGGTGGGGCGAATAAACATATTTTTGACAAAATGTGCCTGCCAGGCCACTTCGCTGACAAACCGGATGGAGCGCCGGCTATCGGGGCTGGCGCCGACAAAGACATCGGTAATATAAAGATCTTTGCCGCTCAGCTGCGTTTTGGCCAGATCCAGCAATTCCCGATAGATCTCTTCGGAGATCGGCTGGTTGATGTCTCCCCATGCGATATGCTCTTCGCTGGGCGGCTGCTTGACGAAATATTTGTCTTTGGGGCTTCGGCCCGTAAAGACGCCGGTATCTACCGCCGTCGCACCGCTTTCGGTCAGCGTCGCTTCCCCTTTTTCCAGCGTATGACGGATCACCTCATCGTAATCGAGGTTGTAAAAAACCTTGCCGATATTCTCCAGTCCCAGTTTGTCGAGTCCCTTAGGTGTCATGGTCCCTTTTCCGTGTTGTGGTGATTGAAAGCCCGGTAGGCTTTTCTCCTGTAATTTTACTCTTCTAATCTTTGACGAAACAAAAATTACCGCCTGTTTCCAAAATTTTCGCCTGATTTAAAACATCGGCCTAAACACGAAACTTGCCCATCTCCCGCTCCAGCATTCTGGTGACTTCATGGAGCTCTTTGGAAATATCTTCCAGACGACGGGCCATCGTTTCAGTCGTTTCCGCTTCCCGTTTCAATCCTTCGTTCTTTTTGACCAAAGAACCGAGATTTTCGTCGATATCGCGGGTCTCTTTCACCGCTTTTTCGGAGAGTTCAATGGTCTCTTTGATACGTCGCATCGTCTCGTCTGTCTCATTGACGACCCTGTCGGTCGTCTCCGTCACCAGTTCGGCGTTGTCGGCCATGGTGTTAATCTCCTCCTGCGCCTGTACAACCCCCTGGACAATCACCGATACCGCCGCATCGATTTCGGTCAACGATTTCTGGGTGCGTTCGGCCAGCTTGCGCACTTCATCGGCGACAACGGCAAATCCCCGTCCATGCTCACCGGCCCGGGCCGCTTCGATGGCCGCGTTGAGCGCCAACAGGTTGGTCTGGTCGGCAATATCTTTGATAATGGCGATGACATCTTTGATCTGGTTGGTCTGGTCGGCCAAAGAGGTGACACTCTGGGCCACCTCTTTGGCTCCCTGGGCGTCTTCGGCAATCTTCATCGCCATCTGGGAGAGGGTCTGCTGCATATTTTCCAAAGCCCGATAGGTCTCTCCCACATCTTCCGAGGTCTCAACCACCGACTCTTCGGCAACTTTCAAATCGGTTTTGATACGATCGGCCAGCTCTTTCGTTTCGGCGACCAGCCCGCTTTGCGTCTCCACCGTCGAGGTGATGGCGTCGGCATCCTCTTTGATCGCCCCGGCCACCCTGACCGTCCGCTCCATCGTCCCTTTCATATTGCCTACGATGGTCTGGACTTTCTCGATAAATGCGTTGATCGAACGTGCCATCTCACCAATCTCGTCATTGGAACGTATCTCGATACGCCGTGTCAGATCCCCGTCTCCGTGGGCAATATCCGCGATCCGTTCTTTCAGGCTGTTGATGGGTTTGACAACCGCACGGGCGATAACCAGAATCAGCACCAGAAGCATCACACCGTCAACGATCAATGTAATGATCATCTGCCAGACGAACGCGTCGGTCGTCTTTTCGATCACTTTCTCGATATCTTTCAACTTTTTACCCACCAGCGCATACCCCACCGTCTCGCCTCCGAAGTCGGTAATGGGCATAGAAACCACGAAATAGTCATCTGTCCTGAAAACAGGCGACAACTTCTGCCGGGACGATATCTCTTTGACGAATCCCTCGTCATAAGCCCCCTTTTTCGTCACCACGGCAAAACGGTTCATCACCGTTTTCAGATGATTGAGAAACGTGGCCACATCGGCATATTTTTTGTCCATCAGCGTGACGATCTCGTATCCGTCTTTCCTGGCGGAACGTGAAATGGAATTAAGTCCCTGGATAAACTCCACGCTCCCCAGGTATCTACCCTCTTCGGTGACGGGAGCCACACCCCTCAAAACGAGTCCGGCCCGGCCGATCTCGATGGCGACCAGCGGTTTTTTTGTCTCTTTGACGGCAGCGATCGTCCGACGGAACCGACTGAGATCATCCCCGTATTTCTCAAGCTTCCATAAACGTACGAACGAATGCATATCCGCCGTATGGACATGGATTTTGATATTTTTCAGGGGCGTAAACCGACGAAACTCGTCATCCAGTTGGGAGAGTCCGCGAATCGCCATCTCCCTGTCACCGTTTTTCAACGCTCCTACGACATAATAGTTGTTGGCGATACTGATGGCGTTGGTCAATCCGATCTGTTTTTTGGCGGTATATTTCTGATCGAAATAGGTGCGCATCGTCTTGGCCTGGTTATCAAAAACCTCGGACTTTACCTCTTTGATCGTCAGAAAAGCGTTGATGCCCATAATCGTCGTGGCCGTCACGATCGCGACAATCAGCGGCAGATAGATTTTCTGACCGATTTTTACGTTTTTGAACATTTCAGCCCCTTTTGACTCGAACTCACTTGTTCCTATTATATCGGACATCCAAAGAAATGGATCAACGCTTTTCTTTTCCGATCCGAAGAAAAAAGAGAGC
>JAADEJ010000031.1 GCA_013153475.1 Campylobacterota bacterium
CCCGAACGGGATTTGCAGTTTACCTACCTGGGCATCCGCACCCTCTACGACCGTTACCTCATCAAAGATCGCGAAAACCGTCCCATCGAACTGCCCCAACAGCTCTTTATGGCCGTGGCGATGTTTTTGGCCCAAAACGAGCTTGACTGCCAGACATGGGCCAAACGTTTCTACGACATCATCAGCAAGTTTGAGGTAATGGTGGCTACCCCCACGCTCTCAAATGCCCGTACCCCCCGCCACCAGCTTAGCTCCTGCTACATCGGCACCACCCCCGACAAGATCGAGGGGATCTTCGACGCCTACAAAGAGATGGCGCTTCTTTCGAAATTCGGCGGCGGGATCGGCTGGGACTGGAGCAAAGTGCGGGCCATGGGCAGTTATATCGACAGCCACAAAAACGCCGCCGGCGGGATTGTGCCCTTTTTGAAGATCACCAACGATATCGCCATCGCCGTCGATCAGCTCGGTACTCGCAAAGGGGCTATCGCCGTCTACATCGAGCCGTGGCACATCGACATCTGGGATTTCATTGACCTGAAGAAAAACTCCGGCGAGGAGCGCCGACGCGCCCACGACCTTTTCCCCGCGCTCTGGATCAACGACCTGTTTATGAAACGGGTGGCCGAAGACGGAGTCTGGACACTCTTTGACCCTTACGAAACAGGCGACCTGACCGACCTGCACGGGGAGGCCTTTGAAAAACGTTACATCGAGTATGAAAACGATCCCGACATTCTCAAAGAAAAAGTCAAGGCCAAAGAGCTTTGGAAAAAGATTCTGATGAGCTATTTTGAGGTGGGCAACCCCTTCCTCTGTTTCAAGGATACCGCCAACAAGGTCAACCCCAACGACCACTGCGGCATCATCCGAAGTTCCAACCTCTGCACCGAGATCTTCCAAAACACCGAGCCCAACCACTACAAGGTGCAGGTGAAGTTTACCGACGGCACTGTCGCCTACTACGAAGAGGAAGAGGATGTCACCGTCGACAGCGGCATCACCAAAAAGGCCAAGAAGATCACCGCGCTTGACGCCATCGACGGCAAGGATATCTACATTGTTGAAAAGGTAGGCGAAGACGGCAAGACGGCGGTGTGCAACCTGGCCAGCATCAACCTCTCCAAGGTCCACACCAAAGAGGATATCGAGCGGGTCGTGCCCATCGCCGTGCGGATGCTGGATAATGTGATCGACCTGAACTTCTACCCCCTTGAAAAGGTCAAAAAGACCAACGAACGCTCCCGCTCCATCGGCCTGGGTGTCATGGGCGAGGCGCAGATGGTGGCCGAAAAGCAGGTGCACTGGGGTAGCCCGGAGCACCTGAACCTGATTGATGAAGTGATGGAGATGATCAGCTACAACACCATCAAAGCCTCCTCCAACCTGGCCCTGGAAAAGGGGTGTTACCCCGATTACGAAGGCTCCAAATGGAGCAAGGGGATTTTGCCCATCGACAATGCCAACCCCAACGCCCTGGCACTGACAGACAGGGGCGGGCTCTTTGGCTACATCTACGACTGGCAGGCCCTGCGCGAAAAAGTCAAGCAAGACGGTATGCGCAACGGCTACCTGATGGCCATCGCCCCCACCAGTTCCATCTCCATCCTGGTGGGTACCACCCAGACCATCGAGCCGGTCTACAAGCGCAAATGGTTTGAAGAAAACCTCAGCGGGCTGATTCCCGTCGTCGTGCCCAACCTCTCGGCCGAAACGTGGCAATACTACACCCCCGCCTACGAGCTGGACCAAAAGATTCTGGTCCGCGCCGCCGCGGTACGCCAGAAGTGGATCGATCAGGGCCAAAGCCTCAACATCTTCATGTCGCTGGACAAAGCGAGCGGCCGTTACCTGCACGAAATCTATACCGAGGCATGGAAACTCGGCATCAAATCCACCTACTACCTACGGAGCCAGTCGCCGGAGATGCAAGAGGACGTGGCCGACCGAAGTATGGAGTGCCTGGGCTGTCAATAAGCCCGGCACTGCATAATATTTTCTTATCTTTAAACTCTTTTTAGCTTTCCTTTCGATAAAATCTCTTTTACTCTCGATCAAACCAACAGAGGTCCGCAACGATGAAAAAGAAGCTCTACAGTACCGAGTGCGACACCACACGTTCGACTACCTCCATCATCAACGGCTGTACGCCGGGCATCATCAACCTCAACCGCAACAAATACGAGTGGGCCTACAACCTCTGGGAAGTCATGATGGCCAACACCTGGTTCCCCAAAGAGGTGGACCTGACCGAAGACGCCAGGGACTACAAACACCTGCTCCCGGCCGAAAAGCGGATGTACGACAAGGTGCTGGCGCAGCTCATTTTCATGGACTCCATTCAAACCAACAACACCGCCGACAACGTCAACCCCTGGATCACCGCACCGGAGGTGAACATGTGCCTGGTACGCCAAGCCTTTGAAGAGGCCCTGCATTCACAAAGCTACGCGGTGATGGTGGACTCCATCTCCATCAACACCGACGAGATCTACGATATGTGGAAGACCGATACGGAACTGCTTCGCAAAAACTCCTTCATCGGCGACGTCTACGAAAAGTACGGCGACAAAGCCCAGGACGACGACGAAGCCAAAATCTATATGCTGGTAGCCAACCAGTGCCTGGAAGGCATCTACTTCTACAGCGGCTTTTCGGCCATCTACGCCCTGGCGCGTAGCGGCAAAATGCTGGGAAGCGCCCAGATGATCCGCTTTATCCAACGTGACGAGGTGACCCACCTGGCGCTTTATTCCAACATCATCAAAGAGATCAAGAAAGAGTACCCCCAACTCTTTACGCCGCAGGTGGTGGAGAATATGCGCAAGATGTACCGCCAGGCCTACGAACTGGAACGCAACTGGGGCTGGTATGTCACCGAAGATCAGATTTTGGGGCTGAACCAGCAGATTATCGACCAGTATATCCAGTACCTGACCGACAAGCGCCTCAAGGCGATCGGTTTTGAGCCGATGTTCGGCGCCGACAACCCCATCAAATGGGTGGACAGTTTCTCGACCTTCAACGACCAGAAGACCAACTTCTTTGAAGGGAACGTCACCAACTACTCCAAAGGCAGTATCAGCTTTGACGACTTCTAACCCCTTGCGCATCAACCTGCTTCAACTCCCCACCCATCCGCAAGATTTTAGCCGTAACCTAAAGCGCCTCAAAGAGCGGGTGGGCGCGTGCACAGGGGATATTGTCATCACCCCCGAAGTCTGCCTGACCGGCTACCCCTACGACCGGATGGAGGAGGCCGCGGCCCTGGCCGACGAAGCCATCAAGAGCATGGCCGAGCTCTCCAAAAACCGCGTTGTCACCCTCACCGCCATTGTCAAGGAAAGGGGCGAGTATTACAACCGCACCTTTGTCTTTCATGACGGCCGTATCGCGCATGAGCAGGACAAGATACGCCTCTTTCTCATGGGAGATGAGCATAAATATTTCCGGGCGGGCGATTCTAAAAAGATGCGCGTGTTCGAAGCGGGCGGGCTGAAGATGGGGCTGATGGTCTGTTTTGAACTGCGCTACGCCGAGTTTTGGCACAAACTGCGCGGCGCGGAGCTCATTGTCGTGCCCGCCCGCTGGGGCCTGCCCAGAAAACAGCACCTGCAACTGCTTCCCCACGCCATGGCGGTGGCCAACCAGTGCTACGTGGCGGTGGCCAACAGCGCCGACGAGGATATGGCCAAAAGCAGTGGTCTTTATACCCCCGGCGGCGGGGTTACGCAAGATGACTACCAAACCCTCATAGAGGCCGACCTGGACAGAAAGCTTATTACCAAAGTACGCCGCCATATTCCCATGGGGGGCTTTTGATGGACGCCGTCACCCGCTTCAAGCTGGAGAATTTCGCCGACGACATCGCCACGGCGGTACCGCTAAGCCCCGCCATCTGGCGGGCGTTCGCCTCGGTAGATCGGGAGGTCTTTGCGCCCAAGGGGTTCAAACACTGGGCCTACCGCCTGGACGCTTTGCCCATCAAGGCCGACCAGTGGATCAGCTCACCCCTGACCGTGGCCAAAATGACCGTCACGCTGGAGCCGGAGGGGGCCGACAATGTGCTGGAGATCGGTTGCGGCAGCGGTTACCAGGCGGCGATACTTTCCAGGATCGTTCGCCGTGTCTTTACCATCGAGCGGATTGAGTCGCTTCTCAAAGAGGCCAGAGAGCGCTTCAAGGCGCTTGATATTCACAATATCCACACCCGTCTCGACGACGGTCAGCGCGGATGGCGCCAATACGCCCCCTATGACCGAATTCTTTTCTCCGCCTCCACCCCCAAAGTGCCCGAAACCCTCTTTGAGCAGTTGGCCGAAGGCGGCATTCTCGTCGCCCCCATCGCGCAAGAGGGCAGGCAGATCATCACCCGATACCGCAAGGAAAACGGCACCGTCACCGCCGAAGCGGGCGAGAGTTGTCTCTTTGTCCCTGTCAAGGACGGGGTAGCCTGACAACCTTGCGGAACAACTTTTGCTATAATCCGTCAAATAAGATTTACAGGACGGTGCCATCCGATGCAACAGCTTGTCAAACCCTCCGAATACGCCAAAATGCACGGTCTCTCCCGCCAGAGCGTCTACGCCAAGATCAAGCGGGGGACACTCCCCTCACGCAAGATTGACGGACGTTTCTATGTCATAGTCTCTGACAACGCCGAGGCCGACACCGTGACAGAGGAGGTTGACAACGATCCCATCGAACACGTTTCGCTGATTGAGGAGTACCGCGAGATCATCCGGGCCAAGGATGAGACCATCGAGGTACTCAAAGCCTCAATTGAGGATCTCAAGGAGGCCAACGCCCAGATCACCCAGACCCTTCAGCAAGAGATCACCCTGCTCAAACAGGCCTTTAACGAGATGAAAGCCATCTACCGGCGTGAACACCCCGCCATCGCCCCGACGCAACCGGCCGAAGAAGAGGAGGCCCACACCGTCGAAGTCGAGGCGGAGCCCGCCAAGCCGGCCAAAGAGAAGAAAAAGAAAAAGGGCAAAAAAGAGGCCAAAACGGAAGAGGAGGAGTGCTGGATTCCCCTGGGCGACCTGATCCAGCGGCAAAAACTGAGCTACAACAAAGCCAAGCAGGTGGTCAAGCGTTTTAAGAAAGCCTACAAGCGCGGAGACAGGCGCATTATGAAGCAAAACGGCATCTACTACATCTCCTGCTACGACTTTTACGAAGACATCTTGGAATAATCAAATTTTTTTGCTATAATTCTGGCCTCCAATGTCGGGGTGTGGCGCAGCCTGGTTAGCGTGCTACCTTGGGGTGGTAGAGGCCGCGGGTTCAAATCCCGCCACTCCGACCATTGTTTCCCTTTATAGGGATCTATCTTCCAAAAACCTCTTTATCTTTTCCAGATAATTTTCAAACCCGTCAAAGCTGTGACCGCCGCCGGTTTCGACAACGGTTTTCGCGCCGGCAAAAGTCTCAAGCGCCACGCGGTAATCGAGCAGTTCGTCATCTTTTTGGAGCATCAGCAGGTAGTTTTGGGGCGTGACGCTTTTTGGGGTGAGGCTTTTGAGCATCCGAATATGCCGGTCGTTCCACTCAAAACTGCTTAGATCGTGAAAATGGCGGACAAACCCTTTCCACAAATCCAAAGTCTCATAGGGTTTGACGGAGGGGTTGACCAGCGCCGCCTTGATCCCATGCCGTTCGGCCAGTGCCCAGGCGTAAAAGCCCCCCAGCGAGGAGCCTATCAGCCCCACGGGCTCCCTTTGGGCCCAAAAGCCGACCAGTTGATCGAGCGTATCAAACGCCAATTCGGGAATATGGGGCAAAGAGGGCGCCATGGCCTCCCTGCCGAAATAGGCCCGCACCGCCTGCGCCTTGACCCCTAAGCCGCTACCGGCAAATCCGTGGATATAGATAATCATCGCGCCCCCCTTTGCGCCTCCAGGGTAACGGAAATGTCAAAAAGCTTGCCGTTACGAAGAACAGTCAGTGTCACGCGCTCACCGACGTGTCTGGACGCCAGCACCTCCGCGAGCGTTGTCGTATCGGGTACACTTTGGCCGTCAACGGCCACAATAATGTCCCCAAAATCAAAAGAGCCGTCCGGATAGAGGCGAATACCCCGCAACCCCGCCTTTTGCGCGGCGGAACCCGGCCTCACACGCGCAACCATCACCCCCTCAACCCCCAGCCGTCTTCGGGCCAGGCGGTTGAGTCGCGCGTCGGTCTCTATGCCCAGATCGGGCGGCAGATAGCGGCCGTGGGCGATAAGCCGGGGCACCACGCGGTTGACGGTATCGACCGGTATGGCAAAGCCGATGCCCGCGTACGCTCCCGAGGGGCTGTAGATGGCCGTGTTAACGCCGATAAGCCGACCCGCCGAATCGAGCAGGGGACCGCCGGAGTTGCCGGGGTTGATGGCCGCGTCGGTTTGAATCAGATCCCGAATCACCACGCCGTTGCCCTCATCCATACTGCGGTGCAGGGCCGAAACAATACCGGTGGTAAGCGTCCAGTCCAGCCCGAAAGGGTTGCCGATGGCAAAGACCTTCTGCCCCACTCTCAAATCGTGGCTGGTGCCGATCATCACCGGCGCAGGCGGGTGAAAGGGCACGTTGATACGCAAAACCGCCAGATCATAACGGCGGGAGGCGCCCACCAGCACCGCCGGGTAGTCCCGCCCGTCGTTTAAACGCACCCTGGCCTCACTGGCGCCCTCAATGACATGGTAGTTGGTGACAATATGGCCCGCCTCATCCCAGACAAAACCGGTCCCGGTGCCTCTTGGCATATTAAAGACACTGCGGCTCCACGGGTCTATCACCGCCTTGGCGGTGGCGATATAGACCACCGAGTTCTTGCAGTGCTCAAAAAGGGCGATGGTCGCCTTCTCGTCAGCTGACAAATCGCCCCTGGGCGTCACCGGACGGGGTTTGGCATCTGGCGTCCAAAGCCGCCAGGAGGGCATACTCAGCCACACCACCGCCGCCAGCGCGACGGTCAGCGTCCCCAGCCAGATCCGCGTAAGATAACGGTTGTTCACTTCCGCCTCCCTCGTGTTGAATGCGGAAGGATTATAGCATCAAAAAGCCGGTACACCCGCCATGCGTACCGCGCATGACACGCGGGGTTTGCGACGCGACAAGGCGTTGGCAACCCGCTTGCGCCAATAGGAGGCCATGTCACCGTAATCGGCCCCGAGCGCCCGACCGGCCGCCGTCAACCAAAAGAGCAGAAGAAGCATATAAAGCGGGGGAAACAACAGCCCCGCCGCCATCAAAGCACCCGAAACCCGCATATCCGAACCCCATTGGGCCATACTCTGTAACATCGTCACTCCTTTTCATGGCATGACGACATGATAAAGGGGCTCTTAGACAGCGTCGTGTCCGGTTTGAAAAGCCAGGCTCTTTTTCAGCAACGTTTCGTAGGCTTCCTTGACATGAGAGGGGGCGAGGACCCTTAGATCGGGCAACCATTTCTTGACAAGAGCCAGCGCCTCTTCCACGGTGGTGGCCTTTAACACCACCTCCAAATCACCGTTTGGGTAGCGGGCCGTAATGCTTTGGCCCGGGCCGAGCGGCCGGCGCGAAAGGTACTTGGCGATGGAGGAAGAGGCCAGAAGCGTCAGCTCAAAAGGCTCCACGTTGGGGTCAAACCAGACATTCAGCGCCCCCGCCGCCCGTGCCTCCAGCCCTTTATCCGGCTCAAACGTCCGGCTTGTCTCCTGTACCTTTTTTATCTGGCGAATGTAAAACTTCTTGGCCAACCCCGAAGCGAACTCAAACGCCAGCAGATACCAGTAGCCGTCAAAGTTCAAAATACGATAAGGGGCGGTTTCGCGGGGTTTGCCGTTGTATTCAAAACGTAAAATGTGCCGTGCCGAGATGGCCGACTCCATCACCCTGAGCGCGTCGGCCCGGTCGGTAATATCCTCAATCTCCAGATAGCTCAACAGGGGCGGGCCGTCACCGTTTTTGAGCTTTCCCAACAAGGCGCCGGAGCGCTCGGCAAAACGCCCACCCACCCCGGCTGCCAGGCTCTCAAGCACCTGGAGCGTCAGGGTATTTTCCAGGTCGCTGACCTTCTCAATACGAAACCCCTTGCGCAGACGCCAGCGCCGCCCCTCTTTCTCAAGGGGAAAGCGCGCCAGCCGCTCGTTGAAGTCGCGCTGAATCGTTTTGGTCGAGACCCCAAACTCCTCCGCCAGCGCCTTGACACTGAGCGCCTCCCCCTCATAGAGGCGGTGCAGTATCGTCACCAATCGGGTAAGGATCTTGTCGTAATCGTGTGAAGCGTTCATGCCGCCATCTTATCACAACTTGACAAACCGGACACGGGGGTCTCTTTTCTTCATGGTAAAATGGCCCAAATTTTCGAGGGAGAGGCCATGCACGAAGCCGTACCGTTGCCGATAGAGTGGCTCTATTTTTCTGCCGGTTTACTTACAGGGGCCCTCTTTTGCGGCATCTATTTTTTTAACAGGGAGCGGCAGATGCTGAAGTCTTTGGAAAATTATCGCCGCAAAACCGATGAAACTCTGGCCCAAAAAGAGGCGACGCTGCATACCCTTCAAACCCAAAACGCCCGCCTGGAAGTGCGGGCGGAAGAGCTGTCGCGCCAACTGACCCGTCAGGAACGAAACGAAAAAGCCGCCGAAGAGCGCTTCCGTTCCCTGGCGGCGAAAATTATGGAAGAGAACGCGGAACGCTTCAGTCACACCTCTTCCGACCGTATCGACACGCTGCTGGCGCCTCTTAAAGAACAGATCCGCGCTTTTCACTCCCGACTGGAGAATATCCACCGGGAAGAGACCCGGGAACTGGCGACCCTGCTGGCGCAAATCGGTGATCTCAAAGAGTTGAATTCCCTTATCGGCGAAGAGGCGAAAAAACTCTCTACGGCTCTGCGGGGTGAACACAAGCGGCAAGGCGCATGGGGCGAGATGATATTGGAAAGGGTATTGGAAAGTTCCGGCCTTCGGCACGGCAGAGAGTATGTAAGAGAGGTGACGCTGCAAGATAACCGGGGCAACCGTTACCGCCCCGACGCCGTTATCTACCTGCCCGGCGACCGACAGGTCGTCATAGACGCCAAAACCTCTCTGGACGCCTTCTACGCCTATGTCAACGCCGAGGAAGACGGGGAACGACAACGTCATGCCAAAATCCACGTGGAAGCGGTACGCCGCCATATCGATCGACTTGCCCAAAAACCCTACCGCGCCCTGAAAGGCGTACACAACCTCGATTTCGTTTTGATGTTCATGCCCATTGAAGGGGCGCTGGCCCTTGCCCTCCAATCCGATCCAAACCTTTTCGACTATGCATTTTCCAAAGGGATCGTGCCCGTCTCGCCGGGTACGCTTCTGGTGACTCTCAAAGCGATCGACAACGCCTGGCGACACGAGCGCCAAAACGACAATGCCCGGCTTATCGCCAAAAAGGCGGGAGAGATGTATGACCGGTTTGTCACCCTCGCCGAAGAGATGGAAAAACTGGGACGTCAGTTGGAAGCGGCCCAGAAAAGCTATACCAAAATTCAGAAAGGTTTTCGGGAAGGCCGCGACAGCCTCGCCCACCGAGCGGAAGAGATACGGGAACTTGGCGCGAATACCAGCAAAAATCTCAAAAAACAGCCCTCTGCTCCCTTATAAACTTTCATAAACAGCCGATTATTAAATTATGTTTTCCGACAAATCGTTGTATAATTTTTCCCTAAACCCATTGATATTGAAAAGGAGATGTCACCGATGGTGCCGATACCCCAGTTTATAAAAAAGTACCCTTTGGCAACGATGTTTTCCATTCTCATCGCCGGCGCCATGATCGTTGTCTCCACCACCATCTACTGGTATCAGTATGAACAGAACAAAGAGGCGCTAAAAGAGAACCTGGTCGAAAAGGCCCGTACCATTCTCAACTTCGCCGACGTTTTACTGGAGAGTCGCAACGAAAAGTTTTTCTCGGGAGAATCGACAGAAGTCCCCCAGATCATTCAAAACGAGATATTCGACCGTTTTACGGAGATCAGCAAAGGACAGATCTTTTTCAAAGAGGCGTCCAAACATCCGATGGATCCCAAAAACCTCGCGCTCCCTTTCGAAGCGGAAGAGATCGACTATTTTCAAAAACACAAACAGGAGAAAGAACACGGCAGGGAGATCACCTATCAGGGGAAAGATTATTATATGCTCTCACGCCCCATGATCGCCGAAAAACGCTGCAAAATGTGTCACCCGACATGGACACCGGGGGATGTGATCGCCGTGGAAAGCGCGCGGATTTTGTTGGATGAATATAAAAAGGCAATCAGCGGATCCGTTTTGTTCATGGCGCTCAACTGGTTTGTCAGTATCGCCGTCGTGTTGCTTATTATCCACCTTCTTTTCAAAAAACTGGTCATGGTACGGCTCCAGCGTCTGCTCGCCATCTTCAAACGGGTGGAAAAAGGAAAACTGATCATCGACGACATTCTGGGCGAGGAGAAAGAGGTCGATCCCAAAAGCCGTAACGAGATCGACCAGCTTTTCCTCTATATCAAACAGATGGTCGATGTTCTGCGCCCCGTTATCGCGAGGGTCGTCAGCCAAAGCAAAAACGTCGCGTTCGAAGCCTCTTTCGGCCTGACCAAGCTCAAGGAATCCAATAACGCCGTCATGGGGCAGACCGAAGAGGTGACGATGATTGTCGGCAATCTCAAAGAGATCGGCAACATGAACCGGCAACTGAGCGAACAGCTCGAAGCGTTGGTCACTCAGGTGGATGAGTCTGTCACCCTGGTCACCCGGGGCCAGGAGCAACTGGGGAAAAACGGTGCGGAGACCAGCCGGGCCGCCTCGGCTCTGGAGCAGACCATCGAAGCGGTCGAACGGCTTAAAAAATCATCCGAAAAGGTCTCCCAAACCATCGAGCTCATCTCGGAAATCGCCGACGAGACCAACCTGATCGCCCTGAACGCCGCCATCGAAGCGGCCCGCGCGGGCGAACACGGTCGCGGATTTGCCGTGGTAGCCGAAAAGGTTCGGCAACTGGCGGAGGTCTCCATGGAGAACGCCGCCAATACCAGAAAAATCATCCACTCCATGGTCAAAAGCATCGATACGGTCGTCCAAAACGCCACCAACACGCGGGACTTCTTTGTGCAGCTGCAAAAAAGTTCCGAAGACCTGGGGAACTACTTCAACGAAATCGACGCGACCCAGCGTCAAACCGTCTCTACCATGCGCCATTTCGACGAGGAGTTCGGCAAAGAGTATGAAGCGTTTCAGAGTATTCTCTCCCGCCTCGATCATGTAACGGAGAGCAATAAAAAGATTCTGGACAGCACCGTGAAAATCGAGTCGGTGATGGAGATGATCAACACGGAAAGCGCCGAACTGAAAGTACTCAGTGACGGGTTTGAAGTCTTTTCTGAAAAGAGGAAAGCCGAGCGCACCATCGTCTCTCCGCCGGTCGCCGTCACCGTTATATACGAAGACGGACACAAAGAAAAAGGGTATCTCTTCGATATCAGCGCCAACGGTCTCTCCTTCTACGGGCTCGATCCCAACGATCGCTGCAGTAGAGAGGAGCTGGCGGGTAAACGGTGTCGCGTCGTCTTCTCCGAACCCATCCGCGGCAGAAAAGAGGCTCAAATCGAAATCGTCTACCAGGGACCGCCCAAGTTCCACGGTATCCGTTTCTGCGGTGCCAAAATCATCTAAATACCCAAAGAGGGTTCTCCTCTTTTCGGGTTTGTGCTATAATTGCGCCAGCGTTCAGCCCGTTACGGCGGTTTGAGCGCTCCTCTTCAGACCCGTGCAACGGTTTGACGGGACACCGGGTCAGGGCGGGAACGCAGCAGCCCACCCCGTCTTACCGTGTGCCGCGGGGATCTGGAGGGGAGTCTATCTCCATCTTCCTGACATCCAAAAACGTTCCGCTCTCATACTTTTTCACCGCCTCAAAGGCCAGGATCAACCGTTTGACCGCTTCGTTTGGCGTAAGAATGGGCCCGTTTCGCAACCGATCGGCCGAAGGAAAGCGCCTGCCGTCTACCTCATCCACGATGTAACGCACCATGGGCGTATCGACAACGCCGGGTGCGAGGGCGCACAGGTGGCTCTCGGGCATCTCGTGGGCATACAGTTTCATGAGCATATTCAACGAAGCTTTGGAGAGCGCGTAGGGGCCCCACCCCTTGGAACCGTTGACCGCGGCGCCGGAAGAGATTCCCACCACCTGCGCCACCGGTATGCGCATCTGAATCAGCGTATCAAGTAGAACCTTGTTGGCCCATACGTTAATACGCATCACCTCCTCAAAGCGGTAAAGCGGCGTTTGGGTCATCTCCGCGATCTCGCCGAGCACCCCGGCGTTCAAGACAACCAGATCCAGCTGCCTAAGATCCTTCAAAAAAGGCCCCAGCGCCGTGCCGATACGCTCAACGGCCGAAAGATCAAGCGAGAGGTACGAAAAACCCGGATGCTTTATTTCCGGTGTTTTGCGCCGGGAGATGCCGTAAACCCTCGCGCCGCTTTGCAAATAGGCTTCGGCCAGCGCCCGACCGATACCCGATCCCACCCCGGTGATCAAAACCGTTTTCATCATCACGCTCCCAACGCTTTTTTGGCCAGATCCCTTAGCAGTCGATCGGCCTTGTGGTAACAGGGGAGGGCAGCGGACTTCACCTCTTCAAGCAAAGCACGGCGCCTTAGATAGACCCGCCACACCCTTTTGGCCGGCTCCAAACGCCCCCGCTTTGCCAGCTCAAGCGCCACCGCCCCGTTAATAAGGCCCCGCTGTAGTCTCACCTCCGGCGCCTTTGTGTGCCTTTGCGGAAACCAGACCGCCTCCAGCGCCTCATGGGCGTCAAAATAGTCGCCCGCCTCAATCAAGCGCACAAACCGCGCGCACGCCCTCTCTTTGGCCACGCTTTAGCGGTAGTTGCCAAAGGTAACGGGAAAATCGAGATCAAGCTTTTTGATATGGGCCATGACCGCCTGCAGGTCATCCAGCGACTTGCCGCTGACACGAATCTCCTCGCCCAAAATGGCCGCCTGGACTTTGAGTTTGAGCCCCTTGATCTCTTTGACAATTCTTTTGGCCTCCTCTTTTGGGATGGCGTCCACAATGGCAAAAACCGCCCGTCGCGTCCCGCCGCTGGCGTCTTCACGGCCCGTCTCTCTCAAAACCTTCGGATCCAGCCCCCGTTTGATCAGCTTGCCCGTCAAAATATCGATCAGCGCGTCAAGCTTGTTGTCGCTGGAGCTTACAAGGGTGAGGGTTTTGCCCTTCTCGTTCAATTCGATACTTTTGACCAACCCTTTGAAGTCATAGCGGTTATCCGCCTCTTTCTGAGCCTGGGCGACGGCGTTTTTGATCTCCTGCATATCGGCTTTGGCCGAAATGTCAAAGCTGTGCTCTTTGGCCATGGGCAGTCTCCTTTGGCGCTTTTTGGAAATATTGTACAAAAAAAGCCCGGCCGCCGCCAAACAGGCGACAACCGGGCTGAAAAAAGGTTGTAAAAAAGAGGGCTTAGATCATCAGATCCAAAATCTCGAAGGCCCGTTCAAGCTCCTCTTCGCTCACCTTCTTCTCTTTGGGATCGAGTTTCGCCGCAATCTGCGCAAGCAGATAGATCAGCGTGCCCGTCAGTTCGGGCAGGCGTTTCTCAAGCTCCGCTTCCAACGCGTATTTAAGCGGCGGATGCACGGCCAGGTTGTCCAGTACCGGCTGAAGCTCCAACGCCTCTTCCAGTTCCGTAAAGCGCTTCATGGCGGCTTTCACGGCTTTTGTTAGCGGCACGTCGCTCATCCAGATCACGTCACGGTTGTTGTAACCGGCATTCTCTTCGGCCGCGACCAGAAGGTCGTAAAGCTTTTGATCAACCTTCTCCTCTACCTCTTTGACTTTGTTTTTGGCCAGTTGCAGACCGGCCGCCTCTTTGAAGAGGCGTTCGATTTTATATGCACCGTAGATTTTCATGCGTTTCCTTCGTTGTTGTTTTCATCTTCACCCAGTTTTCGGGCACCCATACCCAGCGCGATCAACGCCAGGCCGTCGAAAAAGAGGCTGATGCCGACAAACAGCCCCACCAGCACCAGCGAACTGAAAGGCCAGCCCGCCAGTAAAATCACGGCAAGCGCCACCGAAAGCGCCCCGTTGAGTATCATCATCCACCAGCCGCTGTGGGGACGGTAGTGCCAGCCGAAGCTAAAGCTCGAAAAGGCGTCCATTAACAGATAGACCGCCAACAGCATACCCACCGCCGCCACCCCCTGGGCGGGGAAAAAGAGCAGGAGCAACGAGGCCATCAGCGAAATAAACGGCTTCAGCCACGCCCCCAGCGAGGCGCGGTAACTTTTGTAGACAATAAACCCCTGCACAATGGCGCTAAAGAGAAAGAGCCAGGCCAGGAAATTGACGACCACCAGCGACATGATCGAGGGAGCGATCATGCCCATTAGCCCAATTATCGCCATCAGCACGCCGGCGATCAGCGTGTGGCGGCTGAACTTCTTGAGCGTCTCCTTGTCAAAGACGAAGCCCAGCATCATCCCTTCGGGATTCATTTCTCACTCTTTTGCGAATCGATACTTTTGAGCGCCTTGGCTTTGAACTCTTTGAGTTTGTTCATCAGGTCTTCAAAGAGCTTCTCGGCTTTATTGGGCCCTTTGACCTCTTTTTCAATCTTCTCGATCGCTTCATCCAGCATTTTGTAGGTCGTATCGCTGCTGCTGGTGTATCCCAGCGCCTGGGCCACTTTCAGCTCCGCTCTGGCCGCTTCGAGATGCTTCAGTGCCTGGGCTTTGTCGCTCTTGGCGATTTTGCTCGCCGCATCGATCAGCGCCTGGGCTTTAAGAATGGGCAGAGGAATGATGATCTCGTTTTGCACCAGCGTACCCAGTGCCATCTCCAGCACATCCTGCGCCTCTTTGACCTTGTTGTCGGCCAGATATTTGGCCGCCAGTTTCAGCGCCTGGGGATAGGAGATAAGCGGCAGGCTTACCGTAATGACATCAATCTCGCTTTGCAGGGTATTGAGCAGTCGCCGGGCCTCCTGCACCTTGCCGCTATCAAGCAGATCCTCCACCATATCCAGCGCTTTTTTGACGCTTTTGGCGTCTCCCACATATTCGGTCGCCGTGGTCACCGAATCGATGGGCAACAGGGCGGGGGCGTTTTTGTGCGCCAACACCACCTCCAGTTTGCCGATCGCCTTTTCCAGGTCGGCCTTGGCCGCTTTGGTATCTTTTTTATCCAGATCCAGCAGAACCTTCTGGGTCAGCATCACCGCCTCGACGGCTTCCTGCACCACTTTGACCTGCTGATCTTTGGCATCATGTTTGGCGTGCTTGACCGCTTCCGCGCTCACCTGGGCCGACGTAGCCGCCGACAACGTCGTGCCGCACAGCCACGCGGCGGCGGCCAGAGATACCAGAACCTTTTTCATACTCCACTCCTTATGTTTTATTTTGGAAGGTATTGTATAAGAAGTGGGCGCAGGGTTTCTGCGACTTAAGTATCACTGAAGCGTTTGATACGGAATTTTCGTGTCTTTTTGAGGTTCAACCATAAAAAAGGGAGTAAAAAGAGCGCCTCCAGCGCCAACGAGAGCCATACGACCCGCCAGGTTCCTGTCGGATCGTCCGTATAGGGAAGCCCCCCGGTATTCATACCGAAAAACCCGGTCACCAGCGTCAGGGGCAAAAAGATGGCCGAAATGACCGTCAACCAGTACATATTGCGGTTCATCCGCTCATCCACTTTGGCCCGGTAGAAGTCATAGAGGTTGTCCAACTTCTCCATGGCCGCCTTGGCCAGGTCGCGGATACGCCCCATATGCTCGGCCAGATCGGCGTAATCGAGGGCGTCAAACCCCTTCTCTTTGCGGTAACGGCGCACAAAAAGGTCAAACGCCAATCCCGCGTGAAACATCAGCCGATGAATCAAAGAGACATCCTTTTTATAGGCCAGCCAGCGGGCCATGAAGTCGCCGGGCGTCGCGGCTTCGTAAAGAGTCTCTTCCAGCTGATCCACCGCCGTATAGTAGCGCTGGATCTCCTTGAGCAGGTCATCGGTTTTCTCATCCAAAAAGGCGTGCAGATCATCCAGCGATCCCAGCGGCACCAGCGCCCCTTTTTGCCGATCGAAGCGATACCCCTCTCCCTCTTTGACGACAAAGGCGTACGAGACCACCCCAAGCCCCTCTTCGCCCATCTCCGGCAGGCGCAAAATAAGCACCCCGTAGCCGTCGCCCGTCTGAAACTCCGAAGGGTGGACGGCGCTTTGAATATCCTCCAATAACTGTTGTTCGATCTGTACGTCGATCTTTGCCGTTGTCGTCGTCTTCACAGCTCAATCTTCTCCAGCAGTTTTTCCACGTTTGTCACGGCCAGGTGTTTGCGCTCGATATGCAAAATGCCCTCTTTTTTGAGCTGTTGCAGATGGCGGTTGACCACGTGTCGCACGGTGCCGATCAGCGAGGCGATCTCCTCGTGGGGAAGGTTTTGCAAAAGCCCCAGGTTGCCGTCGGGCCCCTTGAGGTTTTTTAACAGCAGTTTCATCAACCGGGTGGCGGTATCGTACAGCGAAAGATCGGTCGCCAGCTCCTCGATCTGGCGCATCTGGCGGGCCAGGTAGGGGTAGAAGGCGCGGTTGAAGACCGGGTATTTGTGAATCCACTCCCGCACCTTCTCGATCGGCAGTTCCACCGCCTTGAGGGTGTCGATCGCCTCGGTCATCACCTCATGCCGCTCGCCGTCAAGCACCGTGAGCACGTCAAACATATCCCTGGGGCCCAAAAGGTAGAGGGTCTGTTCCCGGTTGTTGTCGGGGTTGTAGCGATAGACCTTCAACCGCCCCTCCATAATTATATAGAAGTGATTCAGGGTGTCGTCACTGTCCATCGCCGGGCCGCCGGCGGGATACTCCCGCACCACGCCCACCCGGTTGATCTCCTCCATCAACTGCTCGGTCAACCCCTCAAACGGCTGAAGTTGTGAGGCTCTTAAATGCATCATGGCTAAAAATCCAACCCGAAACTGCCAAAGGCGGCCATATGGGGGTTCTGATAACCCGCCTGCCCGCTTCTGGCCCGAAGTAACATAATGTCGTTTTTGGGGTCGATCCCCTGGGGGCAGGCGGCAGTGCATTCGCCGCAAAGCGTGCAATCCCATACACCGTCTTGCTGGACGGCTTCCATTTTGCTCTTTGCAAAACCCTCCCGGGGGTCGGCCGTATAACGCCAGACACGGGTGAGGGCGAAGGGGCCCAAAAAGGCGGGGTTGGTCTCAAGCACCGGGCAGGCGCTGTAGCAGGAGTGGCACAAAATACAATCGGTCTGCGTTTCGGTGCGCTTCTCCTCTTCGGGCGAAACGGGTTGGTCCGTTTTGGGCTCTGCCAGCCACGCTTTGGCGCGCTTTAGCGTCTCAAAGGCCGGTTTTTGATCGACCACCAGATCCTTCAGCACCTTTGCGTAACGCAAAGGCTCCACGACATCCCCCTCTTTGGGTTTGTATGCACACGCCAACACCTCTTTGCCGTTGACCCGCACGGCGCAACTGCCGCACACGCCGCTACGGCAACCGCTACGAAAGGTCAAAGAGGGGTCTTTGCCGCTCTTGATGGC
>JAADEJ010000027.1 GCA_013153475.1 Campylobacterota bacterium
TCCGCCCGGCCGTGGTGCTCAACCCCCATACCCGACCCGAAAGCGTGGAGTTTTTGCTTGAGGATCTGGATATGGTCTTGCTTATGAGCGTCAACCCCGGTTTTGGGGGGCAAACCTTTATTCCATCGGTGATAGAAAAAGCCGAGCGCCTCAAAGAGATGATCGCAAAACGCAATCCCAAGTGTCTGATTGAGGTGGACGGGGGCGTAAACGACCAAAACATCCATGCGCTCAAAGCCGCCGGCGTGGATGTGGCGGTGGCCGGCAGTTACGTCTTCAAACACGCCGACATCAAGGCGGCCATTGAGAGTCTGAAGGTATGAGGCCAAGGGTTAAGATCTGCGGCATTACCAACCTTGAAGACGCCTTAGCGGCCGTGCGGGCCGGGGCGGACGCGCTGGGGTTTGTATTTTACGAGAAATCTCCCCGCTTCATCACGCCTGACGCGGCGGCGAAGATCGCGGCCCGGCTTCCGCCTTTTATTGAGCGGGTGGGGCTTTTTGTCAACGAAGAGCCCGAAACGGTCGACGCGACCTGTCAAGAAGCGGGCATGGGCCTGGCACAGATACACTTTGAGGTGGATGAGAGTTACCTCAAAGCGCTCAAAACCAAGGCCCTGCCGGTGGTACGGGCGAAAGAGCCCGCCGACGTGCGTAAATTTTCGGGCCGCTACCGGTTGGTAGACGCCTATTGCGAAGCCTACGGCGGCATGGGCAAACGGCTCAACTTGGCATGGTTTGAGGGGGCCGATTGCGAGCATATCGTCATAGCCGGGGGGCTGGAACCCGACAATGTGGTTGAGGTGCTGCCCTACGGCTTTTACGGGGTAGATGTGAGCAGCGGCGTGGAAGCATTCAAAGGCAAAAAGGAAACGGCGAAAATGGAAGCCTTCGTGCGGGCGGTCAAAGGCGCGGTTTGAGAAACCTGATCGAACGGTTGGTCACGGCGTTGAAAAAATCGGGCGGCGAGATGCCTCTGGAGAGCTTCAGGGCACTGGTGCAAAAAGGGCGCGACTCGCTCTTTGAGGAGCCCGATACCCTGATGGAACTGGTCATCGCCTCCGGGGTACCGATCGTAATTGAAGAGGAGACGGTACGGCTTTTAACCGCTTTTCGCTCCTGGCGGGAAGAGACCTTTTGCGTGGTGGATATCGAGACCAACGGCAGCGTGCCGAGCCGTTCGCAGATTATCGAGATCGGGGCACTGAAGTGGCGAAACGGCGAGATTGTCGGGCGGTTCGAGAGTTTCGCGGCCTGTAGTTATCTACCTGAAAATATCAGCGATATCACGGGCATTTTCCCCGAAGATCTCCGTGACGCGCCGCCGTTATCGCGTGTGTTGCCCGACTTCAAAGCTTTTTTGGGTGACGCGGTTTTCGTGGCCCACAATATCTCTTTCGATTACAACTTCGTCTCCCACTCCTTCGAGCGTTTCGGTCTGGGCGTATTGGGTAACCGCAGGCTTTGTACCATCGAGCTGGCCCGGCGTACCATCGAAGCGGAGCGTTACGGGCTGGGGCATCTGAACGTGGTGTTGGATATCAATACGCTTGTCCACCACCGCGCCTACGCCGACGCCCTGACCGCTTCGAAAGTGATGGAGATTGGTCTGAAGCGGGTTCCAAAGAGCGTGATGACGACCGAAGCGCTGATCGACTTTACCAAACTGCCGATCGCCAAAGCCAAGAGGCTTCTTAGCGAAGAAACCGGTTGAGAACCTTTGCCGCCAGCAGGTCGCCCCAGACGTTGATGGCGGTGCGGAACATATCCAGCACCCGGTCTACGGCGGCGATGAGACCGATGGCTTCCAGCGGTAACCCCACAGCGCTTAGTATCATGGTCATCATCACCAGTCCCGCGCCCGGAATCCCCGCCGCGCCTACCGAGGCGAAAGTGGCGGTGAGAAAAATGGCGATCTGCTGCCCAAACCCCAATGCCACCCCGTAACTGTTGGCGATGAACATCACCGCGATCGCTTCATACAGCGCCGTGCCGTCCATGTTGACGGTGGCCCCCAGCGGCAGGATGAAGCCCGCACTCTCTTTGCGCACGCCGCCCTTTTGGCTGGCCACTTCGATGGAGACGGGAAGGGTGGCCGAACTGGATGCCGTGGAGAAGGCGATCAGCACCGCTTCACGCACCTGTCGGAAGTAGTCGAAAGGATTGAAACGCCCCAGAAAAGCAGCCAGCGCGGGCAGTACCAGCGTAGCGTGAAGCAACAGGGCCAGCAACACCGCCAGTACGTAGCTTTTTAGATCCCATAACGTTTGCAGCCCCTCTTTGGCCACCACGTAACCGATAAGAGAGAAGACCCCCAGCGGCGTGAGTTTGATGACCCAGCCGGCAATGATGGCCATGGCGTCGTTCAAAGCCTCGAAAAAGTTTTGCAGGCTTTGGCGTTTGGTCGCTTCGAGCTGGAGTGTGGCGACGGCGAAAAAGATGACGAAAACCAGAATCTGTACGATCTTCCCCTGGGTCAGCGCCGCGAAAAGGTTGGCGGGTACAAAGGAGAGTAGAAGGGACGCGAAGGTCTGTTCGGGCGGGGGCTTGAGGGCGTGGTCGGCCACGAGAGTATGGGAGGTTGAAGGGTCGATGAGGTTGACCACCAGCAGTCCCGTCGTCACCGCCAGGGCAGTCGTGAGAAAATAGTATCCAAAGGCTTTGAGGCCCAGGTTTTTAAGCGCCTCCCCGCTGCCCAGCGAGACGATGGCGACAAAAACCGAGGCGAAGACCAGTGGGATGATGAGCATCTTCAGCAGCATCAGAAAAAGATCGCCCATCCATTTGAAGGCGAGCATCGTTTCCGGCAGCCAGACGCCCGCCGCGACACCCGCGAAGATGGCGGCGACGGTCAGGGTTTCGGTCGAAAGGAGCCGTTTCATGCAATATGGTCGATATAGTCGTTTTTGAAGGCCACGTAACGTCTGGCCGAGGCGTAGAGCTCTTTCACCTCTTCATCGGTGAGCTCTCTGACCGCTTTAGCGGGGGAGCCGATAATCAGGCTTCTTGGGGGAAAGACCTTGCCGCCCGTCACCAGCGCCCCCGCGCCCACAATGGACTCTTTGCCGATTACCGCGCCGTCGAGAATGGTGCTGTTCATACCGATCAGACAACCGTCTTCAATGGTGCAGCCGTGGAGCATTACCCGGTGGCCCACGGTGACGTCGCTGCCGATAACGGTGGGGTGCCCGTCGCTCATGTCGGGCTGTTTGTAGTGGGTAACGTGGATCATCGTCAGATCCTGAATGTTGGTGCGGTCCCCGATACGGATTTTGTGTACGTCGCCGCGAATGACACAGCCAAACCAGATAGAACACTCCTCACCCGTCTCCACATTGCCCACGATCGTGGCGTCGGGAGCGATCCATGTGTTTTGGCCGAACTTGGGAAACCACTCTTTGTAGCGCAGTAGCATGATAATCCTTTTATAGCAGTTTGACAAGACCGCCGTAGCGGGCTATATGTCTGTCGACACTCAAAAGTATCAAATCCTCACTCACAGCCTGGGCAATCAGCATCCGGTCGAAAGGGTCTTTGTGGTAATTGGACAGGTCTCTCAAGGCCAGAGCGTGCGAAGATTTGATCGAAAGGATATCAAACCCTTCCTCTTTTACGGCTTCTGGGTAGGCCGGATCGATCACGAGATGGCCCAACGTCGATTTGATCTCGATCTCCCAGAAGGAGGCGACGCTGACGACGATGGCGTTGGTGGGATCCATGATCAGATTCCGGTGGCGTTTTGGAAGCTTCGGGTCGTCATAGAGCCACCAGATCAGGATATGGGTGTCCAGCAGACAGGTCATAGCGATTTTTCGCCAA
>JAADEJ010000042.1 GCA_013153475.1 Campylobacterota bacterium
CGGGCGTAGAGCTCAAGCCCCATCGACCACCCGTTTCATCGCCTCGTAAAGGCTTAAAATCTCCTCTTTTTTCTCCAGGTAGGAGTGTTTGTTGGCAATGAGATGCGCGCTGGATTCCATAATGGTTTCGGCCACTTTCAAACCGTTTTCGCGCATGGTGGTGCCGGTTTCCACAATATCCACGATGGCATCGGCCAACCCGACCAACGGCGCCAGTTCGATGGAGCCGTAGAGTTTGATCACCTCCACCCCCATCGCCTTTTGACTGAAGTAGTTGCGGGTAATGTTGACCATCTTGGAGGCCACCGTCATCTGGGGACGGTTCCAGTCCAACTCATCCTCTTCCCTGATCCCCACGCAGACCCGGCATTTGCCGATGCCAAGATCGAGCAGGCGCACAATGTCGTGTCCCTGCTCCTCGATCACATCCAGCCCCACCACGCCGATATCGGCCGCCTGGTGGGCCACATAGGCGGGCACATCCTGGTTGCGCACCAGCAAAAACCGGAAGTTCTCCATCTCTAAAATCAGTTTTCTCGACTCAAACCGAAACGTCTCACCGAAAATCGTCTCAAAAATCGCCAGAGTCTCATCGGCAATCCGCCCTTTGGGCAAAGCAACAGTCAGCACCCGCACTCCTTTATCATGATTCGCATTCCTTTAAAAACCAGTCTCTCATCTACAATGGCGTTTGGCAAAACCTCAGCCATGAGCGGCGCGTCCCCGCCCGTCACATAAATAGGCAGGCCTTCGCCGAAGCGCTCTATCACCCGCCAGATTCCTCCCCAATAGGCGCTGGAGAGGGCCTGTTCCGTAGAGAGCGGCATCCGCTCTCTCTCAACGGGTGTAAGCGGCAGATCGAGACGGGGTGAGACGGCGGCGCACGCTCTTTGCCACGCCCGCAGACCCGGCCAGATCCAACCGCCAAGATGTCGTCCCGCTTTGACAATATCCACCGTTACGGCGCTTCCCGCGTCAACCACTACGCCCTCGCCGGCTCCCAGGCAGGCGGCCTCCCTGTCAATCCCCCATCCGGCATACATGCTCGGCAGAAGACGACAATGGGAAAGATCGCGCCACCCCGGCGCCTCCTTGGCAATCTGTTTCGTGACATCGGCGTTGACGCTGATAAAGCAGACCCTCTCTTTGGCGTAGCGCGCCAGCCCCTCGTCAATCTCGAAGTGCCGTACCGCGCCGTCAAAAAGATGCAGACGGCTGTTACCCACGTCGCACAGAATCAAACCGTCACAATCTTCCAACCGTCCGCCTCCAGCAACCCGGCCGCTTTGGAGCAAAGCGGCGCTTCCACCACCGCCAGGCATTGGCACTTCTCATAGTCGCACGCCCGCATAATCGCCGCTTTCAGCGCGATCAGCTCTTTCGCTTCCGCCGAGAGCAGGCGGCTTTTTCGCCGTATATGAAAAACAAGGGTATGGCGCCCCGCCTCATCGACCCCGCAATAGACACCGATGCGTTTGCGACTGCCGACGCGTTTGAGATCAAACGGTTCCAGACGGCGAAACAGAAACCCTTTTTTTCCCAGCGGCTCCAGCACCGCTTTCATCAATCGGCACCCTCCACCGTCTTATCGCTCTCATCGGGAGAAAAGAGGCTTTTGATGCTTTTCCATATACTTTCTACCGTCGTCTCCTCTTCACGGGGTGCCACGGAGGGTTCCGCACGATTGTCGGATACGGGCTCGGACGCCTGCGCCCGGCTTTCGGCCTCGGCGGGCGGCGGAGGGGTTTCACCCCCTTTGTTCAGACGAAAATAGTGATCTTCATAGAAAAAGGCGTCCGGCGTGGCGAAAAACCAACCTTCAATTTTGTCGGGTAACTCGAAGACATTGGCCACCGAGAGGGCGCGGTCGGTGGCGATGATATACCCCTCTCTCTCCACCACATAGATAAACTCCCCGTAGATCACGCCGACGAAATGGGCAAAGGGAAATTTCCGGCTTCCCAGAATCTTCAGATCGGTATCGCAGTAGTAGATAGTACCCTCTTTGGAGAGAATGTAGATGGCGTCATCCACGAAAACCACGTCGGTTATCTCCATGGTCTGGGCGTCCATCACCTTGGGGCTGACGGAGATGATCCGATGGGGCGTCGCCGCCACCAGCCGATCCCCGATGATGTTGAGATAGATGACGTTGTTGAAGGCCTCACCCTTGCCGACCACGATTTCGCGAATCTTCGCCCCGGTGGTTTTGTCCAGAATCACCAACCGGCCGTCCAGGGTCGGGATAAGCACCAGCCGATCCAGCATCATCGGGTTGGCGATACGGATATCGGCGCTCAACGCCGGATCGGTCGCCGTATACTTGGCTACTATTTCACCGTTTTGGTAGTCATAGATACCGTAACTGTTCCCTTCCAGTACGAAAGCGATGCGTGTCGTACCCGGAATGATCAACGCCGCCACGACACGACGGGGAAGTTTGAGCTCTTTGGCCTCTTTGCTGCGGGTATCGTACAAAATAGAGGGTTTGCAATCACCCGACGCGATGATCAGCGGCGCACGGCCGCTGACATACCGATACCCCTCGGGCAGACGGTAGTCGCGCAATCCCTCTTTCGTGACAACCTGGCCGTTGGCCAGCGTGGCGCCGGCATAACCGATCTCCACGATTTTGGCGGGCAGGGTTCCGTCGTACTGAACCGTCCCTTTGATATCCGTGGGTTCGAAGTAGTTCTTCTCGCTGCATCCGCCGACAAGCACCATCACCAGTAGGGCCGCCAGCCAGCCAAGCCGTCGTCTCATACTCTCAATCCTTTGTCTGTGTCAGGCCGTAGTGGGCCAACATGGCGGCGGCGCGGGCCAGGGGTGAGTTTTTCTCGATGGCGGCCAGACGCTTTCGCCCCTCCGCCACCTTGCCCTGACGCATCAGAAGGTACCCCTCGTCAAACAGGGCGAAATCTTTCAAAAGCGCCTCGCTGCGCATCCGGTAGGCTTTGAGTTTTTCGCTCTCTCTTTTCAGGGCGGCGACATGGTAGGCGGCCAGATCGGCCACCGTTTCATCCTTGTCGGAAACGAGACCTTCCAGCTGTTTCACGTCACCCGCCTTGACGGCGTGATCAAGCAAAAAGAGGGCGGCCAGCTTGGGGTTTTCGCTCTTGAGCGTCTTGAGCGCCGCCTGATCGGCCGGGTTTTGTTCCAGCTTCAAAAAGGCCGCGTTGGCCCGCTCCAGCCGCTGCTGCTCAATATAACCGGTCACGCCGTAAAAAAGCGTACCCACCGTCAGCGCCGCCGCAACCCCCAACAACGGGATCCTGTTGCGTTTGTAAAAGCGCTCGACCTTGATCAACCCGGCCAGAAGCTTCTCGTCCTGGGTCAACTCCTCTTTCGCGAATTCCACCTGTTCTTTGATTCCCACGTCATCTCCTGAAAACTGCGCTTAATGTTGCTCATGATATGATAACAAAATCTATATTAATCCCAAGTCAAGGACGCCAAGGTGCAATTTGACGACACCATGCTCACAAGACTCGAAAAGCTCTCCATGCTCTCCATCGAGCCCGAAAAAAGGGCGGCGATGATGGCAGAGTTGGAGAAGATCGTGGGGTTCGTGGAGGTTCTTTCCGAACTGGATACCGACACGCTCGACCCCGCTTTCAGCACCCTTGAAAGCGGCACCCCCATGCGCGACGACACGCCGAACGAAAACCCCGAGACGCGCGAGATCATTCTTGAAAACGCCCCCGAGGCGAAAGCGGGCTTTTTTACCGTACCCGCCATCATCGAATGATTCTCGTTCACGGCATCAAAAACTGCGACAGCGTCAAAAAGGCGGCCCGTTTTTTCAAAGCGCACGGCATCCCTTTCAAAATTCGCGATTTTCGTGACACCCCAGCCGACTGCGCACAGATCGACCGATGGCTCGAAACCGCCGGGGTCGACACCCTTCTCAACCGCCGCAGCAAAGCCTACCGGGCCATTCCCCAGAACGAAAAACCGCAGACCGACAAAGAGATCCGTAACGCCCTTTGTCGGGACAACCTGCTGATCAAACGCCCCGTCATCGAAAAAGACGACGAAACGGTCACGGTCGGTTTTGACGAAACCCTCTACAAGGAGCTATTTCTATGAGTATCGCCCTGGATATCCGCAAACTGCTCAAAAACGTCGTCGCCTACAAGGCCAGCGACCTGCACCTGGTAAGCCGCAGCGAACCCCAGATCCGTATAGACGGCAAACTGGCCCCGCTGAACCTCCCCAAACTCGACGGAGACACCATCGAGGAGATGTGCTACTCCATCATTACCGAAAAGCAGAAGAAAGAGTTCGAGGAGCGCAACGAACTCGACTTCGCGATCCATATTCCCGAGGTAGGGCGTTTCAGGGCCAACTACTACCGCACCATGGGAGACGTGGCGGCGGCTTTCAGGGTCATCCCCACCAAAATCCCCAGCATCGACGAACTGGACGCGCCCCCCATCTACAAACAGCTGATCCAACGGGAAAAAGGCCTTATTCTTGTCACCGGTCCCACCGGTAGCGGTAAATCGACCACCCTGGCGGCCATGCTCAACGAGATCAACCTTCACGAGCGCAAACATATCATCACCGTGGAAGACCCGATCGAATTCGTTCACGAAAACAAAAAATCGCTCTTTTCCCACCGCAACATCGGCAACGACACCGACTCTTTCGCCTCGGCCCTCAAATACGCCCTGCGGGAAGACCCCGACGTCATCCTCATCGGTGAGATGCGGGACAAAGAGACCATCTCCGCGGCCCTGACGGCGGCCGAAACGGGCCACCTGGTTTTCGGCACCCTGCACACCAACTCCGCGCCCCAGACCGTCAACCGGATCATCGACGTCTTCAGCGGCGACGAGCAGCCCCAGGTACGGGCCCAGCTCTCCACCTCCCTGGTCTCCGTCATCTCCCAGGCCCTGGTACCCAAAATCGGCGGCGGACGGATTGCGGTGCCCGAGATTCTCATTACCAACCCCGCCATCGCCAACCTCATCCGTGAAGACAAGGTGCACCAGATCTACAGCCAGATGCAGCTGGGACAGGGAGAGAGCGGTATGCAGACCCAGACCCAGGTGCTGGTGAAGCTGGTCCGCAACCACGTCATCGAAAAAGGCGACGCCATCCGCGTCTCCACCCGCCCCGACGAGCTCATCAAAGCCCTTCAGACCCTTTAAGAGGGGTACGGGCCCTCTTTTTATGGTATCATTGCGCCTAAATTTCGCAAGGATATTGCCATGAGTACCTGGAGCCCCTCAAGCTGGAGAGCGTTTCCGATCAAACAACAACCCAACTACAAAGATCCCGAAGCGGTCCGCCGCATCGAAAAAGAGTTGGCCGACTATCCGCCGCTCATTTTCGCCGAAGAGGCCCGCAGTTTGCAGAACAAACTGGCCAAAGTGGCGGCGGGTGAGGCCTTTTTGCTCCAAGGCGGCGACTGCGCCGAAAGTTTCAACGCCTTCCGGGCCGACACCATCAAAAATCTCTTTAAAGTCCTGATGCAGATGGCCGTGGTCATGACCTACGGCAGCGGCAAACCGGTGGTCAAAGTAGGCCGGATCGCCGGGCAGTTCGCCAAACCCCGTAGCTCCGACACCGAAGCCAAAGACGGCGTGGAACTGCCCAGCTACCGGGGCGATATCGTCAACGACGCCGATTTCCGTCCCGAAGCCAGGGAACCCAAACCCGAAAAGCTCCTGCAGGCCTACAACCAATCCGCCGCCACGCTCAACCTTCTGCGGGCTTTCGCCCGGGGCGGCATGGCCGATCTGACCAAGGTACACACCTGGAATCTCGACTTTGTCAAAGACAACGCATTGGGCAAACGGTACGAGGAGCTGGCCGAAAAGATCACCCAGGCGATGGCTTTCATTCAAGCCTGCGGCATTACCCCCGAAAACACGCCCCAGCTTCATGAAACCGTACTCTATACTTCCCATGAGGCGCTGTTGCTGGGCTACGAAGAGGCACTGACCCGCATCGACAGCCTCACCGACGAATGGTACGACTGCAGCGCCCATATGCTCTGGATCGGCGACCGCACCAGAGATCTCGACGGCGCCCACGTAGAGTTTTTCCGCGGTATCAAAAACCCCGTCGGCGTCAAAGTGGGCCCCAGCATGAAAGAGGAGGAGCTCATCGCCCTCATCGACAAACTCAACCCCGACAACACGCCGGGCCGGTTGACCCTGATCGTGCGTATGGGCGCCGACAAGGTGGGGGAACTCTTCCCGCCCCTGCTCAAACGTGTCAAATCGGAAGGCCGTAATGTGGTCTGGAGCTGCGACCCCATGCACGGCAACACCTTCAAAACCGATAACGGCTTCAAGACCCGGGAGTTTGACAATATTCTTTCCGAAGTCAAACAGTTCTTCCAAATCCATGAGGCCGAAGGCACCGTCGCCGGGGGACTGCACCTGGAGATGACCGGCGAAGACGTGACCGAATGCACCGGCAGCCAGAGCTGCAACATCACCGTCGACGCGCTGGGCAACCGCTACCACACCCAGTGCGACCCCAGACTCAACGCCAACCAGGCGCTCGAGATGGCCTTTATGGTCTCCGAATTCTTCAAGAACCTCAAATAACCCTTTCCGGCGGAAAAAATCCGCCGGTTTTGTTTGGTTTTCAGCCAAATTCCTCTATAATATCCCCGTTTTGCCATTGGGGGACGTCATGTCAGATAATCTGAAAATTTCCAAGATCATTCAGCAAAGCTGCGAAGAGATCGGCCAGACCGCCCATGAAAAAGAGAAAAAAGGCGCCAAGCCGGTTGAAATCATTCATACCGCGGTGACCGCTTTTTTCGAGAAACTCAACCATTCGGGTTACGGGCTCGATGTCAACGATATCATCGACGAATGGGTAGAAAAGAAATCCCAGCAATGCCTGGATGTTGCCCAGGAGAGCCTCAAAAGCTTCAAAGAGAGCAACTCCACCATCCAATCCATTACCGAAACCCATACGATCGAGATCGAAAAGATCACGGAGGATCACAGAGAGATCGACATCCAGATTTTCCGGGACCGTTTCAGCGCTTTTCAACAGGATCTGCTGCTTGAGTTGCAAAACGCCAACAAAATCATCCGACAACTCGAAAAAGAGGTTGAACAGCTCCAGAAACAGTCCAACATCGACCCCCTGACCAAGCTGTTCAACCGCAAAGCCCTTGAAATCGACGCCAACGATTTCCTCAAATTCTCGGATGAGAAAAAACTCGACCTGGTCGCCATGATGATCGACGCGGACGACTTCAAGCTCATCAACGACACCTACGGCCACGTCGCCGGCGACAAGGTACTGATTTTATTGGCCAAACTTTTCAAATCCTCCATCCGCGACAGCGACAAAGCCTATCGGTACGGCGGCGAAGAGTTTTTGATTCTCTTCTCCCGGGCCAAGCTCAAAGACGTTGTCCGAATCGCCGACCGCATCATGAAAACGGTCCGCAACAACAAAATCATCTACAAAAACCGCACGATCCGTATGACCCTGAGCATCGGTCTGACCGAGCATCAAAAAGGCGACACCCTCGAATCTCTGGTTGAGAGAGCCGATGCCGCGGTATACGAAGCCAAAAAGGCGGGAAAAGACAAACTGGTGATCGGATGACATCCTCTCTTTGCGGATTCGATTATGCCGTCATCGGCCTGACGCTTTTCATAGGTCTCAAAGGCCTCTTCAACGGCACGATGCGGGAGTTTTTCGGCCTGGCCGGCCTGGCGGCGGGTCTTTGGGCCGCGTCACGGTACGGAGAAAAAGCGGGCGAGTGGATCGGAAACCGGCTTTTCCCGATCGACTCCCCCTCCGCCGGCACGCTGATCGGCTTCAGCACCATTCTTCTGATCTGCTGGATCGCCGGCGTGCTGACCGGCCTCTTCGCGGCGAAAAAATCGGGCGACAGCCATCCGCGTTGGCTTGATCGGATCGGGGGCATGGCGCTGGCATCCGTCAAAAGTTTTCTCATTCTCTCCGTAATCGTCTACGCCCTTTTTTCCATCGATGTCATTCGTCAGGCGGCGACCGAAAAGGTTTCACGAAGCCGCATCTTTCCCTGGATGGAGCGGGCCGGACAATACCTGCTCCCCGTCCAACCCGTCATCGAGGCGGCCGAACCCGACGATAAAGAGAAGGCGGCTTCATGAAAAACCAGCCCCTCTCCACCGCCCCCCTGATCTCCTACGGTACCCTGCTAAGCCGTTTCAAGGAGCTTCTGAAAGCGGATAACCTCAAATTCACCCGCCAAAGGGAGGCGATTCTTCAGACTCTTTACGACCATACGGGCCATTTTACCCCCGAGGAACTGCATCGGCTCATCAAAGAGAAAAACCCGGAACTCAAAACCGGCATCGCCACCGTCTACCGCACCCTTTCCCTGCTGGAAAAAGCGGGAATCGTCACATCCATCTCTTTCGGTACCCAGGGCAAGAAGTACGAGCTGGGTATCAAAGCCCATCACGACCACATTATCTGCACAAAATGTGGTAAAATTCTGGAATTTTTCGATGAAGCCATCGAAAGAAAACAGGAGCGGATCGCCGGGGAGTTCGGCTTTGTGATGGAAGACCACTCCCTCAAGATTTTCGGCGTCTGCCCCGAATGTCAAAACACCACCGGCAAGGATTAAAAAGCGTTATGTTTGAAAACCAGTATATCCAGCAACGGATCGAAAAGGCCGAGCAACTGCGAAACATGGGGATCAACCCCTACGGAAACCGCGTTGAAAAGGGGTGTTCCAACGCCGAGTTTCTTAGCCGTTTTGCCTACTTGAAGGAGCAGGAAGAGAAGTCGGCGCCCGACGAGATCTGCACCGTCACCGGCCGCATCAAGTTTCTTCGCCTCATGGGTAAGGCGGCATTTGCCAAAATAGAGGACGAAAGCGGCCTGCTGCAGATCTACTTCAGCCGCGACGACCTGGGTGACGAGTGGTTCAAAGCGGCCAAAAAACTGGTGGAAGTGGGCGATATTGTGGCCGTCACCGGCTTTCCCTTCATCACCCGCACCGGCGAGCTGACACTACATGCCAAGGAACTGAAGCTGGCCACCAAGGCCATCGCTCCCCTGCCCGAGAAGTTCCACGGCCTTCAGGACAAAGAGCTGCGCTATCGCAAACGCTACCTCGATATGATCATGAACCCTGACGTGAAGCAGACTTTTCTGCTCCGCAGTAAAATCGTCAGCCTGATTCGACGTTTCTTTGAAGAGCACGGCTTTTTGGAAGTGGAAACCCCGATGATGCACCCCATCCCCGGCGGCGCCAACGCCAGGCCCTTCATTACCCACCACAACGCCCTGGGGGTGGATCGGTACCTGCGCATCGCCCCCGAGCTTTACCTCAAACGGCTGATCGTGGGCGGTTTCGAGGCGGTCTTTGAGATCAACCGCAACTTCCGTAACGAAGGGATGGACGCTACCCACAACCCCGAATTCACGATGATCGAGTTTTACTGGGCGTGGCACCGCTATGAAGACCTGATGGATCTGACCGAAGCGCTCTTTGCCTACCTCTTCAAAGCGCTGAACCTGCCCACCAAGCTCACATACGGTGAGCTGACCATCGATTTTTCCACCCCTTTCAAACGGATCGCCTACCGTGACGCGCTGGTTGAGATCGGCGGCGTGCCGGCCGAGATTCTTGACGACACGCAAGCCATGCACGACCATCTGCAAAAAGCGGGCGTGGAACTGGAGGGTAAGCTCTCCAAGGGACAGCTTTGGGGCGAGCTGTTTGATACGTTTGTGGAAGAGAAACTCATCGACCCCACCTTCGTCACCCACTTTCCCATCGCCATCAGCCCCCTGGCCCGCCGCAACGACGACAATCCCGAGATCGCCGACCGGTTCGAGCTCTTTATCGCGGGCAAGGAGATCGCCAACGGCTTCAGCGAGCTGAATGACCCCATTGACCAATACGAGCGCTTCAAAGCGCAGGTGGCCCAAAAAGAGGTGGACGACGAGGCGATGCATATGGACGAGGACTATGTTGAAGCCCTCAGCTACGGTATGCCCCCCACGGCGGGCGAAGGGATCGGCATCGACCGGCTGGTCATGCTGCTGACCAACCAGCACACCATCCGCGACGTCATTCTCTTTCCGGCCATGCGTCCGGTCAAAAAAGATCAAGAAAACCAAGAAGAACAAAGCGAGGAAAACCAATGACCATTCTGCAACAAAGCGACCCCAAAGTTTACGAGATTTTGGAAAAAGAGCTGGTACGCCAAACCGATCACCTGGAGATGATCGCCAGCGAAAACTTCACCTTCCCCGAGGTGATGGAAGCGCAAGGAAGCGTCTTTACCAACAAGTACGCCGAAGGGTATCCCAACAAGCGCTACTACGGCGGCTGCGAATACGCCGACATGATCGAGCAGCTGGCGATCGATCGGGCCAAAGAGCTCTTTGGCTGCGAGTTCGCCAACGTCCAACCCCACAGCGGCAGCCAGGCCAACGGCGGCGTCTACGCGGCCCTTTTGAAGCCCTATGACAAGATTCTGGGGATGGACCTTAGTCACGGGGGTCACCTGACCCACGGCGCGAAAGTGAGCTTTTCGGGCAAAAACTACCAAAGCTTCACCTACGGCGTGGAGCTGGACGGCCGCATCAACTACGACCGCGTCGCCGACATCGCCAGGATTGTCAAGCCCAAAATGATCGTCTGCGGCGCCAGCGCCTACGCCCGCGAGATCGACTTTGCCAAATTCCGCGAAATCGCCGACAGCGTGGGTGCGCTGCTGATGGCAGACATCGCCCACATCGCGGGACTTGTGGTCGCCGGCGAACACCCCAGCCCCTTCCCCCACTGCGACGTGGTGACCACCACCACCCACAAGACCCTGCGCGGCCCCCGGGGCGGTCTGATCATGACCAACGACGAAGAGCTGGCCAAGAAGATCAACAGCGCCATCTTCCCCGGCATCCAGGGCGGCCCGCTGGTGCATGTCATCGCCGCCAAGGCGGTGGGATTCGGCAAGAACCTGGCACCCGAGTGGAAAACCTACGCCAAACAGGTCAAGGCCAACGCCCGCGTCCTGGCGGATGTATTGATGAAGCGGGGCTACGACGTTGTCAGCGGCGGCACCGACAACCACCTGGTGCTGGTGAGTTTCCTGAACAAAGATTTCAGCGGCAAGGATGCCGACGCGGCCCTGGGTCGCGCGGGCATCACCGTCAACAAAAACACGGTCCCCGGCGAAACCCGCAGCCCCTTTGTCACCAGCGGTATTCGCATCGGTTCACCCGCGCTGACCGCCCGGGGCATGAAAGAAAAAGAGTTCGAAACCATCGCCGCCGCCATCTGCGACGTGCTGGACGACATTGAAAACGAAGCCAAACAGGCCAAAATCAAAGAGGCCATGACCGCCCTGGCACGGCAGTTCGTCATCTACGACCGACCCACCTATTAAGGAGCGCGCATGTACAACGTCGATACCTCGCTGATCAAGATCATCACCGATCACTACTACGTTCAGCGTCCCACCATTGTCAGCAAGATCAGCCACAACGGGCGGACTTTCTACAACAAGTTCGAGCGTGTCGACGAGCCCCTCAACCGTATGGTCATGAACAAACACGCCGACAAAGAGATCGTCGTGGCCCATGACCTGATCAACCGTTTCAACAAAGTCGAAAACATTGTCTTCGACTACAACGGACGTAACCCGGAGCGTTTCTGGCACCGGGCCCAGCTACTTCTTAGAGACGAAGGGTTTTTGAACTTCACCGCCTATGAGACCAAAACCCCGGGGCACCTGCACCTCTACATTCACAAAGGGCACACCACCCTGCAGGAAGCCTACCAGTTGGGACGGCTCCTTTCAACCAAACTGGCCACCAAACTCCCCAGAGAGTGGCGGATGTTCCCCACCAACGAGTTGCCGAGAGAGTATAATATTCTCATCCTTCCCTATAAACTTTACGCCAAGGAGCGTGGCACCTCCTGGTCAAGACATATGTAACCGTTCCATAAAGGAGACCCCATGGAAGAGCAAAACCAACTGGATGACCTGATCCTCAAGAAAAGCAAACAGGGCAATCTGAAGAAGATGTTGCTGGCGGCGTCGATTCTGCTGCTGGTTCTCATTCTGATCATTCTCGTGACCAAAAGTCTGGTAGAACCGGAGAAAAAAGAGACGTCTTCTATCGCCCTGCCGCCGGAACCGACCGTGGCGCAAACCAAAAAAGCCCCGCCCAAAGAGCCCCTCTTTGAAGAGGTGCCCATCGAGGAGGAGAATCAACCCGCCGACGCCCCCATCGACCGTATTATCCGAAACGTCAAAGCCCAGGAAGCACAGACCCCCGAACCGACACAAACGGCTCAGACCAAACCTACCGCACAACCCGAACCTCAGGCCAAACCGACACACGTCGCCAAAACAGAGACCAAACCGGCCCCCGTGAAAAAGGCAACCCAACCGGCCAAAGCCAAACCGGTAACCAAGTCTGTCCAACCGAAAAAGCGCAGCGCTTCCGCCTCCAAACGGCCCACCCGTTACCCCAGCGGCACAACCAAAGCCTACGCCTCGCTGGCAAGCGGCTATTACATCCAGGTCGGTGCTTTCCGAACCGACCCGAACCGAAAATTTCTCAAAACCATCGAGAAAGAGGGTTTCCCCTATATTCTCATGACTTCTACACGCAACGGTGTCAAATATAAAAAGGTAATCATCGGCCCCTATGCCAGCCGCGCGGAAGCCAAGCGGGCCCTGCCCCAAATCAAACGGCGCGTCAACCAGAACGCCTACATTTTCCGCAAGAAGTAGACGATGGTGCAGATTCGGGAGATCCTCTTCGACCAGTTCGCGCCGCCGGCGCTTTACGCCCGTATTCGTGAACGCTTCAAAGAGGAGACCACCCTCCTGTTTGAAAGCGTGGGCGGCAGCGAGGAGGGCAACTGGAGCTTTATCTTCGTCGGGGCCCTGGAACGGCTGACCTACCAAAACAACCAGACCCGCCATACCGATACGTCAGGAAAGACCCGACTGGTCGAAGCGGATCCTTTCAGCTTTTTAAAATCCTATTACGCCCGTATTGACCAAACGGCTTACCGCCAAAAGCGGCTGGAGACGGGACTGGGTTTTCTGGACGGCTTCATCGGCTACATCGGTTACGATATGGTCAAGGTGTTCGAGCCGGTTTTGCAACCCTATATGGACGTGCTGGAAGATCGCGACCACATCCCCGACCTTGAGATGGTGCGTCCCCGCCTGACACTGGCATTCAGCCACAAAACCAGCAAACTCTACCTCATCACCCCCGACCCCGCCACCGCTAAAGGGTTTGATGAGCTGATCGCGCACATCGAAGCCCCCTACCCCTACCTTGCTATGCGACCCGTCAAAGGCGGCGGTGACGGGGCTTTCGCTTTTGACGAGGCGAAGTTTCACCAAATGGTGGAAAACTCCAAAGAGATGATACGAAGCGGGGACGTGTTTCAGATTCTCATGTCCAACCGCTACAGCGAGAAGTGTAAAGTCGACCCGTTTAGCTTCTACCGGGTATTGCGCTCCAAGAACCCCTCCCCCTACCTCTTTTTGCTGGAGTTTGAGAACTTCGCCATCGCCGGAAGCTCCCCGGAGGTGATGGTACGGCTTACCGACGGGCGCATTCTTCTTCGCCCCATCGCCGGCACCCGCAAACGGGGCAAAACACTCCAGCGCGACCGGGAACTGGAAGAGGAGATGCTAAACGACCCCAAAGAGCGGGCCGAGCACATCATGCTGGTCGATCTTGGCCGCAACGACGTGGGACGGGTGGCCAAAGCGGGCACGGTCAAAGTGACCGACCTGATGCGCGTCGAGCGCTACAGCCACGTCATGCACATGGTCAGCGACGTGGAAGCCGATATTGACGAAGGCAAAGATATGTTCGATCTCTTTGCCGCCACCTTCACCGCCGGCACGATGACGGGCGCCCCCAAAATCCGCGCCATGGAGCTGATCGCCGAGTTTGAGGGGATCAAACGGGGCTTTTACAGCGGCAGTGTGGGGTATTTCGGCTTTGACGGCAACATGGACAGTTCCATCACGATCCGCACGGCGCTCATCAAGCCCGACGAGATCGTGCTACAAGCCGGCGCGGGGGTCGTCGCCGACTCCAAACCGGAGCTGGAGTACCTGGAGGTGCGCAACAAGCTGGCCGCTTTGCGCAGTACGCTGGATGATCTGCGAGAGGAGTCATGAAGGCGCTTTTTACGATCTTCGGCAACCCCGTCGCCCACTCCAAATCCCCCCTCATGCACAACCGCGCCTTTAAAGAGCTGGGGGTGGATGCCTGCTACGGCCGGTACCTGCTGGATGATGGCCAAAAACTCAAAACGACCTTCCTAACCCTGGGACTCAAGGGGGCCAACATTACTGTTCCCCACAAAGAGGCGGCCTTTGAGTCAGCTGACCGGCTGGAGGATTTTGCCCGGGAGGTGCGGGCGGTCAATACGCTGGTACTAAAAGATGGCGAGCTTCACGGTTACAACACCGACGCGCCGGGCTTTTACCGCGCTTTGCAAAAGCACGGCACGCCCCGAAACGTCCTGATTCTCGGCGCGGGCGGCACGGCACGGGCGTTGGCGCTCTATCTCAAACGCCAAAACGTGACCGTCACGGTTCTTAACCGCTCCGCTTCACGCCTACAGTGGTTTGAGGAAGCGGGTTTTAAAACCGTGACATGGGAAGCGTTCGAGCCCGCCTCTTTCGACGCCGTCATCAACACCACCTCCGCGGGGCTGGAGGATGAGAGCCTCCCCATGCCCGAAACACCGCTTAAAGAGACGCTAAGCCGAAGCGCCCTGGCCGTGGAAGTGATTTATGGCAAAGCCACCCCCTTTTTGCGTCTGTCAGCCTCTTTAAACCTCCCTTTTTTCGACGGCAGTGAGATGCTTTTGCAACAGGGCATTCTGGCTTTCGATCACTTCACCGACCACCGCTATGCGCTTGAGGCCATTGAGAGGGCCATGCGCCCAGCGCTTTCACTTTAAACCTTCACCCGTTCCTGCAACGCCCGAGAGAGCGAGAGCATATCGACATTCTCCAGGCTCACCCCGGTAGGCACCCCCTGGGCGATCTTGGTAAAGACCAGATCGTACCCTTTGAGCTTCTCTTCGATATAGAGTATCAAACCGTCTGAGGCAATGGAGGGGGGAAAGGCGAAGATAATCTCCTCTACCCCCTCTTCCACCCGTTCAATCAGGCGCCCCTCATCCAACCCCTGGGCCGATCCGACCACAAAATAGGTGCCCGTATACTCCCCGCTGCTCTCAATCTGCTGAATATCCGCCGGATGCTCAACCAGACACAAAAGCGACTGATCCCGCGTCTCGTCGGCGCATACCGGGCAGAGCTCATCCTCGCTCATGGCACCGCACCGCTCACACCGTCCCACCCGCTCCACCGCCCGTTCGATGGCGTGGGCGATCTTCATGGCGGCGAAATGGTCTTCCATCACCATATGGTAGGCCATCCGCCTTGCCGACTTCTTCCCGATGGAGGGCAGTGCTTCCAGCGCTTCAACCAGATTCTCAAAACTTTCGACTTTGGGTTTCATGGGGGCTATTGTAGCAAAAGCCCCCGCCCTTTAGTGTGTAATAACCAAAGAGTTGCCGTTTTCAAGCATTTTGCGTTTGGCGCGCATATACGCCCTGATCTCCCCCATCACCTCCCGGGCCGACTCGTCACTGAGCATCAGTACGTCGTAACTCCCCTGCCCGTTTTTTAGAAGTATCTTTTTGATCGGCTTCCCGTCCGGCCCCGTACAACCGGCGGGCTCAATGCGGTAGATCTGCTCAATCTTCGCGCTGGCAAAGCCTGTCTGACCGTTACAGTCGGTGGTCTCGAACATCACCTGATAGGCACTCAACGTGCCCGCCCATATACTCCCCGCCGCCAGGCAAAACAGTGCCGTTATACCCATTTTCATGACCGCTCCTTTCACTCAAGGGGGAAGATGCTCATCCCTTTTTGCATCGCCCCGCCGTTTTCCAAAGGTTTCAGGTAGCTTACTTTCTGTTTGACTTTCACCACTTTGGCCGTCCCGACCCTGTTCATATCCATATCCAGCACCTCACCGGTATCGGGATCGATCAGCTGCTCCATGCTGCCCACGGCAAAGACGCGCCCCACTGTCACCCCCTCACGGGCCCCGCGGTTGGCGATAAGCAGGTTTCCTTTTTTCAGAATGATCGTCCCCTCCCACGGGATCGTGTCAAGTTGCCGAACAATAAAGGCCAACGCCTGGCCCAGGGCGTTTTCGGCCGCTTCCATTACGTTGTCTTTGACCTGGCCGCCAAACCGTCCCGTCAAACCGCCCAGATCAGAGCCGTAATAGCCCAGGCGAAACCCTTTGCGACCCGACTTGCCCACAATGCTTTTGGAGGCGACCACCTGGCCCGTTTCGCTGTTGACCAGGTAGATGGTGAAGTTCATCTGCGCCTGACCGCCGCTGCCGCCGATGGAGACCCCCATAAAGTTGATGCCGCCGCCTCCGCTGCCGGTCTCCTGCACATTGGTCACCACCCCTTTAAGCAGAAGTTGCGCCGGGGTCATCCGGCCCATTTTGGGCGTCTTTTTGCCCTGAATCACCCGGCCGCCTGCGGCGAAATCCTGCTCCGCCATGGCCGCTTTGCGCATGGAAGCGTCACCCAATACCGTAAACCAGCCCGACTGCTTGAGCATGTCGGTCATCACCGTCGTCATGCCCTCCCCCAACGACCAGTCGCCGCTCCAACCGGCCCGGTTCTCGAAACTTTGTACCATAACGGTATATTTAAGCGCCCCTTTGGGCGGGGCGGGAATTTTGGGCGCCTCCTCCGCCGCAAAGAGCGCCGGCGCGAAAAAGAGCGCCAAAACCGCGATCCATCGTTTGATATATGCCCTCATAGCGTACCTCCAATCGTCGATCTTGCAACGATTGTAACGCCAAAATGTGGCAAAGATGGGGCA
>JAADEJ010000069.1 GCA_013153475.1 Campylobacterota bacterium
GCGTAATCGGCTATAAAGATAGCCGTGGCGATAGAGCCCCAGATACCTACCAAACCGTGTACCCAGAAAGCGTCCAACGAATCGTCCACTTTGAACGCCTTTTTGATCTTGGCTACCGCCAGAAAGCCCAAAAATCCGCCCACCAGGCCAATGATCAGGGCGCCGCCCACACCGGCGGTGCCGGAAGCGGGGGTAATGGCCACCAGGCCCGACACCGCGCCGGAAGCGCCGCCGACCAGGGTCGGTTTTTTATAGAGCAGCCACTCGCCGGCCACCCAGCCGATCACGCCCAAAGAGGCCGCCACGTTGGTCACCAGAAAGGCCGAAGCCGCCGTCCCGTCGGCCGCCACTTCGCTACCGGCGTTGAAACCGAACCACCCAAACCACAACAGCATGGCGCCCAACACCACCAGAATGGGGCTGAAAGGCTTGATGGCGGTGCGCTGGTAATCTTTGCGGGCTCCCAGAATCATCGCCACCACAAAGCCGGCCACACCGGCGTTGATATGCACCACCGTACCGCCGGCGAAGTCGATCTCGTCGAAGTTGAGCGTCTCGCCGCCGCCCCAGGCCCAGTGGGTAATGGGGGCGTAGACCGCCACGATCCAAAGGGCCGAGAAGATCACGAAAGTAGAGAATTTCACCCGCTCGATCATCGACCCGCTGGCGATGGCCACGGCAATGGCCGCGAAAGTCCCCTGAAAGGCCACGAAGAGCAGTTCGGGAATGGTACCGCTGAGCGAATCGGCGTTGATGCCGGCAAGCATCACCTTGCCCGTTCCTATCAGATCCCCGTCGCCAAAAGCGATGGAATAACCGATCACCACCCATACCAGGGTGCCCACGGCAAAAGAGGCCAGACTCATGCCCATGGTGTTGAGCACGTTCTTGCTGCGGGTCAGACCGCCGTAGTAGAGCGCCAGGCCCGCCGGGGTCATCAGCATGACAAAGGCGGTGGCCACCAGCATCCACGCCGTATCGCCGCCGTTGAGTTCACCGGCAAAGGCCATGGCCGGCAACATGGCTAAAACAAACAACCATCTTTTCATGGTATCTCCTCATAAAGATTTCTTTTGTATTCCTCATGGGAATCGACACCGGCAGTATAATAATTTTTTCTTTTTTTAATTGCCTATTTTTTAATCACATAACTGCACACATCGGAAAGCCGAGCATAGACCTAAATTATATTAAGCTTCTTTTCGATAATATTAAAGGCAATTTTTCAAAGCAAAAGGTTTTGAATGTCCGATCTGTTCAGCGAGCACGAAGATATCCAGGAAGTCTCCATTGAAGAGAGCATCAAAGGCAGCTACCTCGACTACTCCATGAGCGTCATCATCGGCCGGGCCCTGCCCGACGCCAGGGACGGTCTCAAACCGGTACACCGCCGCATCCTCTACGCCATGCACGAACTGGGGGTCACCTCCCGCGCGGCCTACAAAAAGTCGGCCCGTATCGTGGGGGATGTCATCGGTAAATATCACCCCCACGGCGACACCGCCGTCTACGATGCCCTGGTACGGATGGCGCAGGACTTTTCCATGCGCATCCCGCTGGTGGACGGTCAAGGGAACTTCGGCTCCATCGACGGCGACAACCCGGCGGCCATGCGGTACACCGAAGCCCGCATGACCCGCCTGGCCGAAGAGCTGCTGCACGACATCGAAAAGGATACCGTCGACTTCATTCCCAACTACGACGACACCATGCAAGAGCCCGACGTACTGCCCAGCCGGGTACCCAATTTGCTTCTCAACGGCTCCAACGGTATCGCCGTGGGGATGGCCACCAACATCCCGCCCCACCGCCTGGACGAGCTGATCGACGCCCTGCTTGAACTCATCGACAACCCCGCCGCCGAGCTGGAGGATCTGCTGGCCCACATCAAAGGGCCCGACTTCCCAACCGGCGGCATTATTTTCGGCCGCAAGGGGATACTGGACGCCTACAAGACGGGCCGGGGCCGCATCAAGGTGCGGGCCAAGACCCATATCGAGAAAAAGGGGAACCGGGAAGTCATTGTCATCGACGAATTGCCCTACCAGGTCAACAAGTCACGCCTAATCGAAAACATCGCCCAACTGGCCAAGGACAAAGCGGTCGAGGGGATCAGCGAAGTGCGTGACGAGAGTGACCGGGAAGGGATCAGGGTGGTCATCGAGCTCAAAAAGGACGCCATGAGCGAGATCGTGCTCAATAACCTCTTCAAATCGACCCAGATGCAGACGACCTTTGGCATTATCCTGCTGGCCATCGTCAACAAAGAGCCCAAAATCTTCACCCTGATGGAGCTGCTGCAACTCTTTATTCAGCACCGCAAAACCATCATCATCCGCCGCACCATCTTTGAACTCGAAAAGGCCAAGGCCCGCGCCCATATTCTTGAGGGCCTTCGCATCGCGCTGGACAATATCGACGAGATCGTGGCGCTCATTCGCGCCTCCGCCGACGCCCATGAAGCCAAAGCGGGGCTGATGGAGCGGTTTGGGCTGAGCGAAAAGCAGGCCCAGGCCATTTTGGAGATGCGCCTGCAACGCCTCACCGGCCTGGAACGCGACAAGATAGAAAAGGAGTACCGGGAGCTGATGGCGGAGATCGAACGCCTCTCCAACATCCTCAAAAGCGAAGAGCTCCTCAACCAGATCATCAAAGAGGAGCTTCTGGAGGTCAAAGAGCAGTTCTCCACCCCGCGACTCACCGAAATTGTGGACGACTACGAAGACATCGACATCGAAGACCTCATTCCCAACGAGCCCATGGTGGTTACCATTACCCACCGCGGGTACATCAAGCGGGTACCGGTCAAACAGTATGAGCGCCAGCACCGGGGCGGCAAGGGAAAAACCGCCGTCACGACGCACGACGACGATTTTATTGAAAGCTTCTTTATCTCCAATACCCATGACACGCTGATGTTCATCACCGACCGGGGACAGCTTTATTGGCTCAAAGTCTACAAAATTCCCGAAGGCACCCGTACCGCCAAGGGCAAGGCGGTGGTCAATCTCATTCAGCTCCAACCCGATGAGAACATTATGGCCATTATCCCCACCACCGACTTTGACGAGAGCAAATCACTGGCCTTCTTCACCAAAAACGGTATCGTCAAACGCACGAACCTGAGCGAGTTCAAAAACATCCGCTCCGTGGGCGTGCGGGCCATCACGCTGGATGAAAACGACGAATTGGTGACCTGCAAGATCGTTCTTCCCGAGACGCAAAACCTCTTTATCCTGACACACAAAGGTATGTGCATCCGCTTCCCCGTCTCCGATGTACGGGAAATCGGTCGTACCGCCAGGGGCGTGACGGGTATCCGCTTTAAAATCGAGGGGGATCACGTGGTAGGCGCCGCCACCGTGATACACGACGAACAGGAGCTCCTGACGGTAGCCGAGAAAGGCCTGGGCAAACGGACCGAAGCGGGCGAATACCGCCTGCAAAGCCGCGGCGGCAAAGGGGTGGTAGCCATGAAACTCACCCCCCGCACCGGCAACGCCGTAGGCGTGGTGATCGTGGAGGAGAACAAGGACCTGATGGTTCTGACCCAAAGCGGCAAGATGATCCGTGTCGATATGCAACAGATCCGCAAGGCGGGCCGCAACACCAGCGGCGTTATGATCGTGCGGCTCGAGAGCGGCGACAAGGTCAACTCCATCGCCGTCTGCCCCAAAGAGGAGGCGGAAGAGGAGCTGGCCGAGCATCCCGACGAGACAACGATCGACAAAGTGGAATAAATTTTGCTTGACAAACCGTGACAACGACAAAACCACAGGAGCCCTATTCATGAAACGCCAACTCCTTTCCGCCCTTCTGGGCGGCGGCCTGATTTTGAGCGTCGGCGGTTGCTCATTCAAAAGCGAGCCGACCGCCCAGACCCGTCCCTGTCAACCCTATGCCCAGACCCAGCCCTGCCAGCCGCCCGCCCCGCAACAGGTAGCGGTTCAGGCACCCGCACCGGCCAAAGCGCCCGAACCCAAGAAAGAAGAAAAACCGGCCAATCCCTGTGACGGCATGACCCTGGCGCCCCAGTGCGACCTGCATTTCCGTGTCGTGGGCCAGGGAGTCGCGCCGGTCAACACCGTCTCCCCCGCCCAGGCCATGGCCCTGGCCAAACGGGCCGCCATCGCCGACGGCTACCGGCAACTGGCTGAAAAAATCAGCGGTGTTTATGTGGAAGGCCGTGACATGATCAAAAACATGATGGTACAAAACTCCATTGTCCACACGCAGGTCAACGCGCTCATTCGCAACGCCGAGATTGTTGACACCGAATTCAAAGACGGACTCTACCAGGCCCAGATGGAGATCACTATCCACGGCGGCAAATGGTACGAAAAACTGGCCGACTGACCCTTCTTTTCTCCCTCCTTTTCTCCTCCCCGTTGCCGGGGATGGAAGATTATTACGTCTCCTACGCCCTTTTGACGGAAAAGCAGAGCGTCACAGCCGAACGTATCTATATTTCCCGTGCCATGACGCCCCTTGGCGAAGCGGGAAAAGAGCTCTGCCGTTTCGAGACCGATCTGCCCGATTTCCAAACTTTCATCAAATACCGCAAACATCAAATTGTCACCTGCCTGATGCGCCAAGGCGTATTGGTGCGCTCCTACGAAACCTCGCGAAACGCCGTCATCTCCCGCGAAGCGGTCTGGATCACCCTGCCGCCTGTGGGCATCAAAGTGGCCTTTAACGACGGGGTTGTTATAGTTAGAGAAGTGAAAAGTGAAAAGTGAAAAGTCGAAGGGAGGGCGGATGGCCGCTGCATACACGTTGACCGACAGAACGAAGAGGTGCCCATGAAGATCGCCATTGTCGAAGATGACATCAACATGCGCAAATCGCTGGAGATCGCCCTCTCCGACTATGCCGACGAGTTCGAGGTCAAAACCTTTCGCAACGCCAAAGAGGCTCTTAAAAAACTGGACGACTCGTTTGATCTTGTCATTACCGACATCACCATGCCCGGTATGGACGGCATCGAGTTTCTTGAAAAGCTGGATGGGCGCTATGAGGCGATCATCATCACCGGTAACGCCACGCTGGGCCGCGCCATTGAGTCGATCCGACTGGGGGTCAAAGACTTTTTGACCAAACCTTTCGAGGTCGAGACACTGGTAGAGGCGATACGCCGGGCGAAAAAAGCGCGAACCCGATCTGCACATCCTGCCCAAACCGCGCGAAAAGAGCCGGAAACATCTCTATTTTACGCCCAATCCCCCGCCCTGACCAAAAGCCTGAACCTGGCCAAAAAAGCGGCCCTTACCGACGCTTCGATACTCCTTTTGGGCGAAAGCGGCGTAGGCAAGGAACTCTTTGCCAAAACCATCCATGCCCTCTCTCCCCGAGCCTCCAAACCCTTCGTGGCCCTCAACATGGCCGCCATTCCCGAAAACCTGATCGAAAGCGAACTCTTCGGCTTTGAGAAAGGGGCCTTTACCGATGCCGTGGAGCGTAAAATCGGCAAATTCGAGGCGGCCGACGGGGGTACGCTCTTTTTGGACGAGATCGCCGAGATGCCGGTGCATTTGCAGGCCAAACTGCTGCGCGCCCTGCAGGAAAAGCGTGTCTGCCGCCTGGGCGGGCACGAAGAGATTGCCGTGGACGTGCGGATCGTGGCCGCCACCAACGCCGATATCAAGGCAAAGATCGCCAGAGGGGAATTCAGGGAAGACCTCTACTACCGCATCGCCACCATTCCTATTCAGATACCGCCGCTTAGAGAGCGCACCGAAGAGATCCTGCCCATCGCCGAACGGATACTGGAAGAGGTACGCCAAAAGTATGACCTGCCCGAAAAATCCTTCTCCGCCGAGGCCAAAGAGAGACTGCTGCGCTATCCGTGGCCCGGCAACATTCGCGAGCTCATCGCCGTCGTCGAGCGGGCGGCGATTTTGAGTGACACGGAAGAGATAACGGCGGAAGATCTTTTTCTCGACGCCCGCTCATAGAATCATCAATTTTTTTTAGGTATAATCGCGTAATTTTTCCAAAACAAAGAGGGTCATGATGCGAAAATTCAACGTTGCGGTTGTCGGCGCCACCGGTGCCGTGGGTGAGGAGATGCTAAGAGTCCTGGAAGAGGTCGATTTTCCCGTCGCCAAACTGGTGCCGCTGGCCAGCGCCCGTACGGCGGGTGCCAAAATCGAATTCAAAGGCGAAGAGGTTACCGTCAAGGAGTTGACGGAGACCATTTTCGAGGAAGAGGAGATCGAAATCGCGCTCTTCAGCGCCGGCGGCTCCGTCTCGGCCCATTACGCCCCCTTCGCCGCCGAAGCGGGCGCGGTAGTGGTGGATAACACCAGCCATTTTCGCATGGACCCGGAGGTGCCGCTGGTGGTGCCCGAGGTCAACCCCGAAGACATCGCCCTGTGGCAGGACAAAGGCATCATCGCCAACCCGAACTGCTCGACTATCCAGATGGTCCAGGCCCTCAAGCCCCTTCAGGAGACCTTCGGCATCGAGCGGGTGGACGTAAGTACCTACCAGGCCACCTCGGGCGCGGGCAAGAGCGCCATGGAGGAGATGGTCAAACAGATGCAGGACTTCTTCGCCTTCAAACTGGATGAAAGCCCCCATGAGAAGTTCCCCCACCAGATCGCCCTGAATGTCATCCCGCAGATCGACGTCTTTATGGACAACGGCTTCACCAAGGAAGAGATGAAGATGGTCAACGAAACCTGCAAAATCATGCACGAGAGCATCGAAGTGGCGGCCACCTGCGTGCGCGTGCCGGTTTTGCGGGGCCATAGCGAAAGCATTACCGTTACCCTCAAAAAAGACGCCGACGCTCAGGCGGTACGCGAGGCGCTGGCAAAGGGAGAGAACCTGGTGGTTATGGACGACCCCGCCAACGGCGTCTACCCCATGCCCATCGTCTGCGTCGATCGTGACGAAACCTTCGTGGGACGTATTCGCGGCGACATCTACCGCCCCAACGTGATCCATATGTTCGTGGTGGCCGACAACCTGCGTGTCGGCGCCGCCACCAACGCGGTACGTATCGCCCAGAAATGGATAGAGACGGAGGCCGTATGAAACTTCTTGAACACCTCTTTGAGAGCGCGTTGTGGAACACCCGGCTGCTGATTTTACTGCCGGTCATCTTTTCCCTGATCGGCGCGATAGCCCTCTTTTTCATCGGCAGTGTCGATATCTACCATATCGCCACCTATACCATCGACGTCTACGTCAACCACCTGCACCCCTCCGATTTTCATGAAAAGGTGGTCGGTGAGATTATCGGGGCCGTGGATCTTTATCTCATCGCCGTGATACTCCTGCTCTTTAGTTTCGGCCTTTACGAACTTTTCATCTCCAACATCGACGCGGCGGACAACTCCGAAGGATCGAAAATCCTTCAGATCCACTCCCTCGATCAGCTCAAGGACAAGCTGGCCAAAGTGATCGTGATGGTTCTGGTGGTCAGCTTTTTCAAACGGGTATTGCATACCCACTACGGCTCACCGCTGGAGCTTCTCTATTTCGCCGGCGCCATCCTGGCCCTTGCCCTGGGGCTCTATTTTCTGCATAAAGGCGGTACCCACTGATGATTTTCATAGATGCCTGTTTTCGTAAACCCACCCCCTACACGCCTGTCTGGATGATGCGCCAGGCGGGCCGCTACCTGCCCGAATACATGGCCGTGCGCCAAAAGGCGGGCGATTTTCTGACACTTTGCAAAAACCCCGAAATGGCCGCCGAAGTGACCCTGCAACCGGTAGATATTATCGGCGTGGACGCGGCCATTTTGTTCAGCGATATTCTGGTGATCCCCCTGGAGATGGGAATGGATCTGAAATTTGAGAAGGGCGAAGGCCCCGTTTTTAGCGACCCCATTAGAACCACCGACGACCTTAAACGCCTGCAACCCGACGCCCACGAGCGCCTTACCTACGTTTACGACACCATCAGACTGGTACGCGAGCGCCTGGCTGACGACAAAGCGCTCATCGGTTTTACCGGCGCGCCGTGGACGCTCATTACCTATATGATCGAAGGGCGCGGCACCAAAACCTACAACATTGTCAAAAAACTGATCTACACCCAACCCGACCTGGTTCACGCCCTGCTAAGGGAGGTGACCGAAACCGTCAAACTCTATCTTGAGAAGCAGATTGAAGCGGGCGTCAATGCCGTGCAGATCTTTGACAGCTGGGCCGCGGCGCTTGAAAAACCGGCCTACTTTGAGTTCAGTTGGGCCTATATGAAAGAGATTGCCGCCTATATCAAAGGCAAATATCCCCACATTCCCGTCATCATGTTCCCCAAAGGCATCGGCGCCTACCTAGATGATATTGACGGCGAATTCGACGTATTCGGCGTCGATTGGGGCACCCCCATGGCCCTGGCCAAAGAGAAGCTGGGAGAGCGCTACGTGTTGCAGGGCAACATGGAGCCCTGCCGCCTCTACTCCAAAGAGGCGACCAAAACGTGCGTGGAGAGCCTGCACACCATCATGCGAGGCGACGGCCATATCTTCAACCTCGGCCACGGCATATTGCCGGACGTACCGGTTGAAAACGCGAAATATTTTGTCAATCTCGTTCATGAGGTGACCCGGAAATCATGAAACGGTTCCTGTTGCTCTGCCTGCTGCTGCAACATCTCGCGGCAGCGGCCGACAGTATCGTCGAAACCTATCGTACCAAGGGTATCGCGCCCATCGAAAAGATGCTCGACCGGCGCCTGGCCGACCCGGCATATTGGCAGGAAGTTTTGAAAAAGCATGACACCGTTTACGGCTATTTCGACCATGAAACCGACCTGCTTCTATGCTCCAAAAGCGACAAGATCCTCAAACTCTACAGCGCGAACAGCCATTTCCATCTCAAGCAGAAAAGCCCCGTCATCATCGGCAAACTTCCCGGAGACAAACAAAGAGAGGGCGACCTTAGAACCCCTATCGGGGTGTATCGCATCCTTTCACGCAAAACCGATCCCGGCCCCGAATACGGCCCCGTCGCTTTCGTCACCAACTATCCCAACCGATACGACCGGATACTCGGCAAAGAAGGGCACGGCATCTGGCTGCACGGATTTCCCCTTGACTGCGACGACAAAGACGCGACCAAAGGGTGTATCGCCATACGAAACGACGCCCTCAAAGAGCTGGACAAACAGCTTGACTTCCACCGGGCGCTTCTGATTATCAGCGAGCAACCCATTCCGAAAATCTCCAAAAAAACGATGAGCCGGCTGCTCGCTTTTATCTACGACTGGCGCTACGCCTGGAAATACAACGACTACGATGCCTATATCGACCACTATGCGCCCTCACTTACATTTCAGGACAACAAAAATTTCAAAGCGTTCAAAGCTTATAAAAAGGCCGTATTCGCGGCCAACAGGGGACGTAAAAAACTTTTGCGATTTTCAGATCTGAAAATCGTACCCTACCCCAACGCCCAAGACAAAAACCTCTGGTTTGTCTCCATGCGGGAAGAGTACAAAAGCGGCAACTACCGTTACAACGGCCCCAAAGAGCTGCTTGTCGAAGAGCTTCCCTCCGGCCGATTCCAGATTGTCGTAGAGTAAGATGCGCGCGCTTGTTCTGTTTTTGACATTCACGCTCACGCTCTTTGCCTCGAGCCAGCGGGATTTTTCACTCTACAAACTGGGCACGTCCAAAGGACCGACCCTTTTGATTTTCGGCGGCATTCACGGCAACGAACCGGGAGGATACTTCGCCCCGTCCATTCTCGTCAAGCACTACAGAATCTCCAAAGGAAGCCTCTGGATCGCCCCCAACCTCAACTTTGAAAGCATTCTCAGGTTCCAGCGCGGCTGTTTCGGCGACATGAACAGAAAGTTCGCCGCCATCAAAAAAAACGACCCGGACAGAAAAAGCGTCGAACGGATCAAACGGCTCATTCTAAACCCCAAAGTCGACATGATCCTCAACCTGCACGACGGCCACGGCTTTTACAGGGACGAGTGGAAAAACGCCATTTTCAACCCCAAATCCTGGGGACAGGCCTGTATTATCGACCAGAAGTGCGTCAATGACACCCGATACGGCAACCTCGATGAACTGGCACGCCGGGTATCGAAACGGCTGAATCACAAACTTTTCAAAAACCACCACATCTTCAATGTCAAAAACACCGAGACCAAAATGAAAGACGAGCAGATGCGTCTTTCGCTCACCTATTTCGCCATTACCCATGGCAAACCGGCCATGGCCATCGAAACAAGCAAAAACATTACCGACGTGGCCATGAAGGTGCTTTACCAACTGCGGGCCATCGAAGCGTTCATGGATGAGATGGGTATTCGCTACACCCGCGACTTCGATCTGAACCTCATTACGATCAGAAAACTTTTACGTCGTTACGGATCTGTCGTCATCAACGACAATTTCCTTATCCCTCTTGACGGTATCGACAAAATTCTTAGAAACGTTCCTCTTTCAAGAAAGCACAACCGGATCACCCGTTCAGACCACCCTCTGGCCGCCTTGAAACGCAACGGCCGTTATATCGAAATCATGGTCGGACCCAAAAAAATCACTACCCTCTACCCGGCCTACATCCCCTCCCGTCAACCGCTTGACGCGGTAACCGTCGAAACCGACGGCTACCTGAAGCAAATCGGGGTGCCCGACCGCTTTACTTTCAAAAAGCGTTTCACCGTTTTCGCTCCCAAAGGCATTCGGGTCAATGTCATCGGCTTCTCCAAAAAAGGGGTGCGAAACGAAAGCGGCATAACCGTTTCGGCCACCAAACTTCTGCCCAAATACGCCATGGATCGGGAAAACCGGCTCTTTCGGGTAGAGTTTTACGAAGGCAAATATTTCCGCGGCATGGTTATTGCCGAAAAGGCAAAAGAGTGAACCTCACGTTTGGCCCCGTCCCTTCCCGCCGTTTCGGGCTCTCGTTGGGACTGGATCTCAGTCCCGACAAAAAGCGCTGCAACTATGACTGCCTCTATTGCGAACTGGCCGCCGCCAAACCGGTGGACACCATAGACGATCCCCTGCCCGCCGACCGCTTTATCGACGCGCTCAAAGAGGCGCTAAAAGATCATCCCGAAACGGAAGTCATCACCCTTACCGCCAACGGCGAACCCACCCTCTACCCCTACCTGCATGAGCTAATTCAAAAGATCAACACCCTTAAAGGCGAAAGAAAGAGCCTGATCCTCTCCAACGGCTCCACCCTGCACGACCCCGCCGTCCGCTCGGCCCTGGCCCAACTGGATATGGTCAAATTCTCCTTCGACTGCGGCACCCCCCGATGCCTCAAACGCTTAGACCGCCCCCTGCGTACGCTTGAACCCGCCACCCTGGCCCGACATATTCAGACATTTCGCCAAATATTTCAGGGTCAGCTTGTTTTGGAAATTCTGCTGGTAGCGGGTATTAACGACAAACCCGAAGAGATAGCGGCCCTCAATACCCTGCTCAAAAACCTCGGCGCCGATCGTATTGATCTTGGTACCGTCGACCGCCCCCCCGCCTACCCCGTCACCCCGCTGGATTACCACGCGCTTCACCAAATTGCGGCCATGTTCGACGCGGACTTGCCTGTGCATATCGTCTCCCGCCGCACGATCCAAAGCCAACCCGCCCGTTTTGACGAGGCGCAAATTCTTGACACCCTTGCCAAACGCCCGCTTACCATGGAAGATATGCAAACCCTCTTTGACCAACAGAGTTTACAAACATTTCATCAACTACTCTCAGCCGACCGTATCGCCAAAAAAGAGGTAATGGGACTCACTTTTTACGGTACCGCTTTTTCACGACAAAAAAGCAAAAAAACCGGCCAAAACCCTTGACAAACCCACCGTTTTTCTTTATAATTCTGGCCGTGATTGAAAGCAATCACAACCTCTTCGCTTCCGGATTAGCTCAGCGGTAGAGTAGGCGGCTGTTAACCGCTTGGTCGCTGGTTCGAATCCAGCATCCGGAGCCATTCAAAATCCCTATATTTCGGCATTCAAGAGCTTTGAGCTTCCAAAAGGTGTCATGATAGGTGTCGTGTCCTGCACCGAAATTTCCCTCTTTTTTTCTCTCTCGATCCATAAATCCATAACATCACGCCCATTCAACCAGAGACTGCAACAAACCAGTCAAGCTACAGAATAAGCGATTGCCATTTTAGCAAAGAAAACTTCAGCCGGCGTTTTGTAGTCCAACACTTTTCTCGGACGATTGTTTAGACGGTTTTGCACCGCCACTACCTCCTTGTCCGTAATCTCTTCGAAAAGTGTCAAGCGACAACCAAAAATGTACCAAAGCGTCGAGTAAAAATGTACCACTTTGGAGCCTAGTGCTGAAGCGTGGGGAAGTCAAGAACCCCGGCTTCCCTTTTCTGTTTGAGCCGATAACTCTCTCCCTGGATGTTGAGCAGATGAGAGTGGTGAATAAGCCGGTCTAAAATGGCGGCGGTTAGCGCTTCGTTGTCATTGAGGACCTCCTTCCAGTGGATGAACGAGAGGTTCGAGGTGATGATAATCAAACCGGTTTCGTATTTTTTGTTGATGATTTGAAAGAAGAGGTTGGCCTGCTCTTCGTTGAGCTTGAGATAGTCGAATTCGTCGATGACCAGTAGTCTCACGGTGCCGATGACCCGCTTGAGGTAGTAGGCGAGCCGGTCGGCGCGTTTGGCGCTTTCAAGTTGAAGCAGCAAGTCGGCGGCGCTGATGAAGCGGGTTTTGATACGTTGTCTTGTGGCGGCGTAGGCGATGGCGATGGCCAGATGGGTCTTGCCCACGCCGCTGGGGCCAAGCAGCAGGATGTTTTTGGTCTCGTCGATGAATCGGAGTGTAAGAATCTCCTTGATAAGGGCTTTATCGACCGAAGAGCTTGCGAAATCGAAGGTGTCGATCGTCTTGATCACAGGCAGTCCCGCCATACGCAGCAAGGTCTCTCTGCCTCTTTCCAATCGCCTTCGCTCCTCATGCTCGAAGAGCCTATACAGATACTCTGTATAGGCCAGATTCTCTTTGGCGGCCTCTTCGGCCAACGCGGCATAGTGTTCCAGTACCCCGGGCAGCTTAAAGGTTCGACAATATTCGGCGATACCCTCATGCACAAGCATGGCCCGACTCCAGTATGCGTTCGTAATCTTCCAGCTTTGTGGCGTAGGCAATATCGGAAGGAAAAGAAGAGACGGACGAAACGAAAGGGGTGTTCTCTTCCATGGGCCGTGCAGGCAGCATGTGCCAGGCTTTAAGACGCGCTTTCTCCTCTTTGTGGAAACGATCGACAGGTCGCTCTTTGGTGGTCGCGTGCACCCTGCCATTGGCCCGCTCCAGCCAGCGATGCAGATGGCTGTTGAGCAAGCTGGCATCCATGGTAATGCCGCTGCCCTTGAGTGATGTTTTGAGCGGTATGTAAAAGCTCTCCTTGAGATAGCGGTTGAACCGCTCCACCTTCCCTTTGGTCTGGGCCCGATAGGGACGGCAGAGCTTTGGTATAAACCACCCTTTGGAAAAATCCAAAAACGCATCGTTGAAACCATGGAGGCCCTTGCCGTATCTGTCCCTTTGTACGACGACACTTTTGAGGTTGTCGTAAAGAACCGTCTGGGGTACGCCTCCAAAGTAGGCAAACGCCTTCTCGTGGCATTGCTGCCAGGTGCTTTGGCGCATATTGTCGGTAAAATGCACATAGGCCATACGACTATAGCCCAACACCATCACAAAGGCGTAGACCGGATGCTTGCCGCCACGCATAACGGTCCAGTCTACCTGGGCTTGATATCCCGGCTTGGTCTCGAATCGGATCACGGGTTCGGTAGCAGGTCGTGCCGTCAGTGTACGCAGATAACGCTGGACAATCCGAAGACTCCCTTCAAACCCTTGCGATACGATCTCTTCGTAGATGACCGTAGCGGGCAAAACATCGGGTAGCGCCTCTTTGATGCGTCTGTCGATATAGGGCTTGAACGGATCGAGCTTTGAAACGAACTCTCGCTTTTTATAGCCTTTCAGAGACGACTCTTTTAAGCGTCTGGACACGGTTCGGCGATCCAAACCCGTCATACGGGCAATCGCCCGGATACTGTACCCTTTGGCTTTGAGTGTATGAATCATCATATATTCCTCTTTGCTTATCATCGGCCAGGCTCCTTGAAAAACTGAAGCCATTGTAGCCGATACTTCGATCAACCTTACTGGTACATTTTTGGGCGTCGTCACTGGTACATTTTATCGCGTCGTTTGACACAAAAGCCTGATGTTTGGGGAAGTATTCGCGAATGAGTCCATTGGTATGCTCATTGAGCCCTCTATCGCAAAAGTGGTAAGGACGAGCAAAGAAAAACGATTCTTCCAGTTTCTTGCTTTGGATGATGTGATGGAAGGTGAACTCTTTGCCGTTGTCACTGGTGATGGTTCGGGTAACGACTTTGACGGGTTCGAGCAGCCGGAGAATGGCTTGGATCACCTCTTCGGCTCTTTTGCTTTCTACTTTTTTCATCAGCGTGAATTTCGAATACCGGTCTACCAGGGTCACGATACCTTGCTGATGCCCTTTGCCGATGATCGTGTCGGCCTCCCAATCACCACCCGGCTCTTGGTCTCGACAATAACCGGACGCACTTCGATCCCAATTCATCCTTTGATGTGTCCTCGTTTGGTGTAGGTGTCCGAATGCCTAGTGTACTTTTTGCGTTTGTGACGCAAGAAAAGATAATGCATACCACCTTGTTTCTGGTCGCGATAAATATAGCGATAGATCGTTACGTGGCTAAGAGGCTTTAGCCCATCCAAGCGCATCCTTCCACTGATCTGTTCGGGACTTCAACCCTCTTGCAAGTGCTGACAAATGTAGCGTATGTGACTATGGCTCATACGACGATTCTTCTTGTATTGGTACCGCAACCGTACCTCGATGGCGGCTTTTTCCGCAACATGTTCTCCATTGGGGAGCGTATTGCGTTTGAGCTCCCGGCACACTGTTGAACGGTGCACACCAATATGTCTGGCAATGGCACTTTGGCTCAACCCCTCTCTTTTCAAAGCTTCGATCTGATATCGTTCTCTTAAGGTCAGCTGTGTATAGCTCATAAGTGTCCTTATCTTGCCGGATAATCCACTTATTCTATTGCAGCTGATCCTTTTATTATTCATTCCAACTTTCTCTTGTTATTGTTTTGAGGTTGAATGGGAAGCATTATTATTGTTATAATAACTATTTAAAATAAATTTAGAAAAAGTGTATTTAAAAAAGTGTATTACGTCGGGAAAGATAAAAAAGGTCTTTTTATGAATATTTCTTTGTTTATTTTTGATAGACGCATTCTTAATTATTTTGTAATTGTTGTTTTAACGATAATTACTTTTTTATGGACATTTTGGATTTTCCATGAAACTTTTCTAGCCTTAGTTGTAATAGTAGTTATTTTTATACGTATCTTAGCCTCCTCATTATTCTTCAAAGACTATTCACTCTCATGGAGCAAAGCGCGCCCCAAAAGTTTTTTGATCAAAAGCGTAGTATATATGGCGGCGTTCGTAGTATATATGCCGTTTTTTTACGGCAAAGTACGCATCGCTCTAATGCTCTCCGAACTCGCCTTTTTTCTCTTTGCTATCAACTTTTTGATGTATGCCTACGCTTATGTCATCAATCGAAAACATCGGGAAAAAAAGACCAAAAGCGTCGTCATCTACGGTGCAGGAAAAGCGGGGTTGAAGCTCGAAGAGGAGTTTCAAAACTCTCCCTATAAAGTCCGCTTCTTTGTTGACGACGATCCACTGTTACAGACACGAAGTATCGACGGTATTCCAATACTTTCGGTTAATAAACTAAAGCATATTTTGAATGAGAAAAAAGAAAATCTACTTGTCATAGCTATTCCATCAGCCAGGCAAAAGAGAGTTCAGGAGATTTATGATGATCTTAAAGATTTTTTTGATGAAATACTCATCTTGCCTCCTTTAGACAATATTTTACGCGATACACCGTTTAGCAAACAACTCAAAGAGATTACGGTGGAAGATCTGTTGGCCCGACACCCCAAGGACCTGGACAAAAAAACGATTCGCAAATTTATCGAAAACCGCATCGTACTCATTACTGGCGCGGGGGGGAGCATCGGAAGCGAATTGGCGCGTCAGTGCGTTAAATACGGCGCACAAAAATTGGTTCTGCTCGATCACAGCGAATACAACCTTTATAAAATCGAGCAGGAACTCGCCGAAAGTTCAGTTCCCTTTGTTTGCGTCATGCAAAGTGTGGTGGACAAAGAACGGCTCGAAAAAACTTTTAAAACCCACCGCCCCCAAATCGTTTTGCACGCCGCCGCCTACAAACATGTACCGCTTTGCGAAGAGAACGTGGAAGAGGCGATATTGAACAACATAATAGGCACCAAAAACTGTATTGACCTGGCAGTCGAATACGGCGTACAAAAATTTGTTCTCATATCCACTGACAAAGCGGTACGCCCCACCAACGTTATGGGCGCAACCAAACGGGTCTGCGAACTCTACGCTCAAAACAAACCGAGCGGTAAAACCGAGATCGTAGCGGTACGATTCGGCAACGTACTGGGCAGCAGCGGCAGCGTCATACCCAAATTCAAAGAGCAGATCGAAAGAGGCGGACCTGTCACTGTCACCCACCCCGAAGTCACCCGCTACTTTATGCTGATACCTGAAGCGTGCGAGCTGGTACTGCAAGCCGGCGCCATCGGGAAAGGGGGCGAAATCTTTATTTTGGATATGGGCGAACCGGTCAAAATCGTGGATCTAGCCAAAAAGATGATCGAACTGAGCGGTCAGAATAACATTGAAATAAAATTTACGGGATTAAGACCTGGTGAAAAACTATATGAAGAGCTTTTAATCGATAAAACCCATGCCAAAACTCTTTATGAATCTATCACGATAGCTCCTAAAACACCTTATAACAT
>JAADEJ010000026.1 GCA_013153475.1 Campylobacterota bacterium
CCAGCAGATCCTCCTGCGTCAAACCGCGCTCCTTCATCACCTTCTCCAGCTCCGTCGATGCCGTCACCGTCATCGCCCCCAGCAACATCCCGACGGCCGCCATCGATAATCTACCGATCATACCCATCGTTTCTCCTTCTTTTTGGTTGGATTACTCCCCTGATTTGGCCTGATCCCTCAAGCCGCCTATTGAAATCATAGTTAATTTAATGTTAATCTTTCTTGATATCCGTCAATTTTCTTTGATTTTTTTTAGTGTATAACTTAATTTGACAATTTCAAGGACACCGTTTTATAATTAAGGGAGACGGTTTGAAGCCAAACCTCGACCAAATCTTTTATGGAGAAGAGCCATGCAACGTCCCGAGCCCATCAATGAAGAGATCCCGTTGGACAATACCCGCTACATCGAAAGCGAAACCGACACCAAAGGCATCATCACCAACGTCAACGACTATTTTTGCGAAATCTCCGGCTACAGTAGGGATGAGCTGATCGGTCAGCCCCACAACATTGTCCGCCATCCCGATATGCCCAAAATCGCCTTCAAACTGGTATGGGATCGTATCCAAAACGGCAAAAACATCAACGCCGCCATCAAAAACCTGGCCAAAGACGGCCGTTACTACTGGGTTTTCACCCATTTCGAGATCATCAGAGACATCAACACCAAAGAGATCACCGGTTACCGGGCTTATCGCAAAGCGGTCTCCAAGCACGCCAAAGAGGTGCTTGACAAGCTTTACAAAAAACTGGTCGAAATCGAAAAAGAGGGCGGTATGGAAGCGAGTGAAGCCTACCTGAACCGTGTATTGCATGAAGCGGGCGAGGATGTCACGTTCGACAACCTTCTCGAAGAGATCTATCGGCTCTACTAAGATGAGCCAAAGCAGACGCTACACCTTGGCGGCGACGGCCCTGCTGGGGGCCCTGTTGATAAGCGGCTGTATGCCGGAAGCGACGGGAACGGCGCTCTATCACGCCACCCAGGCCGACGTCGAAAAAATGGATCTAAGCGCCTACGGCTACCGTAACGGAAAATACCTCAACCTGGATGTAGGCAACCTGCATCTTCCGCGACCGCCGAAACACGCACCCATTTCGGCCAAAAAGGTCACACTCTTTTTGGACGCCGTTCCCGAAACATGCAGACGAATCGGATACGTCACCATCGAAAACCCGAACGGTTTCCCGGCCGTCAAGCACGGAGGCTTTCGTCTCGGTACCAACGAATCGCACGCCTCTTTGTTTTTCAAACGGCTACAAAAAGCCGCCGCCTTGCAAGGGGTTTCTGCCATCGCCTATATTCAAACGGGCAATGTCAAAGTCAAAACCACCGACCGTTACGTCATCACACGGGACAACGGTATTATCGTCGTTTACGACAAAAAGAGCCATAAGCCCCTGCGCTATTCCGTTCCGGCGTACACGTGTGCCGCTTCCGGTTCGTAAAGCGCGCCTTTCTCCTTCAGCCATAGCGCCAGCCTGTCGAAAGGATAGCGCTGTTTGAGCGTCGTTAAGTCGCCGACCATCACCAGCTTGGCGCGGGCGCGGGTCATGGCGACATTGAGGCGTCTGGCATCTTTCAAAAAACCCACGTTTCCTTCCTCGTTGGAGCGCACCAAAGAGATCAAAATCACCTCCTTCTCCCGCCCCTGAAAGCCGTCGACACTCTTGACCTCTACAGACAGATCTTTCTCTTCAAGCAATCTTTTCATACGCTTCACCTGCGCCCGGTAGGGGGTAATCACCCCAATCGCGTCCGGCGCCACTCCGGCCGCCGTCAGCGATACCACCCATTCGGTTATAAGCTCTGCTTCCGTGACGTTTTCATAGGAGGTGGTACGATCGCCCTTTCGCTCTTCGCCCCTGCCCGTATCCACAAAAACAACGGGCCGGTCGGCGCATAAAGGAGCCGGCAGTTTCGCCAGGGTCTTGAGGGTACGTTTGGCCACGCTCTCATGGGCCTTGAGCGCGCCGCCGTACATCAGGCGGTTGGGAAAGTCCATGATGGTTTCGTGCATTCGATACTGGATATCGAGCAAAAACGAGGTGACGTCACGACGCGCTTTCAACCGTTCAAAAAGCGACACCTCAAGTTCCGGCAGGTTGCTGAGCACCGTGGGGGGTAACTGCTTGTGATCGCCCGCCAACACACCCATCGGCGCGCGGGCAAGGGCCATGAGGGTGGAGGGCAGAATCTGCTGACCCGCCTCGTCTACCGCCGCCACGTCAAAGCGTAGCCCCTCCATGCTCTCCGATCCGATCATCCCGTTGGTGGCAAGCACCACGTCGGCCCCCTCCAGAATCTCCAGCTCTATGGAACGCTCCAACTCACGAATCGCCTCGAAAAAGCGGCTCACTTTCTCATCCTCTTCAATCCACCGGGCCATGGAGGCGATCGTTTTGGCGTCCACCCCCCGCATACTTCGCCCCTCTTTGGCCAGACGGCGCACCTGCTCACGACTCATGCCGCGCAACCTGGCGGGGGTAGGCTTGCTGTGGGCGTTACGGGCCTCCACCAGGGCGTTGGCCTCCTCCAGCATGGTGCGCACCTGTTTGGCTCTGGGATCCTGAGAGGCCAGGTGTAAAAGCGAGTAGGCCCCAAGCTTCTCGTCAATTCTGGCCGGATGCCCCACCCGCACCACTTTGATCCCCTCTTTTTCAATCAGGGCCCTGAGCATATTGTCCACCGCCACGTTGGAGTCGGCGCTTGCCAGTACCCGTTTGCCCCCTTTGACAAACTGAACGATCGCCTCGATCAGCGTGGTGGTCTTGCCCGTACCCGGCGGACCGTGAATCAATACCACATCCCGACACCCCAACGCCCCCGCCACGGCACGCTTCTGGGCGGCGTTGAGAGAGCCGTTTTCCGGCGTAAAAGTGACAGCCGCCGGGGCACAGGCACTCTGGAGTCCAAAGAGAATGTCCCGCATCCTCCCCGTCTCGCCCCCGGCGTGACGCAGTGCCTCCAGGTTGGCTTCCATCCGTTTAAACGTCACGTCATTGACATACAGATCCAGCCGCACCCCGCCCTCTTTGATCCACCGGGGCGGACGCTGTTCGAAAGCCACTTCAATGTACTGCTTCGCCACCCCCATCACCGTACCGGTCAGATCGCTTTTAAGGGGCTCGCCCCGGCTGATAAGCACCAGATCGCCGCCGGATATCTCCGTCTCAATAGCTCTGTCCCTGCCAAAACGCACCACCCAAAGCTCAAAACGGCGCCCGGCACTGCGCCCTTTAAGCCCCAGCACCGCCCGGCCGAAAAACTCCCGCTCCGGCCCGCTCATCGACGCGATCTCCGCCCGCTGGGCCGCCATCTCCGCCCGCCGCTCGGTCTCCACCATCGCCTTGTACTCGGCAATGGTCTCATCTATCACACGGATACGCCGCTCCTTTTCACGGGAGGGAATCATCTCTTTGGGCAGATTGAAAAAGCTCTTCTTGGTGGGAATATAAAGGATAGACCCGTCCGCTTCGTAACGACGGGCGATATTGGAGGGTTTGATTTTGTGGCGTTTAAGCACTCTGTTCCTGGCCCCCTCGTGCATCGAGGCGGGCAGGATAAAGGGCAAGGGGCGCTTGGGCGCCATCAGTGCGCGGCTTCCTCCGCTTCGGAACCGGCCGCTTCCGCTGCCTCACCGGCATGCTGAACGGTTTCCTGGGCGCTTTCTACCGCTTCGGCGGCACCCTCCTGGGCGGATTTGGCCGCTTCGTCGGCGCTCTCCTGAACACCCTCTACGGTCTGCTTGGCCGCTTCAGTGGCGGATTCTACAGCCTCCTGGGCACTCTGTTGAACCGCCTCGACAGCCTCATTCGCACCCTCTTTGGCCGCCTCGACCGCTTCGTTCGCGCTCTCTTTGACCGCTTCGGCCGTCTCGCTCACACTCTTTTGCGCAGACTCGACAGCAGGCGCTTCGTTTTGACTCTCCGTTTCAGCGGCGGAGCTTGCCTCGGCGCTTTGGGCCGCTTCGACAGCGGGTTGCTCGGCCGCTGCCGGCGCTTCGGCTTTCGTTTCCGTCTCCGCCTCACTTTCGGGCGCACCGGCAGCCGATTGCGCGGCTTCCACGTTCACACCGTACTCATACACCAGCTCGCCGCCGTCTTTACCCTGTTTGAAGGTGGCGCCTACATAAACCAGCATCAAAATCAGGAAAATATCGCGCATCCAGTTGGCGCGAATCATCATGGCCAGCAGTTTGAAGACAAAAAGCGCCGCGGACGCGTACACCAGGTAGGTACCGATAAGCTTGTGCTCGGCCAACTCCTCTTTGGCGCCGGCGCTCAGCATGGCGGCGGCGTGGGAACCGTCGGCCTTACCGGTCAGCCACGCGGCGGCCACCACCAGCATGGTCAGGGTAATGAGAAAAAGCGAGGTCAGGCTGATCGCGCGATTGCGGGATTTGAAGTTGACCAGCTCCAGCAACAGGGCGATCACCGGCAAAACGATCGCGAAATGGACGACAACGGGGTGGATCATCACCGGTACGTCAAAAGGAATCTGTACCGGAATGTCAATGGCAGGCAGTTGCATGCTCTCTCCTTCAAAGGGGCTTTTTTTAATCTTTATGAACAAAGATTATACATCATTTTCGCTGTAACGCAACTGCAACCCCTCGTCGGTCATGACAAACCCCTGGATAATCACCTTGCCTTCATGCACCATGCGGTGGTGCTTTTTGCACAGCGGAATGAGGTTGTAGCGGTGGTTGGCGTGAAAATGGCCGATCTTTCCCTTCTCGTCCGCCTCGGCTTTGGGGGTGATGTGGTGCACCTCCTCCACCGGCGCGCCGCACAAGGCGCAGGTGGAGAGATAGAGATCCTTGTGATAACGGCTTCGCCTCTTTTTGCGCAAAGCTTTCAGGGCGTCACCCGCCTCCCCCAGCGACTCGCGAATGGCGAAAGCGGTCTCGATGAACGCCTTGTCCATATGCAACGATTTGGCGAACTCCAGGCCGTAGCGGGTACTGCCCGCGCCGGGAGAGAGTTTACGGTTGTAGATGAGGGTGTCGTTTTTTTCGTCATACGTTACGCCCAGATGCAAAAAGACCACCCCCTCCAGGGTATTGACGGTTTTAAGAATGGTCAGCTTGTGCAGGTGGGTGGCCACGATAAAGAGACTGCCAAGATCATAAAGCCGCTTGACGGCGCTGGCCACGATGGCCAGGGCCGATTCGGTCTCCGTACCGTGACTGATTTCATCACCCAGCACCAGCGACTTGCGATCGGCACGGTTGAAGATGTTTTTAAGCTCCATCATCTCGATGGCGAAGGTGCTCAAGCCTTTGTAGAGGTTGTCTTTGCTCACGATTCGGGTAAAGAGCTTGTCAAAGAGATGAAAACGCATCATCGCGGCGGGCACGAAAAAGCCCGCCTGGGCCATGATAACCGCCATGCCTACGCTTTTCATCAAAGAACTCTTGCCGCTGGCGTTGATACCGTAAAGCAGTACCCCCCGTACCGGCTTACCGCCTGAAGCCTCCAGCGTTACATGGTCGTGTTCAACCGTTTCGGGCAGATCGCCCATGAGCAGGTCGTTGGGAATGTAGATGCCGTTCTCTTCCCTTGACTCTATAAGAGGATGGCGCAACCCCACAAACTCCAGGGTCTGGGTCTTCTCGTCCGCTTCCAGAATCTCGGGGCGGACATAGTTGTAACGCGAAGCGGCCAGGGCGGTGGCGATGGCTACGTCAATCTGCCCCACAAAGGCGATAATCTGCTCCAGCAGCTGGGCGTAACGCCGCTCCAGCAATTCCAGCGACTCCACGTAACTCTGCTTCACCAGCGCCACGATCCGGGCCTGATTGGCCATGACCCGACGGGAGATGCTCTCAATCACCCCGGCGGTAATCTTGACGCTGTTTTTGAGCTTTTTGTAGGTAAAATCTTTGAGGAAATAGTGTTTGCCGTCCAGCAGCAGAAAACTCTCCATCAACCCCTTTTCGATCAACCCGAAACGGGTGCGGGTCATCTGTAGATAGTACCCCTCGCTCTCCAGCCAACCGACGGTGACATACTGCGTCTCCTCGTCGGCCAGGTCGAAAAAGTTTTCGATATGGAGCCGAATCTGTTCCAGCTTCTCCAGTTCCCTGGTGTTCTCTTCCACGATCTGGTCGACAAAGAGGTTGATGCCGGGCTGAAAAATGTTGCTCTCGATCTGATCCCGCCGGTATTTGGCGCACTCTTCAAGCACGAAGGTGCGCTCAAGTTCACGCACAAACCCCTCAATGCGCACCCGCAGATCCTCGTCTACTTCCACGCCGACCCCTTTGGCCTCCCAGACCAACCCCTCCAGGGCCTTTAATGAGTCATGCAAATAGACCAGCTCGAAAGGGTGGAGTTTGCCCAGACGGATCCGCCGCAAAATCCGCTCAAGGTCATACACCTCTTTGAGGGTATTGCCAAAACTCTGGGTATGGTCCATCACCGTCTCGGCCAGATCGTAGCGGCGTTTGAGCTCCTTGAGGTCGCAAATGGGATTGAGCAGGCGCTCTTTTAAAAGCCGTTTGCCGATGGCCGTGGCGCTTAGGTCGATAAGCTTTAGAAGCGTCATCTCGTCCGGGTCACGGCTGATGATATTGAGCTGTTCAAGGGCGTTGTTGCCCAGGTACATATAGCGCCGTCCGCCCAGGAAGCGGGGACGGTCCATCTTCTCAATCAGCGCCGCGTCGTGTTCGATAATAAAGTCGATCAGAAGGGAGAGGGACTCACTGGCGTAAGGGTAGCGCTCCAGGTCAAGGTACTCGATGGGGCTTAAAAAGGAGCGGATGGCGTAGACGTTGGCAAAGAGCTCGTTCTGGTAGGCGATCTTGTGGCGGGTATGCCCCAGCGTCCAGCGGATATGCCCCTCGATCTCCAGATACCGCACCACCCACTCCGGGTCGATGGAAGCGTCGTTGAGGGTCAGAAGCAGTTCAGCGGTATGGTAGGATTGAAGCTGGTTGAAAATCTCGTCCAGCGCGTAGGTTTTGTCTTCTCGCGTACCGTGCACCTCATTGAGCCACGTCTTGCCGGTGCTGACGTCAATGGCGGCGTACCCGCAGGAGTAGATCCCCTTGTTGACATCGATAATCAGGCTGACAATGTAGTTTTCCGTCGGCTCCACCAGGTAGTCGAAATTGGTACCGGGAGAGAGGATATTGGCGATATAGCGCTTCACCTTGGGCGGCACCCCTTTTTGGCGTACCAGCACCACCGTATAGCGGTTGCTCTGCACCATCCTTGAGAGGTAGCGTTCCAGCGACACGGTGGGGAATCCGGCCATCAGCGGGTTGGCCACGGAGTTTTCCAGAATGGTCTTGTTTTTGCGCGTCAGCTGGATATTGAGCAGTTCGGCGATCTCTTTGGCCTTGCCGATTTTGAGCTCGTCGTTGTTGACCTCGTAGACCTCAAAAAAGGTGCCCACCTCCATCAGCACCACGGTATCGGGCCCGTATTTTTCCTCAAAAAGCCGCTGCAACTCAAAGTAGATATCGGTCAGCAACCGCTTTTTATCGTTCAAAAGCTCGTTGATCGCCTCGATCTGCACGCCCTGTCCCCGTTTTTTGGAATAGTGGATTATAACCAATTTACAATGGACTCACATTGGGCTGTTATAATCACGTCAAAAAATCACCAAAAATCAAAGGAAGAAGATGCAATCACGAACCAAAAAGAGCCTGGCCGTCACCCTGGCGGCCGCATTGATGATGGGCGGATGCGCCTCCAAAGAGCCGATGCCCAACGGCGGCGAAAAGACCGGCGAGGGCGCGGCCATCGGCGCGGTGGCCGGCGCGGTACTCGGCGCGGTGATCAACCACCGAAACCGCAACAAAGGCGCCGCGGTCGGCGCGGCCGTCGGCGCCGTCGTCGGCGGAGCGATCGGCTACAGTCTGGACAAACAGGCCCAGGAAGTGGCCGACTCCATGCAGACGGCGGTAAGCCAGAACGAGCAGGAGGCCATTCAACATCAGGATATCGTCGTCACCAAAACCGACAGATATGTCAAAATCACCTTCAAAAGCGCCATGATGTTTGAAACGAACAAGGCCGAACCCACGCCCCAGGCCAAAGAGAAGATCGCCCGGCTGGTGGATGTGCTCAAAAACTATCCCGACACCATCGTGCAGGTCGTGGGCCATACCGACAGCCGCGGCAGTTACGATTACAACCTCAAACTCTCCCAACGCCGGGCGTGGAACGTGGCCAATATGCTCAAAAGCCTGGGGGTCACCAACACCATTTACGCGCGGGGCTGCTCATTCTCCAAACCGATCGTACCCAACGACACCCCCGCCCATATGGCGATGAACCGCCGGGTCGAAATCTACCTCTATCCCAACGAGGCTTCCGTCATCAACGCCTGTCAATAATCGGCAAGTTCCCGCCACGCCACGGCGGGATAGAGGCGTGAAAGCACCGTCAACTCCCGCCCGAAATAGTCAGAACGTCCCAGCACCTCCAACGCCTTTTTCATCTGCCGTCGCGCTTCGTCACGCTCCCCTTTGAGCGCCAGGGCCATGGCGGCGTAACCGGCCGCGTAGTGCTGACCGATCGCCGTGGCCCTACGGGCCGCGTCGTAGGCTTTGTCGGCGTCACCGGCCAAAAGATAGTACCACGCCGCCTTGGCCGACGCCCCGTCGATATCCACCACTTTGGCGTACTCGCGACAAAAGTCGCGACGACCGAGATCCCCCTGACGGGCCACGTAATAGTCGCACTGCAACATCAGTTTGCCCGCCGAGCACCCTTTACATCCCTGCGAAGCACCCCACAGCGCCACCGCCGACAAACACAGTATACCCGCCGATACCGGCCATCTTTTCATTTTTCTCATTTGCTCGCCGCCAACTCTTTGATCTCCCGTAGCAGCCGCATCTCCTCCCTGGCTACGAACGAGGCGATGATCTGCTCTTTCTGGGGATCCTGGTGAAGCAGTATATGGTACCGCCGCCTCAAACTGTCATGCTGGGAGATATAGCGCAACACCCCCCGCATCCGCAGGTTTCTCGTTTTGCCGTCCTCCTGCGGAATGGGCACTACCACCTCCACATGCTCGAACGTGGGCAATCCCCCCGCGATGGAGCCTTCCAGACAGATGCCGTGGACCGAAAGATCGATCACATCCAACTCCAACTGCTTGTTGATCGACTTGATGGTGGCTTTGATGGGTTTGTCGATCATCACCCGCACCGATTTGCGGCGGGAGAGGAAGTTTTCGGTCCAGGAGAAGCCGTCCACTTCAATAAAGGCGTGTTTGTGTGAATAGCCGACCCGGCGCACCCGCATCGCCACGACCCGTTTGTCGTTTTTTTCGTCTTCATATTTGACAAGCTGCCCTTCCCACTCGGCCACGACCCCTTTCTCTTTGGGAACCACCAGCTCCACCTTGCCGTCACCGATGCGTTTGACCACCCCTTTGAAACGGATGGGAATCCCTTTGTAGATGCTGAACAGCCGTACCGTCGCCCCTTTTCGGAAAGCCTTCTCCACCTCTTCCCGACTCATCGGCGAATAACCCACCGGCCGACTCATCGGTCCCTGGATCTTCTTCTCCACGCAGTCGACAACGGCCTGGAAATAGAAGGTCAACAAAGAGAGGTGTCCCAGCAGTTGGGGATCGTCTTTGAAATCGTCGATATAGCGTAAAGAGAGCGACGTAAGCAGGCGTTGCATCAGACGATCCGGTTCGACATCCAGGGTTTTGAGTTTGGAGAGGTTTTTGAGCACCGTATCGGGCAACGTGGCATCAAAATCGCTCAAATAGCGGTACACCTGCAACACCAAAGGCAGAATGACCCGTACCTTTACCCCGGAAAGTTTTCCCTGCTTGCGGATCTCCTGCACAAACTGGGTCGCGAAGTGCTCTTTGTGGCGGGGGAAAAACTCCCGGAACATCTCCATCTCTTTCCGCTTCTGCCGGATAGTCTCGTAATGTTTACACTCTTTGCTGACAAACATCTCTCACACTCACCGTTTGGTCTCAATGCTCACTTTTTCAAATCCCCGCCTCTTAAGCAGGTCGATCACCTTGACAAAATTCTGAAACTGGCTGCGGGCGTCGCTTTTGATCAGGATGGGCGATTTTTTTGGATCGAGCCGCGACACCGCCCTTTTGAGCTCACCGAACTCGACCCGTTTCCCCTCGAAATAGAGGCGACCTTTCGCGTCGATGACGATACGGGTCATCTTCAAAGGCGTCTCCGTCGTGCCTTCGGCTTCGGGCAGTTTGACCGGAATGGTTCCTTTGCTCACAAACGAGGCGCTACTAAGAACGATCACCAGCAGCACCAGCATAATGTCGATGAAAGGCAACACGTTGATCTGGTCGAATTTTCTCAGTTTCACGTTCGCCCCGTTACCCTATTTCGCCCCGCCGTTTCATCATCTCCCAGCGGGCCGTCAGAATCTCGGCCTTGCGTCCCAGAAGGTTATAAAACCAGATGACGGGAATGGCCACCAAAATCCCCCCGGCGGTGGTTTTGAGCGCCAAGGCCAATCCCACCATGATCTGCTTGGTCTCCACCAGGCCGCTCTGACCGATGGTCACGAACGTCACCATGATGCCCATGACCGTCCCGAGCAGCCCGATAAACGGGGCGTTGGCCCCGATGGAGGCGAGCATGGTCATATTCTCGCCCAAAGCGATCTCCAGCTCCTCCTTTTCGCGGAAGCTTCGCAGATCGACGTGTCGATAGTAGAAGTAGCGTTCCAGAATCAGCCACAGGGCTATCACGCTCATGAAGCCCAAAAGCCCGATAAACCCGTAATCGACCCAATCCGCCATTTGCGAGGTGTTCATGCCGTCGTTTCCTTATGTTGCGTGTTCGGTACGACCACCGGCCCGAAATCGAGTCGGAAGGTCGTCCCCTCCCCTTTGCGTGAGGAGATCTTGATCTCTATGCCGTGCTCGTCGCAAAAGGTTTTGACGATATGCAGGCCGATCCCGTACCCGGAAGCGCCCAGATCGTTTTGATAATAGCGGTCGAAAATATGGAAAAGGGTCTCCTCGTCCATTCCGATTCCGCTGTCTTCAATCACCAGCCAATCCCCCTCAAAACCCACGCGCACCCAACCGCCGGGCCGGTTGTACTTGATGGCGTTGGAGAGCAGGTTGTCCACGCATTTGCGGCACCCTCTCACATCGGCGACGACAAAGATCTCCTTTGGAGAGTATTGTATCGAAATATCCCCTTTGATCCCGTCAACCTTCTGAACGCTTCTTTCGATCACTTCATGCAGCGCGAACCGCTCTCTCTCCACCGACCCGATCTCTTTTTTGATGAAGTAGTCCAGATCCTCATAGAGCTCTCCCAGATGCTCGGCGGCCTGTTCGATCCGCCCCAGCCGCACCAGGCGTTTGGGATCGTTCTCACCCCGTTTGAGCATGGCCACGTTGGCCAAAACGGTCGAGAGGGGAATGTTGAGCTCATGGAGGGTATCTTTAAGCAATCTGTCGAGCATATCGTTGGTAATAAAGAGCGGCTCAAGCGCCACCTTGGAAAGAATATAGCCAAAAAGCGCGGAAAGAGGCAGCAGAACCGTCACCACCACGGCAAAATTCTCGCCGCTGTAACCGAAACTTTCGAACACGACCCAGATAAGCACGGCCATGGCGGCGAACGTGATCATATAAAAACTCAAAACGATCAGAATCTGCCTACGCTTCAAAACAGTACCCGACCCCACGGATGTTTTTGATCGAATCCTTGCCGAACAGCTGCTTGAGCTTGTTGATATAGACCCGCAGCACACCGGTTCCCGGATGCTCGTCCCCGTACAGTTCATAAAGGATCTCTTCGGTGCTCACCACCTCTCCCCGGTGTTTGAGCAAAAGGCCCAGCAATTCCGCCATCTTTTTGGGAAGTTTGACCGGTTCGTCCCCGCTGTAGAGTACCAGCCGTTCCGTGTCGAAACGGTACGCGCCCACCTCGACCTTCCCGGGCTTCTCGAAACGCCGCAGGTGCGCCTCGACCCGCAGCAGAAGCTCATCCAGGTCGATGGGTTTTTTCATATAGTCGTCCGCCCCGCTTCGGAAGCCTTCCGCCAACGCCGCTTTGTCACGTGCCGAGGTGATGTAGATGGCGGGGGTCTCGTCTCCGCTCTCTCTAAGCTGACGCAAAAGGTCAAACCCGTTCATGTCGGGCACGTTCACATCCAACAGATAGAGATCGAACCCTCCCTTCTCGTAAATTCTCTCGGCGGCGGGGCGGGCGGAGAGAAAGTGCTCCACCTCATACCCCTCCCCTTCGAGAAAATCGACCAGCGTCTCACCGAAGAGCCGGTCATCCTCCAGCAACAGCACTTTACCCGGCACGGGCCACGCTCCAGGCCAGTTCTTCACCCGCGAACATCGGCACCACCGCCTCACCGTAACCGGCGGGCACACGCATGGGAGTTTTTTGCAGCGTCACCTTCTTAGCCGGCGGCTCGATGCCGTAAATACGTCGGGCGTTGTCGCTGACAAACGCCTGCAGATTCTCCAGCGCGCCGTGGGCCTCGAAGAGCTGCGCCAACGCCGGCAGGGCCACGGGCGCGGTAAAGACGCCCGCCGCGCAACCGGGCGCCTCCTTGGCTTCCCTGGGGTGCGGCGCCGAGTCGGAGCCGAACATCACTTTCGGATGGGCCTTGAAAGCCGCTTCCCGCAGGGCCGCGCGATCTTCGGGGCGCTTGGCAATGGGCTTGCAAAACAGATGCGGACGCAGCAACCCGCCCGCCACCTCATCCAGGGTGATGTAAAGATGGTGCAGCGTAATGGTGGCGTAAAGGTTCTCGTGCCGTTCCAGCGCCCCCAGCGCCGCGGCGGTCGTGACGTGTTCCATCACGATCTTCAGATCGGGAAAGGCGCCGGCCAGCCGCTCGTAGACGGGTATGAACTCGCTCTCCCTATCCATCACGAATCCGTCGCTCTCCCCGTGCACGCACAGCGGAATGCCCAGGTCGCTCATGACCCCCAGTACCGGAGAGAGCGTGGCCAGGTCAAACCCCTTCACCCCCCCTTCGGAGTTGGTGGTAATACCGGCGGGGTAGAGTTTGATCGCCAAAATCTCCTCCCTGGCTTCCTCTAAAAAAGCCGGAGAGTAGTCGGCTTTGAAAAAAAGCGTCATATAGGGCTTGAAAACCGCTTCACCCATCGCCTCTTCAATCCTTTTCCGATAGGCGCGAACCATGGCTAGGTCGGTCACGGGGGGAACCAGGTTGGGCATAATGAGCCCGCCCGCAAAATCTTTCGCGCTCAAAGGCGCCACAATCTCAAGCATTTCGCCGTCACGCAGGTGCAGGTGCATATCCAAAGGGGCGTCGAGTGTCATCTCCATGCCGAAAGCCTTTTTTTCTCTTTTTCTCGTTATTATAGCGCCAACTTGTTAGCAGGATGTTAAATGCACGAAATCGTCAACTGGATCGTCGAGAGCGTCGGGGCCCTGGGATACGGGGGAATCTTTGTGATGATGTTTCTGGAAAGCTCCTTTTTCCCTTTTCCCAGCGAGGTGGCCATGATTCCGGCGGGCTACCTGGCCGCCAAAGGGGAGATGAGCCTTGCGGCGGCCTTTCTGGCCGGGGCGGGCGGCTCGCTGGCCGGGGCACTGTTTAACTATGTTTTGGGCCACCGCCTGGGACGCCCTTTTCTCATGCGCTACGGCCGCTATCTTTTCATCAAACCCGAAACCGTCGAAAAAGTGGAGCGCTTTTTCGAGCGGTACGGCCCGGCCAGCACCTTCTGGGGGCGCCTTTTGCCGGGCATTCGCCAATATATCTCCCTGCCCGCCGGCATCGGACGCATGCCCCTGGCGGCCTTCTCTTTCTACACCTTTCTGGGCGCGGGTATCTGGTGCGCGGTACTGCTGGGTCTTGGATACTTTTTCGGTGAGAACGAAGCGCAGATCAAACCGGTTTTGCACTATCTTATCGGCGGCATTGTCATCATGGCGATAGGGGTCTTTTACTACTACAGAAGAAAAAACCAAAGCGCCGAAAAGCGCTTTGTCGAAGAGCTTGACGAAGAGGCGAAAAGACCTTAAATGGCCTCCTCGTCCTCCTCGCCGGTACGGATTCTGATTACCTTCTCCACGTCGCTGACAAAGATCTTGCCGTCTCCGATCTTCCCGGTTCTGGCGGCGTTGACGATCTTTTCGACCACGCTTTCGACATCTTCGGCCTTGACCACCACCTCAACCTTGACTTTGGGAATGAAGTCGACCACATACTCCGCGCCACGGTAGAGCTCCGTATGGCCCGCCTGACGGCCGTACCCCTTGACTTCGCTGACGGTCATACCGTTAATGCCCGCCTCGGCCAGAGCGTCTTTGACCTCCTCAATCTTAAAAGGTTTGATAATCGCTTCAATCTTTTTCATTCTCATTTCTCCTTGTTGGTTTTCATTTTAACATACGGTGATCGGGCAAAGCCCGCTCACCTACGCTAACGCTGGGTTCTCCTCAGCGGAGGGCTCGCCGCGCTGGCGCGGCTTGGTCGCTCCGAAAGGGCAAAGCCCCTCCTTCACTCCCTTTGTTGTCGAAAAATACGGTGATCGGGCAAAGCCCGCTCACCTCATCATCAATTCAAAAATGAAAGCGCCGCCAGGCGCCTCCTGAATTTTTCACTTTTCACTCTTTCATTTTTCACTGAACTCAAAAGGCCCGTTTGAATTCGGGGTAGGCTTCCAGGCCGCACTCACTCATATCCATGCCTTCCATCTGGTCGTCATCGGCCGCACGGAAAGGCAACACTTTATTGATGGCGTAAATGGTCAGATATGATACCACAAAGGCGTAGATACCGATCACCAGCACCCCTTTGAATTGCGCCCAGAAAGAGACGCCCTCGGCAAAGAGTCCCACGGCCAGCGTTCCCCACACGCCGTTGACCAGGTGAACCGACAACGCCCCCACCGGATCGTCGATACGGAGTTTATCAAAAAAGGGCACGGCAAACACCACCAACGCCCCGCCGATAAGTCCCACCAGAATGGGAGTGTAGATATCAAACAGATCCGCGCCGGCGGTAACGGCCACCAAACCGCCCAGGGCACCGTTGAGAATCATGGTGATGTCGAATTTACGGTACTGCCAATAGACAATCAGCGCCGCCACAATCGCCCCCGCCAACCCGGCGGTATTGGTATTCATAATGGTCAACGCCACCGTATCGGCGCTCTCTTTGGAGGCGATGGAACCGACCGATCCGCCGTTAAAGCCGAACCACCCGATCCACAGCACCATGGCCCCCAGGGTTACCAGGGGAATGTTGGAAGCCGGTATCACCCGTACTTTGCCGTTGGCGTAACGCCCCTTGCGGGGGCCGATGATCAAAATGGCCGCCAGCAGGGCCCAGGCGCCGGTGGAGTGAATGACGGTAGAACCCGCCAGGTCGTGCATACCGCTGATATCCAGGAAAGTGTTTTTTAGCATATTGGCGCCCCAGGTCCAGTTGACCGCCAACGGGTAGATCACCGCCGCCATCGCCACGGTAAAGAGCATCAACGGCACGATCCGCGTCCGTTCACTCACCCCACCGCTCATGATGTTGACGGTTTTGCCCACAAAAGCCATCTGGAATAAAAAGGCCGCCCACTTGCTGACGCTGTCGTTCTCCCAGCTCCCAAAAGCGAGCTGATACCCCACCAGCAAAAAGACCAAAGAGGCCACGGCGTAGATCATGGTATTGACCGTCAAAACGGCGCTGACGTTCTTGGTTCTGACAATCCCCGCCTCCAACATCGCGAATCCCGGCACCATAAAAATGATGAGGGTCATGGAAAAAAGCAGAAACAGGGTGTCGATCACGTAGGAAAAATCACCGGCTTGCATCACTGCGCTCCTTTCTGAAAATCTTTTCAGGTAGTTCAACGCAATTATAGTGCGGTAACAATGGCGGGGAAAAGGGGGTGAATGAACAAATTTTAAGCAAAACGCCGGACTTGTCGTAAAAGTCCGGCAAAAGATGTGTCTATTTTTTAATCAATCAAACTCAAAGGGCCTCTTCGTCTTCCTCACCGGTACGGATACGAACCGTCTTTTCCACGGAGGTCACGAAGATCTTGCCGTCCCCGATCTTCCCGGTTCTGGCCGATTCGACAATCTTCTCCACCGCCGTCTCCACGGCACTTTCGGGCACGATCACCTCCAGTTTCACCTTGGGCAGGAAATCGACCACATACTCCGCCCCTCTGTAGAGTTCGCTGTGTCCCTGTTGACGGCCATAGCCTTTGACTTCGGTGACGGTCATGCCGGTAATGCCCGCTTCGGCCAGGGCATCCTTGACATCTTCCAGTTTAAAAGGTTTGATAATCGCTTCGATCTTTTTCATACTGTCTCCTATTTTTTTAAAAATACGGTAAACGAGCCAAGCCCGCTTACGCCGGGGGTTGCCTAAGTTTTGGATGCATCCCCCAAAAAGCCGCAAGACTCTTACATATTCAGGCCGCGCTCGCCGTGGACCGCCTCATCCAGTCCCATGGTCTCGGTTTCTTCATCCACCCGTCCGCCGCCGGTCATCGCCGCCGCGACAAAGTAAATCACCGCCGTCATGACGGCGCTATAGACAATGGTCAGTCCCACCGCCATCAACTGTTTGCCAAGCTGGGAAACCATATGGTAGTTTTCGGGCACAGCGTAATCGGCTATAAAGATAGCCGTGGCGATAGAGCCCCAGATACCTACCAAACCGTGTACCCAGAAAGCGTCCAACGAATCGTCCACTT
>JAADEJ010000034.1 GCA_013153475.1 Campylobacterota bacterium
TTTTTTGATAGACTTTCCTCTCTTACGGCTTCGGCCTACGCCACGCAAAAAAAAGGATAGCGATGTTTGGGATGGGACTTGGCGAAATCTTTTTTATCGCGGTAATCGCGGTGCTCTTTCTCGGGCCCGACAAACTGCCCGACGCGATGGTGCAGATTGCCAAATTTTTCCGCAGTCTCAAGCGCACCGTCAACGACGCCAAACTCTCCATTGAAGAGGAGATCAAGATCGGCGAGCTCAAAGAGGAGGCCCTGCGCTACAAAAAGCAGTTGGATGAGGCGACCCGCACCATTGAACAGGGCATCACCGCCGACCTGAACGATCCCATCGAGCCCGAAGAGGCGCCGACGCCTCACGAAGAGAACAACACCGCCCCTACCGCCGTCGAACCCAAACGGGAAAAGATCACCTTCCCCAAAAAGCGGCGCGCTCACAACGTCTACGCCCCAAGAGAGGCCGACGGCGTGCCCGACCTGCCCGACACCCCCGCCGATACACACGTAAGCCATCCCTCCGAAGCGGAGCAAAAGGAGAAGCATGTTTGAGGAATTGCGCCCGCATATCGCCGAATTAAGAAAGCGCCTGGCCTACTCCATGGCGGCGCTGGTGGTCTGCTTTTTTGTCGCCTTCTACTTTTACGAACCGATCCTTGACTGGATGACCCATCCGCTTAAAGAGGTATTGCCCAAACAGTCCATGATGATCGCCACCGGCGTGCCGGAGGTCTTCTTCACCGCCGTCAAAGTGGCGCTCTTTTCCGGTTTTCTCATGGCACTGCCCTTTATTCTCTACCAGTTCTGGCTCTTCGTGGCCCCGGGACTGTATGAGCATGAGAAAAAGTATGTCTGGCCCTTTGTCTTTTTCGCCTCGGGTATGTTCTTTCTGGGGGCGGCCTTCGCCTACTACGTAGTGGTGCCTTTCGGTTTTCAGTTTCTGGTCAACTTCGCCGAGCAGATCGTGACCGTCGCCCCCAAAATCAACGAGTACGTAGGCTTTTTCACCAAGATCATGGTGGGATTCGGGATCGCCTTTGAACTGCCCGTCATCACCTTCTTTTTGGCGCTTTTGGGACTGGTGGACGATCAGACGCTCAAAAGCTTTTTCAAATACGCCATTATCCTTATTTTCGTGCTGGCCGCGCTTTTGACGCCGCCGGATGTGGTGACCCAGCTTCTGATGGCCATTCCGCTGATCCTGCTCTACGGGGTCTCCATTCTCATCGCCAAAATGGTCAACCCCTACACCCCGCCCGAAGAGGATGACGAGCCGGCGGATGCGTAACCCAGACGACCTGCTCAAAACCGACAGTTACGACTACACCCTGCCGCCCGAGCTCATCGCCTCGGAGCCGGCCGAGCCCCGCGACAGCGCCCGGCTCATGGTCATCAACCGCGCCGACGGCGCCGTGACCCATACCCGTTTTCGAGAAATCCTGAACTTCCTTCCACCCGATTACACCGTACTCTATAACGACACCAAAGTGATCAAAGCACGGCTTTTCGGCGCCAAAACCAGCGGCGGGCGGGTGGAACTGCTCATCAACCGTCCCCTCCCCGACAACCGTTTTGACGTACTGATTCGGGGGCGGGTGCGGCCCAACACCCGGCTTGTTTTCGGCGAAGGACTGGAGGCGGTCGTGTTGGCCCTGCAAGAGGACGGCCACCGGATTGTACGCTTTGAAAACGGCGAAAACATCCTGGGCTTTGACGCCCTTCTTCCTTTCTTGGAGAGACTCGGACACGTCCCCCTGCCCCCCTATATCCGCAGAGAGGACCGCCCCGAAGACGCCCGGCGCTACCAACCCGTCTTCGCCCAAAACGCGGGGGCCGTTGCCGCCCCCACCGCCTCGCTACACTTTACTCCCGAGCTTTTCGCACGTCTTCAAGAGCGCCACGAGGTCCAACCCGTTACCCTGCACGTGGGCGCGGGCACCTTCAAACCCGTCGAGAGCGAGACCATCACCGACCACCCCATGCACCGTGAATATTACGAGATCCCGCCCGTCACCCGACGCCTGATCGAAAGCGACCGGCCCCTGCTGGCCATAGGCACCACCGTCACCCGCACCGTCGAATACTACGTCCGCACCCAAAAACCCTTTGGAGAGTGCGACCTTTTTCTGCACCCGCTCAACCCGCCCCGCCGCGTCGACGCGCTTTTGACCAACTTCCACCTCCCCCGCTCCACCCTGTTGATGCTGGTTGCCTCTTTTTTGGGGCTGGAAATGACAAAAAAGGTGTATAATATTGCAATAGGGGAGCGTTACCGTTTCTACAGCTACGGCGACGCCATGCTGATTCTTTAAAAGGAGACCCATGCCCGCGGAGTTCTGGTGGAAATTCACCGCCATCGTCCTCATTGCTGCCGGATTGTTGACGACCCTTTTCCTGGAGATGCGAAAGCCCAAGAAAGATCCCAATCTCGATCCCGACACCAAACGCATGAACGATATGCTCAAAGAGTGAACGATGGGATTGACCTTCGCCACTTTCAACGTCAACGGCATTCGGGCCCGTCTTACGTTGTTGAGTCGGTGGCTGAAGGAGAAACGGCCTGTCGACGTGCTCCTGATGCAGGAGATCAAATGCCGAAACGACGCCTTTCCCCACCGCGATTTCGAAGCGATGGGCTACACCTGCGCCGTCAACGGCGAAAAGGGTTTCAACGGGGTCGCCATCTGCGCCAAAGCACCGCTTACCAACGTCATAACACACTTCGACGCCCCCACCCTCGATCGCCAAAAACGGCTTGTTCAGGCGCAAATCAATAAAACGACGGTGATCTGCTGTTACGCGCCCCGGGGCGCCAAAACGGGAGAGAAAAAGGCTTTCAAAGCCGCCTTTTACCGTGAGTTGACCGATTACATCACCCAAACCCTCCCCCGAAAACCCGCGCTTTTGCTGGGGGGCGACCTGAACGTGGCCCTCACGGAAAGTGACGTCTACGATCCCGCGCTTTTTCAAGGGGAAGTGGGCTTTCTGCCCGAAGAGCGGGCAGCGTTGCGTTCCCTGCTACAAACCGGGCTGCACGACTGCTGGCACCGGCACCACCGTCCCGACATTGCCCCCTTTACGTGGTGGGACTACCGTACCGCCGCGATCTGGCGCAACGAGGGGATGCGCCTGGACTATCTTCTCGCCTCCGACACGCTTTGCGAGAATCTGGAGGAGATCGCCGTCGATCTTTGGCCGAGACGGCGCAAAACACCCACCCCGAGCGACCACGCGCCCGTGGTCGCCACCTTCAAAGAGGCTGCATGAATACCGATAGACGTTTTCTTTTTATGACCGCCGGCCTGCTGCTGCTCTTCTCCCTTGCCGTCATGATCAACGCCACGATCAATTTCAGGAACTTTTCCATCCAAAGCACCGAACAGAAAGCGGAGCTGACGGCCGATATCGTCAAAGAGGGATTGACCACCATGATGGTCAACGGCACCATCAAAGACCGGGATCTTTTTCTCGGGGCCATCCGCTCCCCCGAATCGATCCGGCACCTCTGGGTCATCCGTTCCCAAAAGGTGATCGACGAATACGGGCCGGGCCTGCACAGGGAAAAACCCCACGACGCCATCGACCGACAGGTACTCGAGACCGGCCAACCCGTCAAACAACTGACCGAACGGGCCGATCGCGTCTTCTACCGCATCACCATTCCCTATATCGCCTCCTCCAACGAAGAGAAAGACTGCCTGCGTTGCCACCATGTCAACGAGGGCGACGTTCTGGGAGCCATCAGTATCGAATTCGATATCACCGATACCCGTATCATCGGATTGACGACACTCTTTCGTATCGGTCTGATCACCCTTCTTTTCCTGCTTGCCGCCATCTTTGTCGTCAAACGGCTCTCCCGCCCCTATCTAACCTTCTTCAAAGAGCTTCGGCGTTCGCTTTCACGGGTCAAAGAGGGTGACTTCAGCCAAAGCATCTATTGCGACACCCGCAACAGCGATATCAGAGAAAGCGCCACCCTCTACAATACCCTGATCAAAAAATTCCAGGACACCATCGGCAGTGTCGAAAACCGGCTCTCCTCCCTGCTCCGCCATAATCCGACCCGCGAAACCGACCCTCTCCAGAAAGCGGCCGACACCATCGACACCCTCTCCAAAATCCAGCGTTTCAAACAGACCATCGAAAACGACCGCTCCCTTGAGCAGATCTACGGTCATCTGGCCGATGTCATCCGGATGGAGTTGGGGGCCAACCATTTTGTCATATACGCCGTCAACCCGAGAAGAAACACCAGAGAGATCGTCTACAGCACGCTGAAAAACCCGCCCTGTTCTCTGAAAAGCCTGGAGGACGCCGACGCCTGCCGCGCTTTCCGAACGGAAACCCTGACCGATTCTACGGAATTTCCGACGGTCTGTCCTCTCTATGCCGGCGAGTTTCCCTACTATTTCTGCCTCCCTTTCCACATTCACCAAAGCGCCATCGTCATCATGATCCTGGCCAAAGAGGCGCAGACCATGGAGTATTACAAAGGGCGGATGCACCTGCTGCAAAACTACCTCGAAAACGCCCGTCCCGTCATCGAAAGCCGCATCCTGATGCGACAGCTGCATGAAAAATCTCTCAAAGACGGATTGACCGGTATCTACAACCGCAAGTTTCTCGAAGAGCTGGTGGTCAAGATCAGCAGCCAGAGCAAACGGGGTGTCACGCCCTACGCCGTTTTGATGCTCGACATCGACCGCTTCAAAAGCGTCAACGACACCTACGGCCACAGTGCGGGCGACATGGTGATCAGGAAACTGGCCGAAATCATCCTCGACTCCATCCGCAAAGCGGATATCGCCGCCCGTTACGGCGGAGAGGAGTTCGTGGTACTGTTGCACAAAAGTTCGCTTGAAGGCGGCCGAAAGGTGGCCGAGAAGATCCGGGCCCGATTCGAAGCGACGGCCATCGACATCGGGGAAGAGACGATCCGCTGCACCGTCTCCATCGGCATCGCCCGCTACCCCGATCAGGGCGACACCCTCAAAGAGGTCATCGCCCTGGCCGACACCGCCCTCTACCGCGCCAAACACTCGGGCCGCAACCGGATTGTCGTCTTCAATGAAGAAGGGGAAGCGCCCGCTCCAGAATCAGTTGGGCCGCCACCGAATCCAGACGACCGTCCCGCCTGATCTTCACCTCTCCCCTGAGGCGTTCTTCGGCCTCTTTGGAGGTGAAAGCTTCATCTACGTAAAAGACCTCTCCTCCAAAATCGAGCAGCGAAACGAAATGGCGGATACGCCGACCCATCGCCTCTTCGTCCCTCCCCTCTTTTGGTACACCCACAACCAGACGCGTCACCTGCCACTCCCGCAAAAAAGCGTCAACCTCCCGCGCCGCCTGATCCCGGTTTTTGCGCAGGACCGCCGGTTGGGGCAGTACCGTCTTGCCGTCCAGACACAGGGCCAGACCGATCCGTTTCAACCCCACGTCCAAAGCCGCCGTGACCGCCACGTCACACCTCCCGAAAAAGCCAGGCGGCCAGAACGAACAGCGCCAGGGTCGCAAGCGGCGCCGTGAACAGCCAGCCCGAAACCCGCCGGCCGGCAAGCCGACCCAAAAAGGCCCAGCCATACAGCAAAGATGCCAAAAGGTGCAGAATCATCAACGGCGGATAGACCCACATGGTTCTGGCCGCCGAAAAGAAGAGCACTCCAAGCGCCAACAGTCCCGCGTCCGTGACCATACCGCGCCACTCCACGCGATCACCGCCCCCGTGTTTCCGCCAGATCATCCAACCGGCCAACCCCACGATCAGGGCGGCGACAAGGTATAACACCATCTTTTTTCCCCTCTTGCCGCTTTTTTGTATAATTATACACGACCTATCGAAGGAGCCTGCCATGCAACCCAAAGTCTATGGATACAGAGAGCTTCTCAAAACGCTGCTGGAGTATCACATCACCCTGATCGAAAGGCTGGCCCACGAAGGGTACGACCCCACCTTCTCGGTTTTGCGTATCCCCTACCCCGACGGAGATGAAACCCGTATCCGGGAAGTGGCGCTGCCGCTCCTTCGAACCAGTGACCGACTCTTCTATATCGACGGGAACCTGATCGCCCTGCTGCCGGGCAGCGACTGGAACGGCGCCATGAAAGTGCGCGAAACCCTGGCCCAGGCCCTGGGCGTTCCTTTGGACAAAGAGCATATCTGCGAATATCCCGTCGACGGCAAAGACGCCTTTACGCTCATCAGCGGTCTGTACGCCGACTAACCCGTAACGGGATAGACCAGACCGTCGCGTATTTCGATACGCCCCTCCAACTCCGCCTCATAAACCCGCTGACCGAAACGATCCAGCGCCTCCTGAAGGGTCGGAACCTCGGCGCAAAAAGCCAGTAACGGCTCTTCCTGCACCTCTTTTTTCTCCCCGAAACGCGCCGCAAAGGCGTCAATATCGTAAATCGGCTCGGCCTTTTTTTCCCGTAGCAGGTCGTTGGTTCCCTCGCTCTCGCCCAGCCGATGGGGCAGGACATAGACGGGTTTACCCATCTTCAAAGCATACTCGACACTGCGCATGGAGCCGCTCCGGCGGTCGGCTTCGGCAACCACCAGTACCTCGCCCAGCGCCACCACCATCTCGTTGCGTACCACGAAGCTCCAGGGCCTGGGACGCGCCCCCGCCTCAAAGCGGCTAAGAACCAGCCCCTCTTTCTCGATGGTTGCAATCAACGGGGCGTTGACGGCGGGGTAGCGCACATCCACCCCGCCGGCAACCACCGCCACGGTATTTTTCGCTCCGGCACCCCGATGGGCCAAAGCGTCCACCCCCATGGCCGCACCGCTTACGACAACGGCCCCCCGCTCCGCCAAAGCCGAAGCCAGACGGGTGGTCATCTGTTTGGTATAGGCGCACGGCCGCCGGGTGCCCACGATGCTCACGGCGCGTCTTTTCAACAGTTCCGGCTTTCCGATATAGTAGACGGGGTCGGGCACTTTCGCCATGTCGCCAAAACGGGCGAGATAGGCCCCGGGAAGCGTCCGACCGGCTCTCATGGCAGCAGATACCGCCAAAGCCAGTAGGCGGCGGTCGATACCGCCGCCACGCCCACCAGATCGATCACGAAGCCGAAAGCCGCCATGGTACCGACCCGAATGACCCGGGAGCTCATGACGATGGCGTTGGGCGGCGTGGCGATAGGCAACATGAATGCGTAACTGGCCGAAACGGTAGCCACCGTGAGAATCAGAAGCGTTTCGGGATGATCAGGACCGTAGAGATTGGCCATCACCGGCAATGCCACCGACGTGAGGGCCGTATTGCTGGTGATTTCGGTCGAGAAGCTGATGGTCAGGGCCACCACCGCCAGCGTCACCCACAAAGGAAGCGTGTGGACAAAGGCGAGTTTTTGCGCCAAAGCCTGGGCCAGATGGGTCGAACCGAAAGCCTGGGCGATGGCGAAACCGGCACCGAAAAGAAAGATGATCTCATAGGGAAGGGCGCGGGTATCTTCCCATTCGAGCACCCGTATACCGGGCATAAACAGGGCCAGCCCCGCCGCCAGCAACAACCCTTTCTCATTCAGCCCCAAACCGCCGTACCAGGGTTTGACGGGCGTATTGAGAAGCAGCAACAGGCTTAATATCCCCAACAGCGCCAATACCTTCTTCTGTGCCGTCGTCATGGGTTCCACGCTGCCCGTCCCGTCATCGCCGACACGCTCCTTTTCCACACCGAAAGCGAGAATACGGGGCATCACCGAAAGCATCACCAGAACCACCGGGCCGGTCATCAGCATCCACTCCCCAAATGTCGGCGCCGTCCAACCCGACGACTCCAGAAACCCCAACAACAGCAGGTTGGGCGGCGTACCGATGGGCGTAAAAATCCCCCCGATACTGGCCCCGTAGGCGATGGCCAGCAGGATTCTCACTTTCAGTTTCCGGTTTTCGGTCAGGAAAAGGCCCACCGGCATCAACATCAGGGTTATGGTCGTATTGGAAAGAAGAGAGCTCAAAAGGGCCGAAACCGTCGCCATGGCGTAAATCACGCCCGTGGCGGTCTTGGGAAAAATACGCAAAAGCCGACGGGATATCTGCAGGTGCAGACCGCTCTTTTGCATGGCGATCGCCAGCATGAAACCGCCGATAAAGAGAAAGATGATCGACTTGGCGTAGTTGGGCGTCACGTCGTTGAGAGGGGTGATGCCAAGAAGAGGGAAAAGAAGGATGGGAAGCAACGAAACCACCCCAAGGGGCAGGCCGTTGTTGGTCCACAACGTCACCAAAAAGGTGACCGCTCCCAGCAGCCTGGCCTGCGGAGGATCGAAAAAAGCCAGGGTTCCCAGACCCACCGCCAGACCCAACACGACCGCCAGACCCGTCTTTTTCATACGCTGACCCCTTTACCGGCTCAATGGAGCGGGAAATTTCACCTTAAAAAAATATTACCGAATTTTTTCGTAAAGTTCATCCATATAGACAACGTCTATGCCTTTTAAAAGCGACCCGGCGCCGGCAAGGGCCTCGAAAGTTTTGCGATGGGGATGGCCGATGGCGATGGCGTAACCGTGACGGCGGGCGATGCGCACCGCCTTTTCAAGCTGTCCGCGAATGTAGGCGATGTCGGGTTTGTTGTCAAGGAATATATCCCGCGAGAAATAGGGAAGACCGTAACGACGGCACGCTTCCGCTACCGCCGAACGGGGTGTGGTACGGCTGTCCACGAACAAAAAGCCGTCCCGCTTCGCGGCGCGACAGAAGCGGGCCATGGCCGCGGCGTCCGCGGTGAAACGGCTTCCGGTATGGTTGTTGATAAAACGGGCATCGGGAAAAAGACGACGAATCTGTCCCAATCGCGCACTTATCTTCTTTTCCCCGGTTTGAACCGTCAGGGTATCGGGTTCGGGCCGGTTGAAACGCTGCGCCTCCATCGGCAGGTGGATCATGTAGTGGTGAAGTTTTTCCGCCAGTTTCGGAGTATCGGGATGTCCCACGGTGGGTGGAAAGAGCGAAGGGGTGATGTGCCAGGGCAACCGTCTGATCGCCTTGAGCTGGGAAGGGTAGGCCACGTCGTCGATGATGATGACCAGTTTGGGACGGTGCCCGCCGGAGCGAGCGGGGGATCGACGGCTCGTCTCCGCGCCTTTCCCGCCCGCGGCGACAAAATCTTTCGCTTCCGAAAAAGGCATGGCCGGGTGCGCCGGTTTTTTCCGGGATGGGACCGGCTTTTTTTTCCTCTCTTTTTTCTTCTCCGTCTTTCCGGGCTTTTCCCGTTTCTGAAGGACTTCGATCTTATGACGCAACGCCTTGAGATCTTTTCGGTAGCCGCTCAACTCTTTTTCGCACGCCTCGCGCCCCGCTGTCTTTCCGCTTTCAAAGCCGTACCAGCCCGCGATACCCGCGACCATGACCGTCAAAACGATGGCCAGCAACGTCAGCAATATCGTCAGCGCGATGGAACCGCGTTTTTTGGAACGGGAGGTTTTGCGTCTTTTTTTGGTTTTTTTCGATTTTGTCATGAAGGGTGATGAAGCGATCGCTCACGCCCAAAGGCGCGAGTGACTCAGTTGGTTTCCTGATCGACGATTTTGTTGGCCTTGATCCAGGGCATCATGGCCCGCAGGCGGCGTCCGGTCACTTCGATGGGGTGATTTTTGAGGTTGTTGCGCTCGGCGTTCATGCGCGGATACCCCGCCTGACCCTCAAGAATGAAATCTTTGGCGAATTTGCCGTTTTGGATCTCTTTGAGAATCTCTTTCATCGCTTTGCGGCTTTCGTCGTTGATGACGCGGGGGCCGCTCACCATATCGCCGTACTCAGCGGTGTTGGAGATGGAGTAGCGCATATCGGCGATACCGCCCTCAAAGATCAGGTCGACGATCAGCTTCATCTCGTGCAGGCACTCGAAATAGGCCATCTCTTCGGGATAGCCCGCTTCCACCAGCGTCTCGAAACCGGCCTGAATCAAAGCGCTTACGCCGCCGCAAAGGACCGCTTGCTCACCGAAAAGGTCGGTTTCGGTCTCGTCTTTGAAAGTGGTTTCGATGATCCCGGTGCGGCCGCCGCCGATGGCGGAGGCGTAAGAGAGCGCCAGCTCTTTGGTGTTACCGCTGGGATCCTGCGCCACGGCGATCAGATCTGGAATGCCGCCACCCTTGACAAACTCACTGCGCACGGTGTGGCCCGGCGCCTTGGGGGCTACCATCATGACGTTGATATCGTCGGCGGGCTGAATACGACCGTAGTGAATGTTGAAGCCGTGGCCGAAGCTGATGGTCGCGCCGCTTTTGAGGTTGGGGGCGATCTCTTTGTCGTACACCTCTTTTTGCACCTCGTCAGGGAGCAAAATCACCACCACGTCCGCCTCTTTCACCGCGTCGGCCACCGGCAGAACGGTAAAGCCCTTGGCCTGGGCCTTTTTCCAACTGGATCCGCCCTCTTTGAGGCCGACAACCACTTCCACGCCGCTGTCGCGCAGGTTTTCGGCGTGGGCGTGCCCCTGGCTTCCGAAACCGATCATCGCCACTTTTTTGGAGCGGATGAGAGAGAGGTCGCAATCTTTGTCGTAGTAGACGTTCAGTGCCATGAAAATCCTTTGTGTCTGGATATGAAAATTTGCGTGATTATAGAAAAAGAGGGCTTTGAAGCATATAAAACCGTCCCCTTTTCCGAGGCGGTCGGAGTCATCGGAGAATTCAGCGTCGAAAGAGCTTGTTTGGTGTAAAATTGTATTTCAGTTGATTTGATCGTGAACGACGGCCCTTTGCATAGGGATGGCGACAGATAAAACGACAACACCAATCTATTTCGGAGAAAAGCATGGTCGAGGATATCATCAAAAAGATCAAGGCGCTGCCGCCTCTGCCCGAAAGTGTCATCAAAGTCAAAGAGATCTGTAATGATCCCGAGAGTGAAATCAAAGACCTGGTCGATGTAGTCAAAGAAGATCCCATGTTCACCGCCGACATCCTCAAAGCGGCCAACTCCCCTCTTTACGGCTTCAGTCGGCAAATTACCTCCATCGACCAGGCGATCAGCCTCTTTGGTATGGGAACCATCCAGGGGTTCGCCATCAGCTACGCCGTGCGCAAAACCATGGATATCGACCTCTCTCCCTACGGGGCCACACGTCAACACCTGACAAAGGTCTCCACCCTTCAAAACGCCCTCAGTTTCGGGTGGGGAAGCCGTCAGGTCGAAATCCGCCAATCGGAAGCGATCACCCTTTCGCTCCTCATGGAGCTGGGCAAGGCGGTCGCTTCGCTGGTTCTGATCGAACGGGGGACGGACAAAGCGTTCCATGAAAAGATCAGCGGGGTGGAGTCGATCGAGGAGATCGCGGCCATCGAGAAAGAGGTTCTGGGTATCAACAGCGAATGGATCGCGGCCCTGATGTTCAAACACTGGCAGTTCAGCGAATCGATGATTACGATGATGCGCCATATCCTGACCCCCGACGAAGCGCCCGAAAATCTCCGCAGACAAACCCAGTTGCTTCATATCGTCAAAGAGGCCGCCAACTTCATCGACCCGCTGGGCGAACCGGCGGTACAAAGCGCCCTGGAGAAAGCGGACCGTTTCGGTTTCGACGCCGAAAGTCTCCGTGAAGCCATCGAAAAAATAGAATACTGAGTGTCTCTTTTGCGAAGCGGCGGCGCCGTCAAAGCCCTTTTGATCAAAGTGGCCCGGGGGCTCTATCCCGACGAGGATTTGGAAGAGGAGGAACGCCCGCTCTTTCAAAAGCTTCGGGAAGCGGGCCTTTTGAAGCAGGAGGGGCGACGCTTTCGGCTCGATAACCGCTACCGCGTCGGCACCGTCGACCTGCTCCCTTCCGGCACCGCCTTTTTGGAACTGCTGGGCGCCGAAGGGCGGGATCTGCTGATCGCCCCCGAACACCTCAACGGCGCGGGCAAAGGCGACTACGTGGTGGCCCGGCGCCTCTTTGGCCGGGCGGGCCGCCCCGCCGCCAAGGTGGTGGAGATTCTTCGCCCCGCCCTGCTGCACGAAGTGGGATACGTAGCCGACCAGACACCCCGCCACATCCGCACCGACCTACCCATGAACGTCACGGAGGGCAAAGAGAACCTTTATGAAGGGGCGGTATTTCTTGCCGACGCCCGCACCGGCGGTGTCATCGAAATGCTCGGTTCCATCGACGACCCGGCGGTAGATGAGAAGATATCCCTGGCCCTTTTCAACCGGCCCGACGCCTTCGGCCCCGAAGCCGAGGCCGAGGCGCTTGGGCACGGTGAGAGGGTAGAGGCCGAACGCTACCCCGAACGGGTCGATTTGCGCCATCTGCCCTTTTGCACCGTCGATCCCGTCGACGCCAAGGATTTTGACGACGCCCTCTACTGGGACAGCCGTCAAAAGATCCTCTACGTGGCCATCGCGGATGTCAGCCACTACGTCACCCCAGACAGCGCCATCGACGAAGAGGCCAGAACCCGGGGCTTTTCGGTCTATCTTCCCCACCGCTCCATCCCCATGCTCCCCAGGGCTTTAAGCGAAAACATCTGCTCGCTCAAACCTCATGTCGACCGCCTGGCCTACGTGTGCGAACTGCACATCCGGGATGAAGAGACCCCCCGTCTCCTCTCCCACCGCTTTTATGAAGCGATCATCCAAAGCCGACGGCGTTACACCTACGAAGAGGTGGACCGCTACCTGGCCGAAGGGTTTGCCGACGCCCCCGAAAGCGACCGCCAAACCCTCGCCTCGCTTCTATCTCTCTGGAGCCTGGCCAAAAGATTGCGCCGGGCCCGTTTGAAAAAGGGTTACGACTTCCGCTCCACGGAAGTACGGCTGGCGCTTGACGACAAAGGCGAAATTGTCAAGACCCTTCCCCAAAGCCATACCCCCTCCCACAGCCTGGTGGAAGAGTGTATGCTTTTGGCCAACAAAGCCGCCGCCGAACATTTTGACAGAGGCATTTTCCGTGTTCACGAACCCCCAAACCCCGAAAAGATCGAAGCGCTTATCGACGAGTTGGGGCGTATCGGCATCTATGTCGAAGAGGAGGGAAAAGATTTTCACGCCCTGGTAGAGGCCCTGCAAAAGGCGGCGGAAGCCAAAGGGGTGGCGCGCTACGTGGACCAACTGATTATCCAGACCCAAAAGCAGGCGGCCTACCGCCACGAAAACGTGGGCCACTTCGGGCTGGGGTTTGAGCGCTACACCCACTTTACCTCCCCCATCCGCCGCTACAGCGACCTGACGCTTCACCGCCTGCTCAAGGCGATTTTTGCCGATGACGAGGCGACCAAAGATCGGATTTTGCGCAATATTGAGCCGCTTTGCGTGAAAGTGAGCGAACTGGAGCGGGAGGCGACCAAAACAGCCTGGGATTTCGCCGACCGCAAATACGCCCGCTGGGCGCTTGCCCACACCGACCAAAAGCTCGAAGGCACCGTCACGGAGGCCGAACGCCTCCCCACGGCCTGGAGCGAAACCTTTCCCGAAGGCCTGCGCTTTTTCTGCCTGCACGAGGCGGTGCACCTTTTTGACCGCATCGAAGCCCAAATTGAGAACGTCCACCTGCCCCAGGCCAAGATTTTCGCCCGTGTTATTTGCCGCCGCAGTCTGATCCAGGAGAGTGACGAAGATGTACAAGCGTGAGTTTGACCAACTGCTCCAAAACGGCACCCTCCCCCAGTCGCTGATGATCTACGGCGACAACGAGTACGAGATGCAGGCGTGCGCCCGTCTTTATATAGACAAAACCGACACGGCGCAGGGGGTGTTGAAGCTCTACCATGACGAGTACGACTTTCAGACGGCCAAAAACCACCTAAGCCAAAGCTCGCTCTTTGGCGACCGCAACCTTCTGCTCATACGCACGGACAGAAAAATTCCCAAAAAAGAGCTCCAGACCCTGGTGGAACTGGCGGACAAAAACGACGCCAACCGCTTTTTGTACCTCTACACCGGCCAGGATTTCAAAAGCCTCACATCGGCTTTCTCCAAAAAGGCCCGCGCCGACCACCTTCGCCTCTTTCCGCCCCGACCCCACGAAGCGGCCGCCATACTGGCCCATGAAGCCCAAAGACTCGGCGTCACCATTGAGCGGTATGCCCTGGAATACCTGCTCTCCTTGCTTCACTACAACCTGGCCATGGCCGTCAATGAACTTGAAAAACTGGCCCTGCTTCCGCCCCCCGTCACCGCCGAGACGATCGAACGCCATGTTTTTTCCCTGGCGCCGCCGGCGATGGACGAGATTTTACGCGAACTCCTTTCCAAAAGACCGCTGGAGGCGCTTTTAAAGCAGGTCGCGCAACTGGATGAGGAGGAGGGGGTGGTTTTGCGGGCCGTGCAGTATAGAATGCAACAGCTCTTTTTGTTCAAACTTCATATCCAGCTCCACGGCGCCCCCGACTCGGTGGCGGTGCTGGGGTACCGCCTGCCCAACGACATCCTCAAGGAACGGGCTTCTACGGCGGTGCGCATCCCCTTGCCGCTTTTTGAAAAGATCTTCGACATCCTCGCCGACGGAGAGCTGGCCCTCAAAAGCGCCGGAGCCAGCAATCAGAAAGAGACCCTGCTTCTTTCAACCTTAATAAAAATTAAATCTTTATTTCGCTAAAATCGCGATGCTCTTTGCTCTTTCCTCAAGGCATGGGGAAATATCCATAAGGGCTACTACCACAAGGAGAAACCATGACACGACATTACGAGACCCTCTTCGTCGTCAAACCGACACTGACCGAAGAAGAGATCAAGGCACAAATCGAGAACGTCAAGAGCATCCTCACCAAAAACGGCGCACAGATCGCCGGCGAATTTGACTGGGGTATGCGCAAACTGGCTTATGAGATTGAGAAAAACCAACGCGGATATTACTACGTTATCTACTATACCGCGCCCGGCGCGCTGATTAAAGAGCTGGAACGCAACTTCCGCTACAATGAAGAGATTATCCGTTTCCTGAACGTCAAGTACGAAAACAAAAAAGAGATCAAAGCGTGGCAGAACCTGGTCAACAAAGCGGGTGCCGCCAGCGCCAAAAAAGAGGAGGCCGCTCCGGCAACGGAATCGGCCGAGTAACCCAAAGAGTAAAAGCGGGGTAACACCATGTTTAACAAAGTCATTCTGGTCGGCAACCTGACCCGAAATATCGAACTGCGCTATCTGCCCAGCGGCCAGGCGCTCGCCAAGTGCGGCATCGCCACCAACCGCCGTTTCAAAGACGCCGGCGGCATGCAAAAAGATGAGACGATGTTTATTGACATCACCGTCTGGGGCCGGAGCGCGGAGATCGCCAACCAGTACCTCAGAAAAGGGAGCCGCGTGCTCATCGAGGGACGGTTGACGCTGGAGCAGTGGACCGATCAGAACGGCCAGAAAAGAAGCCGCCACTCCATCACCGTGGAGACGCTCAAAATGCTCGATCGTCGCGGCGAAGGCCCCGGCGCGGAGGGCGAGGAGTACGGCGGCGCCCCTGCCCAGCAGGGCTACGGCGCGCCGGCGCAGGGCGGCTACAACACCCCGCAGGAGAGTTACGGCGCCGCACCGACACAGAGCGCGCCCCGTCAACCCCAGCAGGCTCCCGCGGAGCCGCAGATCCCGGAAATCGACATCAACGATGACGACATTCCCTTTTAATAAGCACGAAAAAAGATAAAGGATTCATCATGGCAGAAAGAAGAAAATACTCCAAACGCTACTGCAAATACTGCGAAGCAAAAGTCGAGTTCATCGACTACAAAGATATCAACGCCATCAAAGCGAGCCTCTCCGAGCGCTACAAAATCATGCCCCGCCGCCTCACCGGCAACTGCAAAAAACACCAGGAGATGGTGGAAAAAGCGATCAAACGGGCCCGCGCCGCGGCACTGGTTCCCTATATCGTCGATCACAAACGGGTTATTCCCAATCCTTTCGAAGAGATCAAGTAACCCCACTTCAAGTCGCCCGCTTCGGGCGACTCTTTCCTACACTGCTCTAAACACCAACAACCACTTGTCGGCCTCTTCCTCATCGTAAAGCATCACCGGCACAATCTCTTCCAAACGCCACCCGTCAAACTCCTCGAATCGCGCGGGATCGTGGTAATACTGCACCACCGTATCGCTCTCTCTTTTGTAACACTCCGCTTCGGTTTTGGCAAAAAGATCAATCACCGTCTCCATCCGTTCACCGTCAAAGAGAGACTCCATGGCCAACAGCGCCGTCTCGTCTCGGCGAATCAAGGCGCCCTGCCCCACCGCCTCAAAGCCGAAATAGGTATTGACATCGGCCAAAAAGAGACCGCCGGGCGCCAGATGTCGGCGCACGCACCCCATAAAACGGCGCAGGCCTTCGGCATCCAGATAGTTCAGCACATCAAAAACCGCCGTAGCGGCCTCAAAGGTGCCCTCGGCGTCACACACATCCACCGCCCTCGCCGGCACCCCCGCCGCCACGGCGCGACGCACCATCTCTTCGCTTAAATCGATGCCTTCGACACGTTTCAATTCAAGCGCGGTGAGGACCCGTTTCAAAAAGGCGCCGCTACCGCACCCGATATCAAGCAGACTCTCGGGCCTCTCTTCGGTCAGGCGTTCAATAAAAAGATCGTACAGCGCGTTCGTCGCCTCCTCAAAGCCCAGCA
>JAADEJ010000077.1 GCA_013153475.1 Campylobacterota bacterium
ACCAGCCCCACGTCGGCAATGAGTTTGAGCTCCAGCCGTACCGTGCGCTCCTCGCCGGGCATACCGGGCTGGGCGTAGGTGGGGCGCTGGTTGGTGGAGGACTTGAAGTGAAAGTTGCCCAGGCCCCCTTTGCCCCCTTTTAAAAACTTCACCTTCTGGCCGTCCTCGGTCAGATCCAGCAACAGCTCACCCGTTTCGGCGTCAATCACCTGGGTGCCCGGCGGCACTTTGAGATAGAGCGATTCACCCGTTTTGCCCGCGCATTTGCGGGGCATACCGGGGCGGCCGTTTTTGGCCTTGAGGTGGGTTTTGCCCTTGAAGTGGGAGAGGGTGTCGCTGTTTTTGTCCACGACAAACCACACGTCACCCCCCCGGCCGCCGTCACCGCCGTCGGGCCCCCCTTTGGCCACGAACTTTTCGCGCCGAAACGAAGAGCATCCCTGGCCCCCTTTGCCGGAGCTGAGTTTAAGTTCTACTCGGTCTACAAACATAATAAAATTACCTTGGGTTTTTTGTTTAAAATATCAGAAACGTAAAAAAATGTAAAGAAGCCCGCCCCCGAAAGGGAGGGAAAGGTAGAGGAAAATTAAGCGGGGTAGACAGAGACTTTTTTGCGATGTTTGTCTTTGCGCTCATATTTGACCACGCCGTCGATCAGCGCGTAGAGGGTGTGGTCTTTGCCCATACCGACATTGTTGCCGGGATGGATCTTGGTGCCCCGCTGGCGGTAGATGATGTTGCCGGCGACAACGGCCTGACCGCCGACTTTCTTGACGCCGAGGCGGCGACCCGCCGAGTCACGGTTATTCTGGGTTGAGCCCTGACCTTTCTTGTGAGCCATGCGTTACTCCTTGAACTTTTATGCGATTTTGGTGATGCGAACGCGGGTAAAATCCCGGCGGAAACCGCGTTTGAGCTTGCTGTCTTTGCGGCGGCGCTTTTTAAAGATGATGATCTTGCGCTCGCGACCTTCGTTGATCACTTCCGCTTCAACGACGGCGCCCTCGACATAGGGGGTGCCGATCTTGAGGTCGTCGCCGTTTTCCACAGCCAGCACCTCTTTGATCTCGATTTTGCTTTTCGGCTCAAGGCCCATGTAGTCCAGGCGCAGAATGTCGCCCTCTTGAACCTTGTACTGTTTGCCGCCATGTTTGATGATTGCTGTCATCCCGTATTCCTTTTGATAAGTCGTGCGACGATTTTAGTGGCGAATTATACTCAACCTTAAATTAAGTAAAGTTTAATCTGCCAGGGCAATACACTCGATCTCCACTTTGGCCTCTTTGGGCAGTCGCGCCACTTCCACGGTGGAGCGTGCCGGTCGGTGGCCATCCATGAAGCTTTCATACACAGTGTTCATGGCGGCAAAATCGTTCATATCCGCCAAAAAGACGGTGGTTTTGACAATTTTGTCCATGCCGCTGCCCGCCTCTTCAAGGACATGGCGCAGGTTGGTCAGTACCTGTCTGGTCTGTTCGGTCACGTCGCCGTCGTTCATAGTGCCGTCGGGCTTTAGGGCGATCTGCCCGGAGGTGTAGACCATGGCGCCCACCTTGACGGCCTGGGCGTAGGGGCCGATGGCGGCGGGGGCTTTGGATGTGGCAACAGGGGTCATGAAAACTCCTTCGGTTTGGATCTTGTGACGCTATTTTACCAAACCCCTGCCACCTTTTTGCCACAAAGGGGGGATAGAATGGTCTGGAACACTCATAAGGAGAGACCATGCGAAGCCTTCTTCTCTGGCTTATCCTGCTGATGGCGCTGTGGGGCAAAGGGATCCGGCCGCCGGTGCCGATGTGCGATATCGCCCCCTGTAGCGACAGAGGGTACCATTACGACGCGAACGATCATACCCTCACCTACCTTGAAAACGGCAAACCGCGTACCCGCTACCTCTATGCCGAGTCGTGGTTGGAATGGCTGCAATTTGACAAAAACGCGACACAAAGCGTGCGCAAAAAGATCGCCGAACGGATGAAGGCCGAGGGGTACAAAGCCTATGCGGTAGACGCGGAGCAAGATCTCTATATCAAAGAGGAGCCGGGGCGTCTGCTGGCGCTGCTGGCGTCCTTTGACCGATCGGAATCAGCACGGCTTGCCTACTATTTGCAAAGAAGTCTGCCGGCAGGGAAGGCGCGGGAGTTGACGCTGGAGAATGAGACGGCCCTGCGGCTCGATATGGATGGTGCGCACTACTACTATCTGGATGTGGAAGTGCTGGAGGGCAAGGGGGCCGACATGCGGGCCAGGCTGGAGAGACTCTCCTACGATGCCCCCTACGGTGTCCATGTCGAACGCAAACTTTCGTGCATGGCGGCCTACGAGTCCAGGTGCGTCATGGCCGACCTGCCTCCCTACAAAGCCGTCTACTCTTTGCGCCTGGATCCCGATGGCAAGACCCGCCTGCGCCTGCGCTGGGTGCGCACGAATCACCGTCCCCGCACCGTCATCACCGACAAGGAGGCGCCGGGGATCGTCCGCATCGACAAAGGGGGTGGGCGTGCTTTTACCCTACACCAAATCGACTACTTTCCGGGCACCTATAACAGTCATATAGGGGCCGATCGGTTGCCCGACGGCTCCGCCACCGCCTGGTTGGCCAACGGCCTTTATAGACTTGAAAGCGGTTTGTACGAGAGCCAGATCGTACCGGTGGCGGGGGGGATGTTGACGCAGATCATGTGGCCCCTGCTGCCCGAACTCAACCCCCAAAAAGAGCAAAAGCATACAGCCGCGCGGCCGCTGGGGCTTAATCTCTACGCCGCCGCGGCCAAAGATGAGAAAGAAGGTCATATCGATTTCTCCGTCAGCGGGCTGCCCGCAGGGCTCGAGCCGACACCGAAAGATCTGGCGGTCTACGAGGCCGGGGCCGTCAAGGGGACGCCCCTGCGGCTGGAGCGGTTGCAAACCCCGCTGGATGTGGTGATACTGCTCGACTCTTCCGGCTCCATGAAGCGCAGCATGAAGATGGCCAGGGCGCAGGTGGCCCGCTTCATTCAAAAGCTTCCCGCGGATGCGAGGATACGGCTGGTGGATTTTGATACCCGTGTCAAGTGGCTCAAGGCCAAAGACCGCAAAAGCCTGCTCAAAAAGCTCAAAAAGGTGCGCGCAAACGGCGCGACGGCCCTCTATGACGCGCTGATCGCCGGTACGAAGAGGCTGGCATCAAGCCCCCGCGGCGCGGTGGTGCTCTTTACCGACGGCAAGGATGCCAACTACAACGACACCCGTCGCGGCAGCAAGGCGACATTCGAGCAGATGCTGGCTGCCCTGCGGCGAAACCGGGTGCCGGTCTTTCCCGTGGCTTTCGGCAAAGGGGCGGATGAAGCGACGCTGAAGGCGGTGGCGAAGATGTCGGGGACCCGCTACTGGCGGGGGGATGACGCCGGGGCGCTTGAGAGGATCTTCGGCGAGATCGCGGGTGTGCTTAGCCATGCCTACCGCCTCCATTACGCCCGGGGCAAAGTGGGCAAAAAAGGGGTGCGCCCGGTGGTGCAGTTCATGATCGACATGAGCGGCTCGCAGGATCTGCGCCACAGCATGTCGCGCGATTGCGAAGGGTGCGGTTACCGGCTGGAGGCGATCAAGCGGCTCTTGATGCAAAGCATCGACGAGCTTCCCGAAAAGAGCCTGATCCAGCTTGCGGTCTTCAATACGGAAGTGCGGGTGCCCCAGGTCGTTACCGAGGACAAAGCGGCGCTGCTCTATGCCGTCGGCACGCTGGAGGCGGGGGGCGGCACCGATATCCTCAAGGCGGTGCAAAAAGGGTATGAGCTTAGCCGCGCCGTGCCGTCACAGCGGCGCTATTTTCTCTTTTTGACCGATGCGGCGGCGGACGCTTTCAAGTTCAATGAAGATGAAAAAAAGAGCCTTTTTGCCGCGCTGGACGCTTTTAGGCGCGAAGGAGTGCAGACCCTGTGGCTGGGAATCGTGGATAGCAAAAAGGCCCGCAAATGGCTAAAAGAGCTGGCCCGCCGAAGCGGGGGTGAGGCGTTTGTGAGCGGTGAGATCGCCAAAATCGCCCAAAAGACCGTCGCGTTTTGCCAAAAGGTGCGCCAAAACGCCGAGCCGCCCAAAAACGCCGGCAGTGTGACGCTGCGGCTGGCGATGCGCGACAATGCCACGGGCGAGCTTTTCGCGGGAGAGGGAAGGCGTGAACTCAACGCCACGCTGCCCGTGGCCCAAAACGCCCCGGTGCTGGAGGGGGTGCGCTACGACATGAGCCGCCCGGATCGGCTCTACAAACGCTACGGCTACGACGCCGCGCAGGCGATTTACGGGGATGAAAAGCCGTTTAAAGAGGTGGTGATCGACCGGGTGTTGCCGCTGGGCGAAAACCCGCCCGAGGGGAACAACAGCGCCGTGCGGATGCGCATCACACGGGCCGTACTGCTCAAGACCCTCCACGGCATCGACGCCCCTTCGCGTAGCAACTACCTGGCGCTGGAGGTGTCGATGGAGAATATTCTCAAACCCGTCACCGTTTTGGGCGGAGGCGGGCACCCCTCCGATACCGTCGGCGGAAAAACCCCAAAGAGTTTCAAGGCGATACCGGCCTACCAGATTCCCGATCCCGCGCGCCATCTCTTTGTGCGCTACAACGATACCGTGGAGACGCCGCCCGATCCCCTGACCCCCACCCTGGCCAAGCCCTTCTGGTTCGTGGACGCGCCCGCCGTGACGGTGCCGCCCAAAAAGCCGATACGGGGGGTGATGCTCTTTGTCGTACCCGACGAGCCGCTCGAGCGGCTTTCGCTCCATCTGTACGATACCGCCTACGGCCACATCGACCTGCCGATTGTGGGCAAAATAGGCCGGAGTAAAGCGCGCCTTGAAACCTTGCCCAGGTCGACGCCCGCCAAACTCTCCGACGCCTTTTCGCTGATGGTGACGGGGCGGGGATTTGAGGAGACGGCGGCGGGTGTCGAAGCACGGGAAGGGGGCGGTTTTGTAAGGATTTCGGGCAAAATCCAAAGTCGCCTCAACGCCCTGCTGGCCATTCGGCCGCGCCGGCGGATCCGTCTGGAGATTCCCACCGATTCGGGCGTGTGGTCCCTGCCGCCCCATCCGCTGACGGAGCGGATTCCTTTCGGGCTTTATGGCCTGCGGATGTTCGCCCCCGGATCGGACAACCGCTTCGATATGCTCTTCGAGTCGCCACAAGTGCTGCGGGACGCACCGGCGCGGCTGCGGGTGGAGCTCAAAGGCGAGGATGTGATCCTGCCGCTCTCAAAACCCAAAGCCAAAACCGCCTCATCCAAGCCGCTGGCCGTGGGGCACGGCGAGGGGGTGGAATTGAGGGTCAACGCGCTCTATTGCCTTGAGTACGAGAAGAAGCGGTGCGTGAAACTGGCGGCGGATGTGACCCTGGCCGATACCCCCGACGATCACGGTACGCGGCTGCACGATATGCTAAGAGTCGGCGGCAAAGCGGCCGCTACCGAAAAACGCGGCAACGGGGCGGTGAAAAAGGGGTTGGGCAATTTCGCCTCCGCCTCCACCATCCGCCGCAGCGAAAACGATGTGGGAATCGACGAAGAGACCGAAGCGTTGATCCTGGGGTGTGACGGGGAGGTCTTCGACGGTGTGGCCAGGCGGTGCGTGGCGCTGTTTGACCTGGATGATCTGAAGGCTGAAGATCCCCGGCTCTATTCGCCGATTTTTGCCGACCTGGCGTTGCCCCTCTCCCGGGCCAAAAAGGCGACAAAAGCTTTTCGCAGGCTCCTGATAGAGCGGTGTGAGGTGCCTGACGACAGTCGGGCCGAAGAGGTGGCGGCGGCGCTGGATGCGGCCAGGGAGCGGGCCGCGAACCGCCCCGGGCCCGCACTGCCCGTCGTGACACCCTCGGGAGATCCGGTGCCGCCCTATCTGGCACCCCTGCCGGCGACGGTGGCGGGGATGAAGCGGATGGAGGCGATCACTTCGGCCAAAGAGGCGCTGGCATTTATGAAAAAGATCCGCTACATTCCTGGCAAATCGGTCCATCAGGGCGCCGATGCCGTAGCCACGCGGCGGGCGGGCAATCCGGAGGATATGGCCAACCTTTTGCTCAAACTTCTGCGCCGGGTGGGCTTTACGCCAAAACTCGGGTATGTGGAGCTGAGCGACAAAGGCAGAGCCGTCCTCCAACGCATGGCCGGGACTTTGCCGGTACGGTGTGAGAGCCTGCCCTATGTGCAGTGGCGGCAGGAGGGACGCACCCGCAGAATCGTGCTGCCCTTTCTCAAGACGATTGAAGCGTTGAAAGGGATGATAAACAAGCCCGGTAAGGCCGACGAGCGGATCGACTTCTCCCGAATCGACATGAGCATGACGCTGCGCTATAGCCCCGGAAAAAGCGATGCAAAAGCCCAGATGGGCGCCATGGGGTCGGCCCTTTCGGGCGGGTCGGGCCCCGCGTTGAAGAGCGACAGGCTTTTTGCGGCCGATTTTGATGAAAACCTTCTGACGCGCGCGCCGGTGGAGGTGTGGTTTACCAAAGGGCAGGATGAGAAGGGGCGCGAAGTGTGGGTGGCCCACTGGCATCAGGGGGGCCACCATGCCCACGCGCTCAGCGATGTGCCCGCGGATGCGAAGCCCGTATCGCTGGAGCTGGATGTGGAAGGGGTGCGGCGCGTCTACCGCTTCAAAAAGAACGAGCGGCTCGACGGGCGCATCTGGAGCCTTGCCTATCGGCTCTGCAATCTGGATAAAGAGGCGACCAAAGCGCTGGAGGAGGCGGCCGGGGACCGTCTTGCCGATGTCAAGGATATGGCGCCCCTGGCCAAGGCCCAGTGGGCCCTGCGTGCCGGTATCTATCGCTTTGTGGCGATGCAGACGGCCTTTGAGAAAAAGATGCTTCCCGAAGGGGTGGCGGTCAGCCGCGGCAGACGCCCCCGGGTGATTTTCGCCACCGCGACGGTGACGCGAAAGGGTAAAGTCACCCTGGCGCTGGATTTGCGACAGGTCGATCCGGAAGTCTATGGAGAGGCCAAAAAGGTGCGGGGTTTTCATGTCGCTACCGGCTTTTTTGCGGCCGAAGCGGAAGGTAGAGCCTTTGCAGGGGGAAAGTCACTCTTTGATGTGTGGGATCTGACGAAGCAGGGCGTGGTGGTGCTCGATCCTGACAACAAAGAGGCGTTGGCGTGGCTAAAGACGCAGAAGGTGCCGGAGTGGATTCAAAAGCGCTTCGACAGGAGTGATCGCTACTGGCTCTTTCCTCTTCAGTATGACACCCTTCCGGGCTGGATCGAGGTCGATCCCGACACCTACCGCCTGCGCACGGTGATGGCTGATGGCAGTTATGGGGCGGCAAGCGAGTATGTGGCCCAAACGGCACAGGACCTGGTCAACGCCTATATGTTTGGGGCGTTGGCGGGCGTCAATATGTCGATTTTCAGCATCAGCGGTTACATAATTGCCGGAAAGGACTTTTGTGAAGCACTTAAAGAGGCGGAGTCATTGGCCGGCAACATCGCATGCGCTGTTTCGGTTTTGAGCGGTTTCAAATCCGGAAAGAAAGTATTGGGGAAACTGACGGGTGCAGCGAGTGCGGGTCTGGGTTGCCAGGAGTATATTGGTGCAGAGCAGCGAATATGGTCATACAAGAAGGTGCACTCTTTTATGCTTCAAAACAAGATAAAAGATGCGGCGGAAGCATTTGGTGGATTTGCCAACGGCTTTGCAGATGCGGTGACCTATTTTTTCCTGTTGTGTAAAACGGGATCGGGGTGCTATTGATGGTAGTAGAGGGTGATGAAGATGCGAAGATGGTTGTTTTTGTATATCTGGCTGGTACTTTCGGCGTTTGGCGGCTGGCACTGGAGTGACGAGTGGGGATGGGAGGACGGAGGGCGGTGTCGCTACCCGTCGGTTTATGTGGTGGAGATCGAGGGCGAGGGGCTGAGCTGGATGGAGAGGCGCCGATTTCTGGAGGGGCTGCGGCGGGCCGCCCGGCGGGAGGGGTTTGGGCTCTCCTATGACGCGGGGGTGCTGATGCGGGTGAAGATCAAAGGGCTCGATCGGGTCACGCGGCGTCTTAAACGCAAAAGTTCCGAGCGGTGGCGCGTCAAGGCGCGGGTGAAGGCGGCCTTTTTCCTCATCCGGGCCGATTCGGGGTTTCATCTTTATGACGGGGAGATCGACTATCGGTTCGATCATGAGCTCTACGGCCCCGAGAGCCGGCGGGAGGCGGAGGAGACCGCCCGACGCAAAACAGTCTACTCGCTGGGCGAGAGAGTGGGCAAAGATGTGGGCAAGTGGCTTAGGCGATGAGGGGCCACAGCAGGGCGAAGTAGAGCAGGAAAAAGAGTGAGCTCAGTAGCACCAGCGCCGCCACCTCTTTGGGACGGCATGTAAAGAGCGCGGCGAAGTTGACATTGGCGATGGCCAGGGGGGTCATGGTCTCCATGAGAATGATGAGCTTGACCGGTGTATCCAGCGGCGCGAAAGCGAGCACCCCCCACGCGACGGCTGGCAGGAGCAGAAACTTCACCGTCCCCACCGCCGCGGCCAGGGGGCGGTAGATATGCTCGGCCTTGACCTGGGAGAGGTAGATGCCAAAGAGCAGGAGCTGGATGACGATGGAAGCGTAGGCTCCCAGCCGCAGGGTCTCTTCGACCCGTGCGGGGATGGCGATGCCGGCGATATTGACGCCAATAGCCGCCACGGCACTCCAGAGGATGGGCATTTTAAGCACGTTCATCACGGAGGTTTTGGCATCGAAACTGCCCGAAGAGTAGAGGTAGACGCCGATGAGGTTGACGAAAAAGACATTGGCGATGTTGATCATGGTGGTGTAGGGTACGCTGGCTTCGCCAAAGAGGGCGATACCCAGGGGAATGCCCAGGTTGGCGGTGTTGCCTACCAGCGAGCCGACCAGAAAGATGGCCCGCCGTTTTTTGTCGGCAAAAAGGCGGGGCGCAAGAGCCAGCATGGGCACAAAAAGCAGCCCTACCGCCGCCAGATACCACCCCGCCGCCGCAAAAACCTGCGGATCGAAAGGGCGGGTGGTGAGTCCCCAGAAGGTAAGGAAGGGTTGAAGGATATAGACCGACACCAAAATCAAGGAGCGCTCGTGCAGTTCCTCTTTGAAGCGCCACTTCGCGAAAGCCCCCAGGCCGACGAAAAGGTAGATGCCAAGGATCGAGATCAGCAGTGAAACCATGAGGGAAGTATAGTATAATCAAGGCCAAAAAAGTAGGAGTGACCATGGACAAGGAAGCGATCCGCAAAGAGCTCAAAGCCTATGAGGCGAAACGGGAGGATTTTTACCGCTTTTTGGACGAGCATATCCCCCAAAACGCCGTAACAGGGGCCTATGACTTTAGCGGCAAGCCGATGCTGGACGCGCAGACGGTGTATGAGCTCTTTCACAAACTCGACTACCAGGCCCGAAAAATTCGGGGGATCGTGGTGAATGAGATTATCAACAAAGAGGACGCTTGACCCTTCTGTTTTTGCTGGTCGCCGCCCTGGCGGGCGGAGTGGTATTGCTTTATGAAAAGCGCCTGAAAGAAGAGAATATCGCCAAACTGCAAAACTACCTGGCGCAAGTGGTGCGTGACGAGCGTCTGCTTGAGCGGGAGAAGATGACACGGGTGATGGATCTGTTTACCCAAAACCGCTACAAGATCGAGGATATGCAAGGGCGTATCCTTACGGTCAGCCGCCGGGAGTTTTCGGTGGGGGCGGCCCTGATGTGGTTTGCCGTCGGGGGGATCGGGCTGGTGGTCTATCTGGCCTACTACTATTTCAAACGGCCCGAGATCCTTCGGGCTGATCTGCAAACGGGAGAGATTCATGGATGAGCGAACCTGCCCCTGCGGGAGCGGAAAACTTTATGATGAGTGTTGCGGACGCTACATTGAGGGCAAGGCCCACGCGCCCACGGCCGAGGCGCTGATGCGCTCGCGTTACACGGCCTACGTACGGGGCGATTTGGACTATCTGGAAGCGACCGATATGCATGAAATTGACCGGGAGGCGACGAAAGCGTGGATGCAAAGTGTGCGTTTTACAAAGCTGGAGGTGCTTAAAACCTACCGCGGTAAGGCGATGGACAAAAAGGGGCGCGTGGAGTTTAAGGCCTACTATCTTGAAGAGGGCGAAGAGCGCGTCCACCATGAGCTCTCCGACTTTGAGAAGTACAAAGGGCGCTGGTACTACAGCGGCGGTCTGGCGGCGACCTGATGCGGTTTGTCATACTCGATACCGAAACCACGGGTGCGGGCGACGCGGACAGGGTGTGTCAGCTGGCCTACCTGGTGGCCGATCCTACGCTGGTAGGTACCGAAGTGGCCGAAATACACAATACCCTCTGCGAGCCGCCGGTGCCCATCGGCTACGGGGCGATGGCGGTGCACCACATTACGCCCGAAATGGTCAAAGGCAAGCCGCCCTGCGAAAAGACCGAAGCCTTCAAACGGCTTTTGGCGCTTAATATGCCGGAGAACTTTCTGGTTATTCAAAACGCCCCGTTTGATCTGGCCATGCTTGAGAAGGAGGGCTTTGTCTCCCGGATGCGGCTCATTGACACCCTCCGCTGTCTGCGCCATCTCTACCCCGAAGAGGAGTCCCACGGCCTGCAATATGCCCGCTATCGCTTTGGCCTTTACAAAAACGAAAAGGCCGAAGCGAAAAAGGCGGGGGTCAAAATTACCGCCCACGACGCGCTGGGGGATGTGTTGGTGCTGAAACTCCTGCTGGACTTTCTTTTGCAAGAGCACACGCCGCAAAAGTTGGCGGCCTTGACCCAGGAGCCTATTGTCTACCCCTCTTTCAGGTTTGGCAAGTACAAAGGCGAGAGGGTGGCCGACGTGGCCCGCAAGGATCCGGGCTACCTGGAGTGGATGCTCTCAAAAGAGGGGGAGGAGGCGCTGGATGAGGATTGGCGCTATACCTTGCAAAAGGCGCTTGAAGAGGCCAAAGAGGAAGCGGTGTGGATCATGCCCTTTGGCAAATATAAAGGTCAAAGCATCGAAGAGATCGCGTCGCATGACATAGACTATTTGACCTGGGCGCTGGAGAAGATGGATAAACTCTCAGAAGGGATGAAAACGGCGATTCGCCGGGTGCTGGAGGCATAAAAAAAGGCCGGACGCCCAAAAGCGCCCGACCGGAGGTTTGCGTTGTCGTCGCGGTTAGATTACAGACCGTGGATGTACTCGGCCAGCTCTTTGATTTGCGCGTCGTTCAGACCGGCAACCTGACCTTTCATCAGCATACCCATGCCGTGTTTGTTGAGGGTACCGGCTTTGTAACCTTTGATGTCGGCTTCAAGGGTAGCCACATCCATGCCGCCGATTTTGGCGGATTTACCGAGGGCTTTTTTCTCACCTTTGGCACCGTGGCAACCGGCACATTTTTTGTACAGACCCGAAGCATCGGCCATAACCAGGCTGGCGGCACCTGCGAGCATCAGTGCGAGAGTTACTTTTTTCATCTCAATCTCCTTTTTTGGTTTTGGATTGGTAGGATTATAGTTTAATCCTCTTTCTGATCGGCTTGACGCAGGTCAAGCCGAAAGGTTGTCAGACCTTAGCAAGCGGGAACGTTACCGCTGTCGTTGGCGTACTCGTAAGAGAAGTCGTACAGGTCATCCAGGTATTTTTTGAGTTTGCCGACATTGGCGTTGGGGCAGAGTTTTTTGATCTCATCGGCGAATTTGCCGTTTTCTTTGATCTCTTCCCACTCATCCTGAGAGTGTTTGGCCGCGAATTTCGCGCCGTTGAAGCCGCACGCTTTTTTCAGCTTTTTGCTGTAGATCTTCTGACCTTTGGCGGCATCAGCCGAAGCGGTCGTAGCGGTCAGTGCCATGGCGAAGAAACCCGCCGCAACCAGAGTAAGCAGTTTTTTCATTGTTTCCTCCTTGTGATTTCGGGCTCTCACCCGTTTGATACCCACATTGTAAAATACAATTGTGAAGTAATCGTGAAAAGGATTCTAACACAAACTATCTGATTTTCCCAAACACTTTATACTTTTCCCAATAGGTATTAATCGCCTTGCGTAGATCGGTGTCATTGAGCGTGGTTTGGGGCATCAGCCCCTCCCGTTTTATAACATCTTCCGATGCGACCGCCTTTTTTTTCGTCGGGTGTTTGATAAACGAATACAAAGCGGCTTTGACCCGCCTCTCACTGCTGTATTTTAAAAGGTAGTCGAAAAAGAGCGCCTCCAAAGAGAGGTTGCGGCGTTGATGGCAGGCGACACAGTTATATCGGTAGGGGCCCGCCGTCACAATCAGCGGAATAAGAAGCATCAGGAAACGCGCCATTGTACAATTACCTCCGTGCCTTTGCCTTTTTGGGAGACGATCTCCACCCTCAATCCGTACTCCTTGGCGATCATGGCCACAATATTGAGCCCAATGCCAAACCCGCCGACAGCCGTATCGAAACGCTTGTAGCGCTTGAAAGCCTCTTTGGCCGCCGTTTCGTCCATGCCGATACCCGTATCGGCTACCCGCAGTTCCCCCTCTTTTAACATAACCCTGATGGTACCGTTGCGGCGGTTGTATTTGACGGCGTTGGAGAGCAGGTTGTCAATGAGCCTTGCCGCCTTGGAAGCGTCGATATGGAGGGTGATACGCGGCGCGATGTCGGTTTGGAAGGTGATGCGTTTGGATTCGGCCAGAATCCTGAAATACTCGATCCGCTCATGCACCAGGGCGCTCATGTCAACATCTTGATTGTCGGAAGCGATCTGGTGGTGGAGCGTGAGGTAGGTGAGATCTTTGTAGATGTTGCTAATCGTGCGCGCGGCGATTTCGATGCGACGGATCTTTTTGGCCGTGGAAGAATCGAGCCGTTCGGGGCGGATGAGCTCGATGTTGCTCAAAATGGCCCCGACGGGGGTGTTGAGCTCGTGGGTGGTGTCTTTGATAAAGCGGTCCAGCAGGCTCATGGCCTCTTTCATGGGGGCTACCAGCAGTCTGGCCAGCAGGATGCCCGCCACCAGAAAAAGGGCCAGCAAGGCGCCGCCGCCAAGCAGGATGTTGCGCCAGGCGGTGTAGAACCAGGCGCGATCCTCGTCAATCTCCACCACCACATATTTGGCTCCCAGGTAATAGGAGTCCAGTACGTGAATATACTGGATCTGGTGCTTGGGGGTGGTGTAGATGACTTTGTCAAGGCGTACCCCTTTGGGATCTTTGAGGGTGCTGAAGATAAGTACCTTGTCCGCGTCGTAGATGGCGGAGCGGTAGAGGGGGTTGCGGGGGTAGGTGCGGTAGCGGTCAAAATAGATATGCAGGAGTTTCAGGCCGTCGATGAGCTCTTTGGAGAACTCCTCCAGCTCCAGCCGTTTGGTCTGAAGCATCAGATCTTTTTGGAGGTTGTAGTAGATGGTTGAGCCCAACCCCAAAATAAGCACCACCAAAAAGGTGTAGAGTCCCAGGAAGCGAAAAAGGGTGCGCTTCTCAGAGCGGGAGATATTTGTAGCCGTAGCGTTTGATGCTGACAATGCGCTCTTTCCCTATGATTTTGCGTAGGTTTTTGATGTAGGTTCTCAAGGCCGATTCGCTGGGGGTTTCGTCATATGTCCACAACGCTTCGTAAATCGTTTCGTGGGGGATGGTCTCCGCGGGACGGGAGAGGAAGAGTTTTAAAAGAGCCAGCTCCTTGGGTTGGAGTGGGACCGGTTCGCCCTTTTGGTAGAGGGTGTTGCCCACCGAGTCGTATTCGATACCCGAAGCGACGGGGATGCGGGGGTTGGGGTTGTGGCTGAAGTTGCGCTTTAGAAGTGAAGTGATACGAAGCAAAAGCTCTTTAAGCGCGAAAGGTTTGCGGATGTAATCGTCCGCGCCGCTTTCATACCCTTGCTCCAGGTCGTCGATGCCGTCAAGCGAGGTGATGAAGATGGCGGGGGTATCCACCCCTCTTTCCCTTAAACTTTTCAAGAGGCTAAAGCCGTCGATGCCCGGGACGTTGACATCCAGCAAAAGAAGATCGTAGCGGCGCTCGTAAAGCAGGGCTTCGGCCTCTTCGCCCTCGTAGGCGGTTTCGACGGCAAAGCCCTCCTCTTCGAGAAAATCGGTAACGGTATCGGCGAGGTTGGCGTCGTCTTCGAGTAAAAAGAGACGGGTACGGCTTCTTTTCATGCCGTTACTTTACCATAAAATCACAGATGCCGGGCCACCAACTGGGCGATCTGGGGGGCCGGCAGGGCGCCGCTGACGCGCTCGACCTCTTGGCCGTTTTTAAAGACGATGATGGTGGGAATGCCCCGGATGCCAAAAGGCATGGCCAGTTGCTGGAACTGCTCGGTGTTGACCTTGGCAAAGCGGGCTTTGAGCGGAAATTGTCTGGCCGCCTCCTCGTAAGCCGGCGCCATCATGCGGCACGGCCCGCACCAGGGGGCCCAGAAATCCACCACCACCGGGATGTCGTTTTTTTGCAGGTGGGTTTCAAAGTTGGCCGGTGTCAGCTCGATGGGGCGGGTATCCAGCAAAGAGCCCTTGCAGTGGCCGCAGACGGCTTTGTTGTAGTGATCTTTTAAGGGAATGCGGTTGACTTTGTGACAATGGGGACAGACGACATGGATGGTTGACATACTGCTCCTTTACTTTTGTTTTTATGACGGTATGAGACGGTTTGTATCAAAAGGCTTGCGGGAGGGAACGGCTATTTGGCGTTAAAAAAAGCGCACTTTAGCCCATCGGGCGGCTTGGCCGTTTGCGCTTTTTAGCCAAATAGCTGTGTTCCGAAGGAGCCGTAGCATCGCCTTTTGATGCAAATCTGTCTCTGCCGTTTTTTTAAAAAGTATAGCCTAAAGGGCGCAATATTTCTGTGCCCTGGGGCGCACTATTGTAAAAACCGGCGGTTTTGCGCCAGTACTTTCAGGATGATCTGCTGAATTTTCGGATCGTTCTTGGGATAGGGCAGGGGTGTGTGGGTGATGGGATCGTAGGCTTTGGCGCCGAAAATCTCGTTGGGCAGGTTGGAAAAGACCAGGGTATAGCGGGGGGTGATGACGGCGTTTTTGTACCAGCCGCCGCTGGTGGCGAAGTCGCGCCGGTAGGTTTGGGGATCAAACATATCCGACAGGGCGTTGGCATAGTCGCCAAAATCGTTGGCGACCCCCAAATAACGAAGTAAAGAGGGCACCAGGTCGATGGAGGATGAGAGCCTATCCACACGGCCCCGTTGGGCGGCATGGGGGAGCTTGATGATGACGGGGCTGTTGGTCTGCTCCAGATCAAAAGCGCTGTTGTGGCCCAAAAAGCCGTGCTCGAAAAACTCCTGCCCGTGGTCGGAGGTGACGATGATGATCGCTTTATCGTATAGGTGTAGCTCTTTGAGCCGTTGAAAGATCCAGCCAAGCAAAATATCGTCGTAGTGGATGGCGTTTTTGTATTTGTTGAGCACCTCGATGCGATCTTTGGGGGTGGCGGTGGTATAGCGCACCGTCCCCAGGCCGTCGGGTTTGAAAGGGGCGATGTTAATGGGATACTCCATGCCGTGGGGGCCGTCGAAGAAGATGAGGCTAAAGAGGGGCTTGGAGAGGTTTTGCTCGCTCATCCAGGCTTTCCACCGCTCGGTCAGATCCCTGTCTTTCTCCCACGGAAAGCCCTGCATCCGGTCGGTGATGTGATCTAACACCTCTTTAAAGACCGTCTCGTGAAACTCCGGCCAGCGGGTGTCGGTGCTGGCGAAGATGCCAATCTGGTAATCGAGCCGTTTGAGTACGTCAAAGAGTACCGGCGGGGTGCGGCTATTGAGAAAGCTAAACCAATAGGGGGCGTTGAGCCCGTACATCAGGCTAAAAAAACCAAACCGCGTCGTGTTGCCGCCGCTTCGGTTGTTGGGATAAAAGAGGCTTTCGCGCGTCAAGCGCCAAAGGTTGGGGGTCACTTTGGGATCGACCTGATCGGCCCTTAAGGCGTCAAGCAGAATGAAAAAGATGGGCGGGGTGCGGGGATTTTGAAGCGTAATGGGTGCCAGGGGGTAGCGCACCGCTTTGACGCCCGCGGCGAGTTTGGGGTTTTTGAGGCTCTTTTTTTCGATGCCAAAGAGCTTGCGGGCCAGTTTGGTAAAGGTCAGGGGCTGATAGAGCGGCACCGCCTTGGCGCTTTCGATAATAGCGGCATCGGCCTGGATGACGGCGATGCCGTAGGTGATCTTTTCGGCCATTATCAGGGCGATGAGTGCCGTGATGAGGGGTTTAAGGGGCGGCAGGGGGAGGCGTTTGCGCCACAAAAAGATCTGCCAAAGTAAAAAGATCAGCCAAAAACCGCCCGCCACGGCGTAAACGTCGCGGCCGATCTCGATGCTCTCAAAAGCCGCGGGGGAGGTGAGGATATTGAGCACCATGGCGTTGATGTGAAACTTCCAGAGCCGAAAGATGAAAAAGTCCACCAGCAGGGCAAAGTCGGCCAGGCCGATCAGGGCGATCAAGACCCCGTTGACCCAATTGCCAAAGCGCAGAAGGGGGCGCAGAAGCAGGGCCAAAAGCAGGTA
>JAADEJ010000039.1 GCA_013153475.1 Campylobacterota bacterium
GGTGCGCGAAACCCTCAAAACCATCATCGCCGAGACGGGCGCCGAGGGCATGAAAGATATGGGCAAAGTGATGGGTGCAGCCAAGGCCAAAATCGGCAGCCGCGCCGAGGGACGCTTGATCAATCAGATCGCCAAGGAGCTGCTTAGCTAACGCCTTTAAGCGTTTTCAGCGCGCCGGCGATATCATCCTGGCGCATGAAGTGCTCACCCACCAAAAAGGCATCCGCCCCCACCTCATGCAGGTGTCTGACCTGCTCATGCTCATAAATGCCGCTTTCAGCCACGATAATCTTGGAGTTGGGAATGAGCGGAATGAGCCGCTCACTCAGCCCCATATCCATCTCAAACGTCTCCAGGTTGCGGTGGTTGATACCGATGATATTGGCCCCGGCGAAGATCGCCTTGATCAGGTCTTTCTTGTCGTGAATCTCCACCAGCGCCTCCATCCCCAGGTGCCAGGTATACTCCAGCAGTTCTTTAAGCTCCTTGCGACTCAACGCCTTGGCGATGAGCAGTACAAAATCCGCCCCGTACACCAGCGCTTCGAGCAGTTGGTATTTGTCGATGATGAAGTCTTTGCGCAGTAGCGGCATGGGCACATAGCGGCGCAGTTGGGTGAGGTATTCGATATGGCCCTGAAAGTAGTGGGGCTCGGTCAGCACCGAAAGGGCGTCGGCACCCCCCTCTTCGTACGCCTTGCCGATCGCCAGCGGATCGAAATCCTCACGAATCACCCCTTTGGAGGGGCTGGCCTTTTTGACCTCGGCAATAATGCGGTAGGGGTTTTCGGGGGTGGATCTCAGCACCGCGTGCACGTCCCTGGGCGGAAAGGGGTTGTAGGCCAGAGAGCGCCCCAGCCAGTCGGCGGGAAACTCCTTTTTTCGGCGCTCGACATCCTCTCTGGTTTTGGCGATAATCTCGTCCAGTATCACTTTTTACTCCTGCATTGCTCAATTTTTTTCATATGCGCGCTCAGCTCTTTATCTTCATGCCCCAGGCTCTCCATGGCCTTTTTCATCACTTTGTAGGCTTCATCGCAACGTCCCAGTTTGTAATAACCCCACGCCAGCGAATCAAGGTAGTAGCCCGAATCGGGGTCGGCCGCCAACGCCTTTTTTACCAGTTCAATCCCCCGGGGCACATCCATGTCGTAGTCTATCAGCAAATAGCCCAGGTAATTATCATAAAGCGGGTCGTCCACGCCCCGTTTCATCGCCTCGTCCAGTTCGTCCACCACCCGTTTGAGCATGGTCGGATCGCTCTTGTCGGCGGCGGCCTCATAGGTCAATACCGCGTGCTCGGCCAGCCAGAGCGGATCGTCGGTTTGGGTGTAGAGCCGTTGGGCCAGTTTGACCGCCTTTTGAAAATGCCGGGTATGTTTGTAAAGCGAAAGAAGCAACCGGGGGTCGGCATCGGAGCTTTCCAGCAACGCTTCGGCTTTTTCATACCGCTTGAGGTAGGCGTAAATTTCCGCCGCTTTCTTGGCGTACTCGGCCCGTCCCGTCGTCTCGTAGAGACGCTTGAAAACATCGGCCATGCCCTCAAGGTTCTGGGCTTTGCGGTAAAGTTCGGCCAAAAAGAGGCACACCTGTTCCCCGCACCCGATCATCTTGCTGTGACTTTCAAGCAATCGCAACGCCTTTTCGGGCTCTTTGAAACGGTGAAGGCGAATGGAGGCCATTTTCAATACCGTGGTGTCGTCGTGGTGTTTTTTATAGTAATCGGCGTAGACGCGGTAGGCTTCCTCGTTTTTACCCTGTAAAAGATAGATCGACGCCAGCAGATCGACATTCTGGAAATCGTCCGGTTCTCTTTTTAACACTTCCCGGGCGCAGGAGAGGGCGTCATCCACTCTTTTGAGATGAAGCAGGCTCAGACACTCGATCTTTCGTATAGCCACGTCATCGGGGTATCGAACAAGCGAAGCCTGCGCCTGACGCAATGCCTCGTCATAGCGTTTCGCCGCCAACAGGGCACGCAGGGCGGCGAGCCGGTATTCAGGTTTGTCTGTCGCTTTGTAGAGCCGCTCATACCATTCATACGCCTGGAGAGGTTTGCCCTCCTGGCCATAATAGAGCGCTTTGATGATCATCTCATCCTCGTTGGGCACGTCCCGCACCTTCCCGCTTCCGGCGGGCTTGGGCGAAAGGGCGACGCACCCGCCCAACGCCAAAGTCAACAACGGTATCAGGATTGTGGCGTAACGATTCCCGGACATTCTCTTTTCAGTTCCTCGGTATGGTCTTTAAAATAGTCCCAAAAGGGGTAGGTCCGGCACTGCAAAGGCCGTACCGGATAGATCTGGCACCGGCGTGTCGCTCTGTCGAAAAAGAGGCAGTCAAACACGCCTTCTTCCGTTTCACGCTCTTTGATACTGAAACGATACCCTCTTTTTTCCAGATAACGCTTAATGAACGCGTCAGGCTCCATCTGAAGGTATTTCGCCATGCGGGGAATATCCTGCACCTTCACCCAGATATTGCCGCTTTCGCCCGTACAGCAGTTGCCCTGGCACGTGGCGCAGGCCGTGGGGTCAAAGGCGTAGTCGTACCCCTCTTTGGTTATGAGATCTCGCATTTGATCGTATGGGTCCTCGCTTTCTTGAAAATCGCCTGTGCCCGCCTGCCGTACTCTTGCCCCTCAAAAACGACAAACGGCGGCTCGATCGTGCTTCTGGCTTTGGACTGGTTGCGGGCGTGAATCATCACCAGTTTGGCGGGCCGATCGGCTTTGGGGTGCACCATGCAGATATTCTCCGCGCGCAGGCCCACCGCCTCAAGTCCCGTCAACAACGCGCTCAACTGGGTGGGATCGTAACAGAAAATAAAGCGTCCGCGGGGGGCGATGAGCCGCTTGATTTTTTGGAAAAAGGGAAGAATGGGCAGATGGGTATTGTAGCGGCAGGCGTTTAAGTGGGCATCTTTGCTTTGAATCACGTCGGGATGGTAAAAGGGCGGGTTGGAGACGATGGTCTCAAACTGCTCTGGGCTCTCGAATGTCAGGAAGTCTTGCTCTACCACCCGGGCATCTATGCGGTTGACGCGGGCATTGATGCGGGCCAGGCAGGCCATCTTCGCCTGCTTCTCCACCAGGGTCACGGGCAGGTTAAAATCGCGTGCCAGGAGCAAGCCGATCACCCCTACCCCGCTCCCCACATCCAGCAAGGGACCGCGCAAAGAGAAAGAGGCGGCAAAATCGTAAAGAAAGATGGAGTCGCTGTTAAAGCAGTATCCGTCCGCCGGCTGGTAAAAGAGCAAACAGGGCGCCTTTTTTTTAGGTAAAATTATAGCAAAAAAGGGGTCGCATGATCATCATTCCAGCCCGCGAGGCCTCCACCCGTTTTCCCCGCAAAGTCCTGGTCGAGATTGACGGATTGCCCATGGTGGTCAAAACCGCCCAGGCCGTCGCCGCCATTGACGATGTGGCCGTCGCCACCGACAGCGAAGAGATCAAAACGGTTTGCGAAACACACGGCATCAAGGCGGTCTTGACCAGTCCCGACCACCAAAGCGGCACCGACCGCATCAACGAGGCGGCCGCCAGACTGGGACTGGGGGATGAGGAGATTGTCATCAATGTCCAGGCCGATGAGCCTTTCATAGAAAAAGAGGTCGTGGGACGCCTTTACGACCTGGTGCACAAACACCGGCACGAACCCGACACGATGATCTGCTCGCTTTACAAAAAGGTCACCGCCCAAGCGGCGAAAGACCCCAACCTGGTCAAGGTCGTCACCGACGACGGCGGATACGCCCTCTATTTCTCCCGCAGTCCCATACCTTTTGACAGGGACGGGGGGTATGAGGGTTACAAGGGCCATTTGGGGCTTTACGGCTTTACGCGCAGGATGCTGGCGCGCTTTTGCACCCTGCCGCCCTCACAACTGGAGCGGACCGAAAAACTGGAGCAGTTGCGGGCGCTCTCTCACGGTTACCGCATTGCCATGGCCGAAGTGGCCACCCAGAGTTTCGGGATCGACACCCCCGAAGACCTCGCCAAAGCCCTGAAAGCCTTAGGCTAACACCTCTTTGCGGTTGGCCCGGCTCTGGAGCCAGTCGGAGATCTGCATCAGCGAAAAGGTGACCAGAAAGATCATCAACCCCGGGAAAAAGCTGATCCACCAGGCAATCTCCATCACCTCCTTGCCTTCGCTAATGAGCGTCCCCCAACTGATCTGCGGCGGCATGATGCCAAGCCCCAGAAAGCTGAGCGCGCTTTCGCTCAAAATCGCCCCGCCCACGCCGAAGGTAAAACTGACAAAAAAGATAGGCGCCAGCAGCGGCGCGAAATATTTAAAAACGATCTTCCACCCCGGCACCCCGGCGATTCGCAATATCTTGACAAAAGGTTTCTGGCCTATCGCGAAACTTTCGGCCCTAATCATGCGGGCCATACTCATCCACCCGGTAACGGAAATCACGAAAATAAGCACCCACACCGACGCCTCCACGTAACTGACCAACGCCAGCAACAGGAAAAAGGTGGGAAAGGTCAGAAAAAGATCGACAACCACCACAAACGCCTTATCCACCCGCCCTCTCAAATATCCGGCGGTTATGCCCGCGATCAACCCCACCAGCGAAGCAATCAGCGCACTGCCCACACCGATAATCAGCGAAATCCGCCCGCCCTGCATCAGACGGGCCAGCAGATCCCTTCCCAGTCGATCGGTTCCAAGCCAGTGGGCGTGGGACGGAGGCATCAAAAGCGCATCGGGATGGAGAGCGTAGGGATCGGCCGTATAAAAACTCGGCCCCAAAAAACAGAGAAAAAATACCGCCGCCAAAAGAGCGGCGCTAACGTAGGGAAATTTCATGCCGCTATTATAACGTTTTGCGCCAAACCGCCGCTTCTTCACTATGGAAGAAGAGCACGAAGAACCTGTTTACTGTTTGATATTCAGAAGGGTTTGAATCATCTGATCAACGGTCGTAATCACTTTCGCCGCGGCGCTATATCCGGTCTGATATTTCATCAGGTTGGTCAACTCCTCGTCGATATCCACCTTACTGATGGAGTCAAACTCCTGTACCACCGAATTAAGCAGCGCTTCGGAGGAGTCGTTTTGGGTATGGGCCGCCGCCGTCACGTTGGCTATGTCGGTAACACTCGCACGGAAAAAGGAGTCGAAAGTCTCATGGGAGAACGGCTCGCTCTTGTCGCCCATATAAAAATCGACTTTGTCGTATTGCAATTGGACCATGCGGTTGGCCAACTGGTTGTCACCCGCTACCGGCGTGGCGTTCCCCCCGATCAAGGTGGGGTTGTTGTCCAACTCCGAAGAGAGGGAGATTCTCTTAGCCGCTCCCTGGTAAAAGGTACCTTCGTCCCAGCCGTCAAAAAAGCGGCTCAGTCCCAGGGCCCCGGCAAAATCGGTCGGATTTTGGGGATCGGTCTCCTCGATGGCGAAGGTATAGCCTTTGTCTTTGTACTCATCGGTCAGGTCGATTCTGAAAACACCGTTACCGTTACCGTCATCTTTGACCTGGGCGTTGAGAATATCGTCGATATCGTTGCCGTTGACATTATCCTCATTGTCGTCAATATCCTCGGCGAATTTGTCGGCGATCTCCCCGAGCGTCTCGTCACGCGAAACGCCAATCTCTCTCTGAGCCACCACATTGCCGTCAATATCGTAGACTTTTACCTGGAAAGAGCCGTCTTTGATCGGCAGTTGCTGATCCCCGATGGTCTGGGAGGTGCGGAAGGTGTAGTTACCCTCCATCTCCGTCGTGGCGTGCCCGGCATACAGATTGTTGGTCTCCACAATCATCGACGCGGCGAAACTGTCCAATTGATCCAAAACCTTTTGAATATCGCCGTCGGTAAATTTACCGATATTCTCATCGTAACTCTTTCCCCGAAGCGAAAGAATCGCCCCCACTTTTCCGCCATGGATAAAGTCGGAAATATCGAAAGTCTTTCCATCCTGCTGTTCATAATAGATACTGCCGTATTTGCTACCTGCCCCGGCCGGCTCGAACTTGATGGGATGGTAGGTTCCGCCGTCGACAAACGAGGAACCGCCAATATTCAGATGGTAATCGTCACCCGACTCGAACAGGTTCCTATCCACTGTCATGTCGCTGGTAGGGTCATCTTTGGAGACGGAAATATCGACCAGTTTGCTCAACGCCAGTTCCAGTTTGTCCCGCTGGTCTCTCAAGTCGTTGGCGTGGTTGCCCGCCGCTTCGTTGCGGTTGATCTCTTTGTTGATGTCGGCAATCTCTTTGCCCAACCGGTTGATCTCGTCCACCGCCAGTTTCAACTCCTCATCCAGTGACGCCTGCACACTTTCCAACTGCTCATAGGTATCTGAAATATAGGAGGTAAACGTTTTGGTGCTTTCCGCCAGGTTGACTTTCAGCGAGCTGTCATCGGTATTTTTGGAAAAATCGTTCCAGGCGTTGAAATACTCCTGCATCCCGTTGTAGATGCCGTTTTTGTCGATTTCCGGGAAATAGCTTGAAATCTCGTCCAGCTTGTCCTGACGGTACTGGTTGTACTCCTTGTCGTTGGAAGCCTCTTTCAACCGTTTGTAGACAAACTCGTCATGTACCCGCACGATCTCGGTAATCTGGGAACCCAACCCCACGTCACCGGGCGTGGTATTCAACGGCGTTTGGGGGGCGATCACCGTACGCTGACGCGTATAATCGGGGTTTTCGGCGTTGGAGATGTTATGGCTTGTCGTATCTATCGCCACCTGCGATGTTTTCAGACCGGTGTACCCGATATTCAGGGCATTGAAAATCGTACTCATCAGACCCTCACTTCCATCAGCGAGGGGACTTTCCGCTTATTGTCGCCGTACCCCTCTTTTTCCACGGGAAGCATCGCTTCGTAAAGAGAGTTGTAAAACCCTCCCACCGCGACGACCAACTTCGCGAAACGCCGATTGACCTCTTTCAGTCGTTCCAGACGCTCCCGCAACTTTGAGAGCGACGCTTTCACATCCTCGTTGAGAATCTCTTCCAGCCCCTTTTCGGGCTGATTGGCCGCCATGTGGGCAATGGTCTCGTCAATGCGCCTCTTCTCGCTCTCGAAAGTCGCGACATGCCGCTCTTTCGCGTCGTTTCTGGCAAATACGCTCTCGTGCCTGGCCGCCTTGATATCTTCGATATCCTCTTCCGTCAAGCGGATCAGCTCATCCAGCTCTTTGAGCGCATTTTTGAGATAATTACCCAACATTGTCCGTCCTTCTTTCGTTATGTTCTACTCTCCGGGCCGTAACTGTTCCGCCATTTTTTCGGCGACCGCGCGAAGATCCACTTGATATTCGCCCTTTTCGATCATGGCCCGTATCTTCTCCACTTTGCTCTCCCCGCCTTCACGGGAGGGAGCCGTCTTGGGCTGGTTTTTCTGCATCTCTTTGATGTCGCCGTGACGGGCGGCACCCTGAGCGACTCCGACATTCTGAATCATTGTCCATCCTTTAACCGATACATCGCGGTTTTTTTCCATATCCGCAAACTATATCGGCCGTTTCGACAAAGTTGTTAACCGCTCCGTTCCGTCAGATAGTCAAACAGTAGCTCACTATACCCGAACGTCCCGGCCAGCTGTTTGCTGCGTTCGTCGTTCATCATGGAGTTGTAGATGTCTCTGCCCGGATCTTTGGGCAACAAAGGATCGTCGTTTTTGAGGCTTTTGTCCAACATCATTTTAATGATAATCGCCTCAAACGCATCCGTCTGCTCTTTCAGTTTTTTGCGATCGGACTCGTCAAACCGCTGGGGCAGATCCGGTTTTTGCACAAGATTCGGGTCTACATTGGCAAGCATAACACCCTCCTTTCAGATAACGTCCAGATCGGCGTGAATCGCCCCGGCGTTTTTCATCGCTTCCAGAATGGCGATGATATCTTTGGGACTGGCGCCGAGTTTCCGCAAAGAGCGGGCAATATTGGCCACTGTCGTGGCGCCTTTTTCCGTTACGACCGAATGGTCCGAGGGGCGCACCTGCACCTCTTTCCCTACGTTCACGGCATCGCTGCCTTTCGCGATTTTGGGCAATCTGGCCCGCTCGTCAACCTTGACCACGATATCCCCGTGGGTGATCATCACCGGTTCCACTTCGATATCCACGCCCGAGACGATGGTACCGGTTCTTTCATCGATGACGATGCGGGGGGTTACGTCGTATTGGATATTCAGGTTTTCCACATTGGCCAGAAACTCGATCATAGAGAGTTTTTCCGGTTTTTTCAGGCGCACCGTACGGGCATCGATCGCCACGGCCACCCGCTCTTTAAAGTAGCGGTTAAGAGTGTTTTGAATGGTTACGGCGTTTTTGAAATTGGCCTCTTTGAGGCTGATGGTAGCGGTCTTTTGATTGTAAAGATCAAAGGGGACCTCCTGCTCCACCAACGCGCCGCTTGGAATCCGCCCGGCCGTCGCATGGTTAAGCGCCCCGCCGCCCCGTCCGTTACGACCGCCGATAGTCACGGGTCCCTGGGCCAGGGCGTAGATACGGCCGTCTACCCCTTTAAGCGGCGTCATCAACAGCGTACCGCCCTCGATCGATTTGGCGTCCCCTATGGAAGAGACCACCACGTCGATCTTGTCTCCCTGGCGGGCGAAAGGCGGCAGCGTGGCCGTCACCATCACAGCCGCTACGTTTTTGGATTTGATATCTTTGGGGTTGAGTTTCACGTTCATAGACTGAAGCATATTGGCGATGGTTTGCAGGGTAAATTTGGAAGTCGTGCCGTCACCCGTTTTGTTCAGCCCCACGACCAGACCGTAACCGATAAGCTGGTTATCCCGTACCCCGATAATATGGCTGATCTCTTTGATCTTGGCGCCTTGGGCCAAAAAAGGGAGGCAAAGCAGAAGAAGAAAAAACTTTTTCACACCCGAACCTTTCGGAGAGGTTTTTATTTTCAGTAGGTTCAAGCAATAACTATTCCAACTCTCCTTCGGGAAGATAGTGGCTCAAGGAGCTTTTACCGAAACGCTTCTCTTTGGTTTTGACAAACGGGCCGATTCTCTCCGGCATGGTCTCCGCCGTCATGTGTTCGATAATCACACGATGGATCAAAGCGGGATCGATCCTCTCCACCGTCCCGATCACCTTTTTGTAAATCGCCTCGTATCCCTCCCGAATCGAAAAGGGTGGATCGATATAGAGATAGGCTTTCTCTCCCTTTTTCGCCAACTCCTCCAATATCATCGGCAAAATCGTGAACGCGTCACCCATCCGTACGTCACACCGGGAGGGGTCGATAAGACGGCAATTCTCCTTCAATACGGCGTAAGAGTCGGCATCCGCTTCGATAAACCACGCCTTTTTCGCCCCGCGGCTGACCGCTTCGAGCCCGACCGACCCGCTACCCCCGAACATCTCGATAAAATTACGGTCCACAATCTCGAACTGCAAAGAATCGAACACCGATTTGCGAAGCCGCGCTTTGGAACTGCGTGTTACCTCTTTACCGGGCAACACGATCTTTCTGCCTTTATAGGCGCCACCCAGAATTCGTCCGCTCATTCGCCCCTGCTTTTTCATAACGCGCCTCCGTGTTGTTTGACAATTTTTACAATCTCCCGTACAAAACGTGTTGTCGCCGCCTCTATCTTCTCTTCGAGCGTCTCCTCCTCCACCGGCAGATCCCGCAAGGCGCTCCGTTTTTGCAACTCTTCCAGTCGAAGCAACAGCTGCGAACGGGTAAAGGGTTTGATCAGATCGGCCTCCTCGTCCGTGCCGATACGAAGAGACGGAACCCGGGTCTCTATCTTCTCGTCACAGACAATCAGATCTCCCCCCTCTTCCACGATCTGATGATCTTTCAAAAAACGTTTCAGACTCTCCCGCAAAAGCTTTGAACGGCAACGCAATTCGATTTTCACGGCCTCTTCCTTTCTGATTCACTGGCAACCCTCTAAAATCCCTATCATGTGAGCGGGGATCATATACGAGCGGCTCAATTATAGTGGATATGAGGTTTCAGTTCCATACAACCGACGCACTAAACCTTTTGACAAATCGGACGATCTTTGCCGTAAGACACAGCGAGGAGGTTGAAAGATGGAGATCTTTAACGCGATCCGCGCCCAACATTCGCAACCGACAACCCAGACACAGGATGACGTGGCCGGAGCGAATCGCACACAACAGGCGCAAAAGAGCGGCATACAGGAAGGTGCGCAAAAACAGGATACCGAAAAGCTCAAACGAGAGCTTCAGGAAGTGGTGGACAAACTCAACAAAGAGATGGACCCGCTTAAAACAAGCATCCGGTTCGGCTTCAACGATCAGGTCAACGAACTCTATGTCTCCGTCATCGACACGACCAACAATGAGGAGATCCGACAGATTCCTTCGGAAGAAGCCATGCGTCTGGCCGCGAAAATGCGGGAACTGGTCGGCATGATTTTTGATAAAAAAGGTTGACCCTGAACCACTCAAATACCGAAAACGGTCACGAAAGGAAGACAATGACGGCAGCAGCAGCATACAATACTTACGCACAAAACAATATCCAGGTTGAATCCCCCGAGAAGCTGATCGAGATGTTATATGAGGGAATTATCCGCTTTACCTCCCTGGCGAAAAAGGCGATGGAAGCGGGTGACATAGAGAAAAGAACCTACTGGATCAACCGCAGCGCCGCGATCTTCGCGGAGCTTATCCAGTCTCTCGACGCAGACAAGGGAGGCGATACCGCCCTCTATCTGGAAGGTCTTTACACCCAGCAGATCAAGTTCCTTTTTCAGGCCAACATCGACAACAGTGCCGAACCGCTGGATACCGTGTTGCACGTAACCAGAGAGCTTTTGGAAGCCTGGCGGGAGATTCATGGACTCCAGTGAGTGGATCAGGCGATTCAAGATCGCCCTGATCGAAGAGAACGATACGGCGCTGGCCGGGTTGATCGGCAAAATGCCGCCGTTTGACGACATTGACGAAGCACGACAGGCCGCGTCCTTGATCGACCGTGCCAGACAGGAGATAACCGCAAAGCGGGAGAGGTTGAAAACGGCCATGGCAGAGATCAAAAAAACCCGCAAATTCCTCACCTCCTCCGGCTCCGACGAGGGCCGTTTCGACATAACATCATAAACCTTTCAACTCTTTTTGGGTAGAATCGCCCAAAATTCTTAGCTCTCAAGGAATATCCACCATGAAAAAAGAGGTCAAAAAAGCGGTTCTCGCCTATTCGGGCGGACTGGATACGAGCATCATTCTCAAATGGCTTCAAGACGAGTATAACTGCGAAGTGGTCACCTTTACCGCCGATATCGGCCAGGGCGAAGAGGTCGAGCCCGCCCGCGAAAAGGCGTTGAAGCTTGGCATCAAGCCCGAAAACATCTTTATTGAAGATTTGCGCGAGGAGTTTGTGCGCGACTATGTTTTCCCGATGTTTCGGGCCAACGCCATTTACGAAGGCGAATACCTGCTGGGCACCTCCATCGCCAGGCCGCTCATCGCCAAACGCCAGATCGAAATCGCCCGCCTAACGGGCGCGGACGCCGTCAGCCACGGCGCCACGGGCAAGGGCAACGACCAGGTTCGCTTTGAGCTGGGGTATCTGGCGCTTAACCCCGATATCACCATCATCGCCCCCTGGCGTGAGTGGGATCTCAACTCCCGCGAAAAACTGCTGGCCTACGCCGAGTCCCACGGCATTCCCATCGAAAAGCACGGCAAAAAGTCCCCCTACTCCATGGACGCCAACTTGCTACATATCTCCTACGAAGGCGGCCGACTGGAAGATCCGATGAACGAGCCCGAAGAGGATATGTGGCGCTGGACCACCAGCCCCGAAAAGGCGCCCGACGAGCCCGAATACATTACCATCAGCTACCAAAAGGGCGACCCGGTGGCCATCAACGGCCAGGCCATGAGCCCCGCCGAACTTTTGACCGAACTCAACCGCTTAGGCTCCAAACACGGCATCGGTCGACTCGATCTGGTCGAAAACCGCTTTGTGGGCATGAAGAGCCGTGGATGCTACGAAACGCCCGGCGGCACCATCATGCTCAAAGCCCACCGCGCCATCGAATCGATCACCCTGGATCGTGAGGAGGCGCATCTTAAAGACGAGCTGATGCCCCGCTACGCCAAGCTGATCTACAACGGTTTCTGGTTCTCGCCCGAGCGGGAAATGCTGCAAGCGGCCATCGACAAAACCCAGGAGAACGTCAACGGCGACGTGCGCCTCAAGCTCTACAAAGGCAACGTCACCGTGGTGGGCCGCCAATCACCCAACACCCTCTTTAACCCCGAATTCTCCACCTTCGAAGAGGACAGCGTCTACAACCAAAAAGACGCCGAAGGGTTTATTCGCCTCAACGCCCTGCGCTTTATCATCGGCGGCCACGCCCGCAACCGCTGATGACCACCAACGAACTCCTTTGGGAGCTCTTCTCCGTCATCGTGGCCACCGCCACGGTGGCGCTCATTACCCTCTACTATCAGAAAAAACAGCAGTAGCCTGCGTTATAATCTAACCGACTCAGCACGATTTAGGGATAGATGGTGCACCGCAACAAGACTTGCGAAAGCGAGACCGAACGGGGCGTGAAAAAAACCGCACCCGCCCGTAGGGTTCCGCAGGAATTTGCGGTTTTTAGCCCCGTTTGGGCGTCCCGAAGGGCGCGAAGCACCGTCGCGTGAGGATGCGACATCAATCCGTAAAAAGGGAGGCTCATATGCTCAAAAACAGTCTGATCGGTTTTTTCAAAAAAGAGTCGGCCACCGGTATTTTGCTGATGATCATGACGTTACTGGCCATGATCATCGCCAATTCGCCGCTAAAAGCCTATTACGACGCTTTCTTGAATCTCCCCGTGGCGGTGATCGTGGGCGATCTTGAGATCGCCAAACCGCTGCTTTTGTGGATCAACGACGGGCTGATGGCCGTCTTTTTCTTCATGGTGGGGCTGGAGATCAAAAGAGAAGTGGTCGAAGGCCAGCTCAAAGATCCCAAAAAGGTGGCGGTCCCCGCCTTGGCGGCGCTGGGAGGCATGGTGGTGCCCGCGCTCATCTATACCGCCTTTAACATCGGCGACGAGGCGGCCATGCGGGGCTGGGCGATCCCTTCGGCCACCGACATCGCCTTCGCGCTGGGGGTGCTCTCGCTGCTTGGCAACCGCGTCCCCTCGACGCTTAAGCTCTTTTTGCTCACCCTGGCCATCATCGACGACCTGGGCGCCATTGTCATCATCGCCCTCTTTTACACCGACGGCCTCTCCGTTTTGGCACTCATTGTCGCTTTCTCGGCCATTTTGGTGCTTTTCATTTTCAACCGCCAAGGCGTGGTAAACAATACCGCTTACGTGCTGATCGGCATCGTCATGTGGGTGGCCATGCTCAAATCTGGCGTGCACGCCACGCTGGCGGGCGTTATTTTGGGCCTTTTTATCCCTATCAAAAACAACCGGCAGAGCTTCCACGCCCTGGAGCACTCGCTACACGCGCCTGTCAATCTGGTGATTTTGCCCCTTTTTGCCTTTGTCAATACCGGCATCAACTTCGCCAATGTCACGGCCAAAGACTTTTACGACACGGTCACGCTGGGTATTGCCCTGGGGCTTTTTGCGGGTAAACAGATCGGGGTCTTTCTCTTTAGCTGGGCGGCTATTAAACTGGGGCTTGGCAAACTGCCAGACGGCGTGGGCTGGCGGGAATTGTACGGCGTGAGCGTCATCAGCGGTATCGGCTTTACCATGAGTCTTTTTATCGGCTCGTTGGCCTTTGAGTGTAGCGGCGGCGTCTGCTTTGACGTAGCCGACGAGCGAATCGGGATTTTGATCGGCTCTTTGCTCTCGGGGGCGGTGGGGTATTGGCTTTTATCTTACGCCAGGGCCTCTTCGGCCCGCTGAATCAGATCGGCCACGCTAAAGCGTATGACCGCCTCCTCCAGGCCGATCATCTTGGGCAAAACTTCCAGCAAAAAGTGAAAAATAAATAGCATCGGCATAAAGGCGTAAAGTTCTCGCATAAAACTTTTAATAGTATAGCGCCCCTTTAACCACGCCACCGCCTCGGGGCGACCGTGCAAAAGCAGTAACCCCTGAATCGCAAAAACGAACCCCCAGCAAAGATAGGTAAGAATGGAGCCGATGATCAAAACGTAGCGCCAAAACTCCCAATCGCTCATCTACCCCTCCAGGCCGTAGAGCCTAAGCAGGGCTTCGGGCTTCGCTTCGCGCCCAAGCCACGCTCGGTAGAGCTCGCCCATCGGCGCGCTACCGCCTTTTTGTAAAATATGGCGCTTGTAGCCGTCGGTCTTTTCTTTTATGATACGCTTGCCGTCAAAACAGGCGAAAAAGGCGTCGGCACTTAGGACTTCGGCCCACTTGTAGCTGTAATACCCCGCCGCGTAACCGCCGGCAAAGATGTGCGCAAACCCCCACTGAAAGCGGTTGTAGGAGGGGGGCTTGACGGGCGATAGGCGCGCGCGCAGGCTATCTAAAAGCTTTTGTACCTCGTCACCCTGATAGAGCTTTTGGTGCAGTAAAAAGTCAAAGAGCGCAAACTCAAGCTGGCGTGCCATGGCCATACCGGCCAAAAAGTTTTTGCTCTTTTTAATCTTTCTGGCCAGCTCTTCAGGAAGCGGTTCGCCCGTTTCGTAATGGATCGCGAAGCGATCCAGCACCGCCTTCTCAAACGCGAAATTCTCCAAAAACTGGCTCGGAAACTCCACCACATCCCACGCCACGCCGTGAATGCCGCTGACAAACCGCTCGCTCACTTTGGAAAAGAGGTGATGCAGGGCGTGCCCCATCTCGTGAAAGAGCGTCACCACATCATCGTGCCGCAAAAGCGACGGGGTTTCGTCGGTAGACGGCGGAAAGTTGCAGACCACAAAGGCGCTGGCCGGGTGCTTTTGGCCCCGCTCGTCGATATGGGCCGTCTGCCAATCATGCATCCACGCCCCGCCCCGCTTACTCTTTCTGGCTTCCAGATCAAAGTAGATCCGCCCAAACACCTCACCGTCGCTTTCTAGCTCATAGACCCGCACCTTGTCGTTCCAAACCGGTACCTCAACCTCCACAAACTCCACGCCAAAGAGCTCGCCCACAAAATCCAGCATCCCCCTTAGCACCCTGCCCTGCTCAAACCAGGGGCGGGTCTGTTCGTCGTCGAAGTCAAGCTCTTTTTTCTTGAGCTTTTCGGAGTAGAAAGCCACATCGTAGCTTTGCAGATCCTCGATGCCATCGGCTTTGGCCAGCTCTCTTAGGCGCTCGGCCTCTTTTTGCGCGTAGGGCGCCGCGGCGTCGGCCAGCGCGTTTAAAAAGTCCACCACCGCCTCGTCATTCGGAGCAGATTTGGTGGCCAAAGAGAGCTCGCTGAAGTGATCAAACCACAAAATCTTCGCCTTTTCATCCCTCAACCGCAAAATCTCGTCGATAATCTCGGCGTTTTCGGGCGCGCGGGTGGTGTAGGCGCGGTAGAGCTCTTCGCGCAGCTTTCTGTTTGGCCCGTAGGTCATATAAGCCAGATAACTGGGCGCTTGGAGCGTAAAGCGCCAAACGGTTTTGCCCTCTTTTTCGCTCTTGGCCAACGCCAGGTCGCTTTCGGGCATACCCTCGACGTCTTTGGGATCTTCGATAATAAGCTCATAAGCGTTGGTGGCGTCCAGCAGGTTTTGCGAAAAGCGGTTATTGAGTTCACTTAGGCGCAAGTTGATCTCTTCGAGCCGCTTCTTTCGCTCCTTGGGCAAGTCCACGCCCGAGAGCTTAAAATCGCGAATCTCCTGACGCAAAACCTCCGCTTGCTCGGGGGTATTGCTTTTAACCTTTTTAAAAGCCTCAAAGAGCCTTTCGTTTTGCGAAAGCTTCGTATGATAGGCTGAAAGTAGCGGCAGGGAGGCCTCATAGGCCTTTTGGGTCTTTTCGGAGTTTTCGACGCTGTTTAGATGCGATAGCGGCGTAAAGAAAAGATCGAGCTTTTCAAAAGTCTCCATATAGGGCCGCACAAAAGCCTCGTACCCCTCCTCAGCCTTCTCTATCAAGGCCTCTATCGTCTCTTCGTTTTGCTTTAACAGAACCTCCAGCTCTTTGGGAAAGTTGTCGTAATTTGGCGTTTTAAAGGGTTGAAACATCCACAATCCTCAAGTTTTTGGCAAATTATAGCGACTTTGGGTGTTTGTCAGCTATAAGCAGTCTAAAAGTAGCATGAAGATTATGCAAAACTCAAGCCCAGACCCCATCTCTCAATAAAAGAACTTGATTTACTTAATAATTATAATAAGGATTTTAAAATAAATATAATAAGATTTTTCTTTTATGGTTCGATTTCGTTGGTCTCTCTTCTTATTTTTATAATAACAAGAAAAACAACAAATAATGAAATCATATTCTATTACAATTTTATTGATTATTTTATTGATTTATTTTTACAGAAGAGAAAAAGAAATTTTTATTCTTAAAAACTATATATACAAATTACTTAATAATATGAATTG
>JAADEJ010000065.1 GCA_013153475.1 Campylobacterota bacterium
CACAATCCTTATATAATATTTGTGTAATTATAGTATTTTTTTCTCATCAACCCAATAACATTTCTTCTTTTTCAACCCCTCTTTTATCCCAACTTGGGTAAAATGGAAACCAAAGGAGAGGACGTGATTCTAAGCATCGAGAGCAGTTGCGACGACAGCGCCCTGGCCGTAACCGGTTTGGCGGATCGAAAAGTGCTTTTCCACCGCAAAATCTCCCAGGAGAAGGCCCACGCGGCCTACGGCGGCGTGGTACCCGAACTGGCCAGCCGCCTGCACGCCGTGGATCTGCCCAGGCTTCTGGAGGAGGCCGCGCCCTTTCTGCCAAAAATCAAAGCGGTCGCCGTCACCAACGCCCCGGGCCTTTCGGTAACGCTCCTGGAAGGGGTTGCCATGGCCCAGGCCCTGGCCGTAGCCAAACGCGTTCCGCTCATTGCCATCAACCACCTCAAAGCCCACATCTACTCCCTTTTCATCGAAAAACCGGCCCGTTTCCCCATGTTGGTACTGCTCATCTCCGGCGGACACACCATGGTACTGGATGTCAAAGGATACGACGACATTACCATTCTGGCCTCTACCATAGACGACAGCTTCGGAGAGAGTTTTGACAAAACGGCCAAAATGATGGGACTGGGCTACCCCGGCGGGCCCATCATCGAAAAGCTGGCCCAAAAAGGCGACCCTACCCGCTTCGCCCTGCCCGTCCCTTTAAAAAACTCTCCCCGTCTTGCCTTCAGCTACTCCGGCCTCAAAAACGCGGTCCGCCTTTTGGTGCAGGAGCACGCACCCCTTGACGAGCAGACCCGGTGCGACATCGCCGCGGCGTTCCAAAAGGCGGCCGTGGCGCATCTGCTGCACAAATGCAAAAAGGTATTCGACACCTACCGCCCCGCCGATTTCGCCATTGTCGGCGGCGCCAGCGCCAACCTGGCCGTCAGAGAGGCTTTTGAGAAACTCTGCCAAACATATGGCGCCACCCTCCATCTGGCCGAGCTGAAATATTGCGCCGACAATGCCGCCATGGTGGGACGGTGCGCCCTGGAAGCCTATGAGCGGCAAGACTTCACCCCGCCGTCCGCTTTGCGCGTCACACCCAGAACCGATAAAATTTTCTAATTTTTCTTAAAAGTTTATAAAACTCTTAAAACTAAGTCGGTTTAATTAAGAGTTTTTTTATCCATTTCCTGTAGAATTCATGTAATCGCTTTTAAAGCGAACTATCAAACGATAAAAAATCTCAACAAAAAAGGAGCCATCATGGCAACTGTAACTCTCAAAGGCAACGAAGTCAAACTGGCCGGTAATGAAATCAACGTCGGTGACAAAGCACCGGAAGTAACTGTCGTCAACTCCGACGGCCTGGCTGACAAAAAAGTGGGTGGCGCCCAGGACAAAGTGCAACTGCTGGTTGTCGTTCCCTCTCTTGATACCCCTGTTTGCGCGGCAGAAACCCGCAAATTCAACGAAAAAGCGGCCGAGATCGAAGGTGTGGATACTACCGTCATCTCTATGGACCTTCCCTTTGCCGCCGGTCGCTTCTGCTCCGCCGAAGGCATCAAGAACCTGACCGTCGCTTCCGATTTCCGCAACAAAGATTTCGCCAACGCCTACGGCGTACTGATTGCCGAAGGCCCCCTGGCCGGCGTAACCTGCCGCGCGATCTTCGTAATCGACAAAGACGGTACGGTCACCTACAAACAGATCGTTCCCGAAATCACCGCGGAACCCGAATACGAAGAGGCACTTGAAGCCGCCAAAGCCGCCGCTTCCAAGTAAGCCCAAAAACCGCCGCTTGGGGGAGCGGTACGGGCCTCCGGCCCGCCTGATACCTCATCGTCCCCGTCACCCCTGATAAAAATTCAACACCATCTTCTGCAGAATCGTAATCAACTTGGACTGCTGCCGGGCGATATAGCTCTCAATCTTTTGCTTCGCGAAATGGTTGGGGTAGATCGAAAAGATCCATACCCCCTCTTTCCGACACCGTAATGTACCCGTCACGCCGATATGGGCCTCTCCCGTTTCACGCTCCGGCAGATTGAAAGCGACGGTATATTGCGCACTCTCCTCCAAACAGGCGTCCGGTACCGCCGCATCCGTTCTGACGGCGATAGAGTTGACGGCGATCGCCTCCAGCTTCCCGACAACCGCCTCACCTTCCGAACAGCCGATCGAGACTTCGATAGACTCTTCGGGCGAGATGCGTATATTCTCCCTGTCCAGCGGAGAGGTATCGATAAAGTGAAGGTTCCCCAGTGTCACTTCCGCCCGGCCCGGTATCGCCGTAACCACATCGGCCCGGATCGTGTCGGGCAACTGGGGATGACGGATATAGGTAAAAGGCTCGTTTCGCAAAAAAGCGGCCTTGGCCAGGCTGGTTTTGATTTTGAGCAACCCGTTCTCATACCCCAGCACCGTCACCTTCTCATGCAGGGGCATCCCGTTGTAGAAGTTGTAAATGGAAACCTCCCGCCGCCCCGAAAAGAAATAGTCGAAAATCCTCTTCTCACCGCCCCGGGCACAGAAGTCGTAATGGACATTGCCGTAACAGATTTTTCCGCCGCCTGCCTTTTCGGCCCTCGCCATATAGGTATCGAGTCGGGCCTTGAGGGTTTCGTATCCGTCGTCCGCATCCATCAGGGTCAAAGCGCCGCAAACGATATCCAGACCGCACCGTGTCCGCAACAGTTCGCGCATCCCTTTGGCACTGCGCACCGCGGCGTGCAGATGCATCTGCCTCAAAAAAAGCAGCAGCGAACCGTCCTCACACAGGAAAAGAGGGGAAAAGTCGCTCTGCTCATGCAAAAGGGCGACCCCCTCCCGCAACCGCTCTTCCAAAGCTTCGGCCGGGCGCAACCGCAATATGGCCACCAGCGCCCCCTCGTTGCGCACCAGGCGCAGGTAGCTCTCCACCACCCCCCGGCGAAGCAACTCCTCCGTCATACCGGTTTTACCACCACCATGATGACAATGACCATCATCAACAGCGTCGGCACCTCGTTATAGGCCCTGAAAAATTTGCCGCTTTTGTGACACGTACCCGCTTCCAGACGCTTCATATACACACCCAAAGAGTAGTGATAGGCAATGAGCCCCGCCGCGGCACCCAATTTGATCCAGAGCCACCAGCCGCTATACAGCAAAGCGGGATTGAGCGCGATCATCGTCGCGCCGCTGAGGACCGTCGCCCACATGGCCGGCACACCGATAAAGCGGTAGAGTTTGCGCTCCTGAATCTTTACCACTTCATCAAATCCTTTGTTGTCGGCGTGTTCCCGGTGGTAGACATAGAGCCGGGGCTGATAAAACAGCATCGCCATCCAGCTCATAAAACTCATCACATGAAACGCCAATATCCAGTTATAGTAAGCCATTTAACCCTTTCGCGCCAATATCTTTCGCATCATGCCGACAACCGCCCGCACCGCGCCGACAAGCAGATAGAGACCCGCTGTAAACCAAAGCGGATGCCAAATCCCCATGGGACTGCCAGGAAGCGCTTGAAGATGCCCGGCGGGGTGATCCAACCACGCCT
>JAADEJ010000055.1 GCA_013153475.1 Campylobacterota bacterium
CAGATCGAACGGGTTCAAATCGCCAAACAGGAGGCGGAACGGGTCAAATATGAGGTCCTGCGGGCCAAACAGGAGGCGGAAAAACGCGCCGCCCTGGCCAAAGGGGTGGCCGAAGCCAAAAAGATCCAGGCCCAGGGCGAGGCGGATCGCATTCGTATCGAGGCGGGTGCCCAGGCCAAAGCCAACAAACTGATCAGCGATTCGCTCACGCCTGAACTGTTGCAACTGCGCCAGATTCAGGTGCAGGGAGAGTTCAACAAAGCGTTGCAAAACAACAAAGACGCCAAAATCTTCCTCACCCCCGGCGGCGCGGTCCCCAACATCTGGATCGACACCAAAGACAAGCAGCGCAGCAGCACGGTCTCCAAGTAAAGGACAGTGATGGGAGAGAGTACGATTCATATCGACTGGGAGAAAACGCCGCTGATCCCCGCCATTGTACAGGACGCCCAAAGCGGGGAGGTGCTGATGCTGGCCTACATGAACGAAGAGGCGTTTGAGCTTTCGCGCCAAACCGGCTTTGCCCACTACTACTCCCGCAGTCGCAAACGGCTCTGGAAAAAGGGCGAATCCAGCGGCCACGTCCAAAAAATCGAGAAGATGCTACTCGATTGTGACGGCGACACGCTCCTTTTGAAGGTGCATCAGGAGGGGGTCGCCTGCCATACGGGCCGGCGCAGTTGCTTCTTTACCGACCTGCAGACAAACCAAACCGTCAGTACCCCCGAAGTGGACACCGCCGCGACCTACGGAGCGGTAGACACCCTCTATCACACCATTTTGGAGCGCAAAAACGCCGATCCCAAAAGCTCCTACACCGCCAAACTGCTTCAGGGCAAAGAGAATAGCCTGCTCAAAAAGATCGTGGAGGAAGCGGGCGAACTCTGCTTCGCCGTCAAGGATGACGACGAAAACGAGATAGTCTACGAAGCCGCGGATCTGACCTATCACGTCCTGGTGGCTTTGGGCAAGAAGGGGATCACCCCCGACCGGATCCGCCAGGAACTGGCAAGACGCTTCGGTTTAAGCGGCATCGAAGAGAAAAACAGCAGGCAAAATGGCTGAACTGCTCAAACACTACCTCTTTTACACATTCCACTCCCTGACCAAGTACGACTATATGGCCCTGGGGTGGGTCCTTTTTCTCGCCTTTTTATTGATGTTTCTGGGCGCTTTCGTGCGACGCCGCGGTCTTTCTTATTTTCTGCTTCTGCTGGGTATGGTGCTGCTCTTTTTCGGACCCCCCGCGGTAAAAGTGGGGCTGGACCGCTATATCCGCAAAGCGGACGTCTCTTTGAAAGAGAGCCGTTTTCTCCGCTACTCCGATGCGCTGCTGCTGGAAGGCAACCTGACCAACGCCGGTAAAGTCGATTACAGCTCCTGCGACCTGGTTATCGTCCTTTACCGTCCCCGTGATTTTCTCGGGGACTGGAGCCCCTGGCTGAAGCCTTCCGTCGTGCGTATCAAGACCCTGGAAACCCCTCTGGAAAAGGGAGAGACTAAACCCTTTAGGATTCTTGTCGATCATCTTCCCAAGAGAAACGACTTGAATACCACCGTCACGGCAAGGTGCTACCCATGATGTACATGACCATTCTTCACTGGCTTACACTTCTTTTCTTTATCATTCTTTTCCTGCTTCTGGTTCTCATCTCCAGAAAAGAGAAACGCAAAAACGTCTTCTGGTCCATGGTGTTCGCCTCTTTCCTGGTCACCTCCACCGGCGCGCTGTTCAGTATGTTCGTCCTGGACAAATACACCAAAAAGGCCAAACTGCTCTCCATTGAAAACCATAGGATTTTGCGAACGGAGGAGATTGTCTTCAAAGGTCGGGTCATGAATGTGGGGAAATTTACCATCGGCCGCTGTAAACTGAGTATCAAGATGATCAACAATCCCGTAGAAAGCGGCAAATTGAGCGGCAGCCAGATCTACAAACCCTCCGGTCTCGATTTTTTCAAATCCAAAGACCCAAGAAAAGAGCGGCCCAACACGATTGAAGAGGAGTTTGTGGTCGCCAGAAAGATCAAACCGGGAGAGATTCAGCCCTTTACCGTGCGGATGCCCTACCCGCCCTACTTCTCAAAGACGCGGCTCATCTACCATCTCTACTGCCACTAAAGCCCCTCTTCGCCGAGACGGGCTTTTCAGTAAAGATAGCCCGCCTCTTTCAACGCCGCGCGAATCTTTCTCATCTGTTCATGTTTGCAACGGCACCATTGCGGCGCCAGCAGTGTGGCGTCGTTGATGCCGGCGCTAAGTCGCTGCACGCTGACCCGATCCGGCAACATCTTGATCGCTTCGACCACCAGTCGGATATACCGTTCCTCCCCGATCGGCGCAAACCTGCCCTTTTGCAAATCCACGGCCAAGGCGGTGTTTTTGACGACATAAAGGGGATGGATTTTAATGGAGTCTATGCCCCACGCAAGCGACCGGCGTACCGTCTCCAGCATCATGGCGTCACTCTCATCCGGCAGACCGAAAATGACGTGTCCGCACACCTTTAGACCTCTGGCTTTGGTCTTTTCGATCCACTCCCGGACATTGGCGCTGTCATGCCCGCGGTTGATCTTGTCGAGTGTCTCGTCATAGACCGACTGAATCCCGTACTCAACCCAGATCTCATACCTTTGCGAAAGATCGGCCAGGTAGTCTAAAATCTCCTCGGTCACGCTATCGCTGCGGGTTCCGATGCTAAGCCCCACGCAACCGGGTTGCGCCAACGCCTCCTCATACAGTACTTTAAGCGTATCCAGCGGCGCGTAGGTATTGGTGAAGGATTGAAAATAGGCCAAAAATTTGCGCACACCGTACTTACCGGTCAATCGCTCCGCGGTAGCGGCATACTGGAGGCGTACCTGTTCGATCTGTTTTTGCAAAAGCGGATTTTCGACCGAATCGGGGCGAAGATAGAACTTCTTGGAAGTTTTTTGGGCCAGATTGGGGCTGAAAGACTCATTCAGACAAAAAGTACACCCACCCTTGGCCACGGTACCGTCGATGTTGGGGCAGGTAAACCCCGCGATACTGAGCGGCACTTTGTAAACCCGCTCGCCGAAACGCTTGCGAAAGTAGCGGCCGATGGTATAGACTCTTTTCATGCTTGTCCGTCTTGTCGTCGTTTTTGGGTCCGATTATAGCGGTCGGCTGTTTCAGCCCCATTAGACGGGGCCTCTATTTAGACGACGTAATGTCCGTCAAAGCAGGCTTTGCAGTAGTTCTGGTCATCTCCCACCGCGCGCATCAGGCCATCGATGGAGATATAGGCCAGCGAATCGGCGCCGATGTAGTCGCGAATCTCCTCCACGCTCATGCGGGCGCTGATGAGCTTCTCTTTTTCGGGCGTATCCACCCCGTAAAAACAGGGATCGGTCGTCGGCGGGCTGGAGATGCGCATATGCACCTCCGCCGCGCCGGCTTCTTTGAGCATACTGACAATCTGTTTGCTGGTGGTGCCGCGCACGATGGAGTCGTCAATGACAATGAGTCGCTTGCCCTCGATCACCTCCCGGATGGGGCTGAGCTTCATCTTGACTTTGAGGTTACGTAACTCCTGGGTGGGCTCGATAAAGGTGCGCCCCACGTAGTGGTTACGCATGATGCCAAGCTCAAACGGGATACCGCTTTCTTGCGAATACCCCAGGGCCGCCGCCACGCCGCTGTCGGGCACGGGCACCACCATGTCGGCCTCCACCGGCAGTTCCTTGGCCAGCTCCCGCCCCATCTTCTTGCGAAGGCTGTAGACGTTTTTGCCAAATACCACGCTATCGGGCCGTGCGAAGTAGATATACTCGAAGATACATTTGTGGGGATTGGGCTCAAATACCTGCATGGAACGGGGCGCTTTGCCCTTTTCAAAAATCACCATCTCACCCGGTTTGATGTCACGGATAAACTCCGCGCCCACCAGATCAAAGGCGCAGGTTTCGCTGGCGACCATATAGCCGTCGCCGAGTTTGGCAAGGGAGAGAGGACGGAAGCCGAAGCGGTCGCGGATGGCGAACATCTTGCTACGGCTCTGAATCACAAAGCTGTAAGCCCCCTCCACCTTGTGCAGCGCGTCGACAATCCGGTCGATCAGCTTCTCCTTCTCGCTCTTGGCGATCAGGTGGATCATGTTTTCGGTATCCATGAAGGTCTGGAATATGGCCCCTTTGTCAATGAGCTGTTTTCTGACCTCCTGGGCGTTGGTGAGGTTGCCGTTGTGCACAATGGCGATCTCGCCCAGATCGTAACGGGCAAAGACCGGCTGGGCGTCCAGAATGGAGTCGTCCCCGGCGGTGGAGTAGCGGGTATGGCCCACGGCCATGTCGCCTTTGAGCTTTTTGATCTTCTTTTCGCTAAAGACCCGGGTCACCAGTCCCCGGTCTTTGATCATGTGAAACTTGCCCTCTTTGTTGGAGCAGATGCCCGCCGCCTCCTGGCCGCGGTGCTGAAGGGCAAAGAGCCCGAAATAGGCGATCTGCGCCGCCCCTTTGACGTTAAAGACGCCTACAACCGCGCACTTTTCGTTCAGATGTCGTTCCATGTGTTTTTACAACCCCAGACAATCGCTAATATCATACAGACCGGCCGGTTGATCGGCCAACCACTTGACGGCCCGTACCGCACCTTTGGAGAAGGTCTCCCGACTGGTGGCGGTGTGGTTGAGTTCTATAAACTCGCCGTCGTTGTAAAAGCCTACCGTATGGCGGCCCACCACGTCGCCGCCCCGCACCGCCAGGACGCCGATCTCCTCTCTTTTACGTTCCCCCGTCATGCCGTCCCGGCCGCTCACACGCACCGCGTCAAGTTCCCAGCCCCGCCCTTTGGCGGCGAACTCCGCCAGCGTCAGGGCCGTGCCGCTGGGGGCGTCTTTTTTGTAGCGGTGGTGCTGTTCGACAATCTCGATATCGAAATCGGCCAGTTTCTCGGCTGTCATCTGCACCAGCTTTTTAAGCAGCGCGATACCGGCGGACATATTGGTGGCATACAGAATCGGCATCTTTCGGCTCGCCTCGTTCAGCAGTGCCGTTTGCGCCGCGCTTAATCCCGTGGTGCCGATCACCAGCGGGCGGGGACGATCCAGTGCCGCCTTTAAAAGCGTTTCGGTCGCTTCGGGTACCGTAAAGTCAATAGCCGCCTCACAGCTGTCCAGAAAGATTTTCGCGTCATTGGTGACCACACTGCCCTCCGGGGCCTGATAGTCTACCCCGCCTTTCTCACACAGCGCCGCTACCTCGGTGGCGGGATCTTCGGAAAGGTTTTTCACCAGCAGTTTGCCAACCCGACCGTTGGCGCCGTAGACTCCGACTCTTAGCATCTTTACTTCCTTAACCTTGGTGTCTGACAAATTCAATGGCCTGCAAAGCCGCGGTGGCGCCGTCGGCCGCGGCACACACCACCTGTTTGGGGGCTTCCACGCGAATGTCGCCGGCGGCATAAAGCCCCGGCACGGAGGTGCGCATACTCAAATCCACCACCACCTGGCCGCGCGCGTTCATCTCGCAAAGGAACGTACCGTCTTCCTGTTTAAGCACGGCATTGTTGACATCATACCCCACAAAGACAAAGACGCCGGGCACGCTCAAATCGCTCTCTTCGCCGCTGACGCGGTTTTTAAGGCGCACACCCTGAACACCCATGTTGTTGCCGTAAACCTCCTCGACCACCGTATCGGTGATGAAGACGATCTTTTCGTTGGCCTCGGCCCGCCTGACGGTGGCGGGGGCGGCGCGAAACTCGCTACGGCGATGAATCAGGTAAACCCTGCTGGCGATCTCGGCCAGATAGAGCGCCTCTTCGAGCGCCGTATCGCCGCCGCCTATAACCGCCACCTCCTTGTCCCGGTAAAAGAAACCGTCACAGGTGGCGCAGGTGCTCACCCCCCGGCCAAAAAACTCCTCTTCGCCTTTAAAACCCGCTTTTCTCGGCACGCCGCCGGTGCAGACAACGACGCTTTTGGCCGCGACCGTCTCGTTGTTGTCCAGCAGCAGGTCGAACCCATGAGAAGCTTTTTGCACCCTTACAACCTCACGCATCTCGTGTTTGAGACCAAAACGCATACACTGTTCGGGCCAGGGTGCCATCAGGTCCATACCGCTGACAACCTCTTTGATACCGGGGTAGTTTTCTACCTCGCTGCTTTGGGTAATGGCGCCGCCGGGCATCCCCTTTTCGTACATCACCACGTTTTCCAGTCCGCCGCGGGTCGCGTAAAGCCCCGCCGTCAGACCGGCCGGGCCGCCGCCCACAATCGCCAGATCGAGCATCATTGCACCTCCAGAAGGTAGATCTTGCTATCCTGCTTGTACAGGCCCTCGTCGTTCTGCTTTTTGATCATGAAGTAACCGGGTACCTCTCGAATATGGAAGCGGTGAATGATCTTCAACAGCGTATTGGTACCCGCCGTCAGGTAGATCACCCTGTCGTCGCTTTTGCGCCGCTGCTGATAAAGATCCACGGCCAGTACCCGCTGTCTGGCCGCCAGCGCGTGCAGCGCCTTGTCGATCTCTCCCATATGCGAACTGTACACCACTACCACGTAGCGTTCATCCACGGGCTTGAAAATGGATGTTTTAGTATAGAGTATCGTCTCTTTGAAGTCGATAAACCTGTATTGTGAGAATTTGTAGTTATAGTAGGCGAAAGCGCCGGCGATCATCGCCGCCCCGAAAAAGGAGGCGAAAACATAGGTGAAGGAGAAGGGCCCCTTCCTGCCGCCGGCTGCCATCGGAATAAAAAATTAACCGATCAGCACGTCGAGTTTTTCGGCAAATGCCTGTTTGGAGGCGGCACCGATCATCTGATCGACCACTTCTCCGTCTTTGAAGAAGAGAATGGTGGGAATGGAACGGATGCCGTATTTGACCGCCAGCTCCTGCTCTTCGTCGGTATTGACTTTGGCGATGGTGGCTTTGCCCTCATACTCTTCGGCCAGCTCTTCGATCACCGGCGCGATCATCCGGCAGGGTCCGCACCAGGGCGCCCAGAAATCTACCAGGGTCACACCCTCTTTGACTGTCTCTTCAAAATTGCCGCTGTTGAGCTCGACATATTTTCCCATAATTCATGCTCCTTGAAAAAATTCATGCTGTAGATTATAGCGGTTATTACTTTAAAATTTTTTGGCCGGGACGATTAAATCGTGATATTTTCCAGCCACTCACACACCCCGTCCCTGACAATCAGCGCGTCGATCTGCCAGGGGCTGTCAAGGCGGTTTTGCGCCATCCAAAGCTGTGCGCCCCTGACAATCCGACGCAGCTTGGCGGGGGTGAGATTGTAAACGGGCTCAAAACCGCTGCCGCTTTTGACTTCCACAAAATGCACCACTCCGTTCTTTTGGGCGATAATGTCAATCTCGCCCCCTTTGAAATAGACGTTGCGCGCCACGATCTCACACCCGTGGGCCCGCAAAAAATCGCAGGCCCTCTCTTCGGCGACGTTCCCCTTGGCGCGACTCACGCGGGCAAAACCTCCACATAAACGGACTTGAACGCCGCAGTTTTCACCAAAGCGTCCGATTCGTCCCCAAAGAGGTAGTTGATACGGCTTTGGGCGTGGTGGAAGGTGGTAAAGAGGGTGCCGGGGCGCATCTTTTCGGTAAATTTCACCCGCAACGGCGCGCTCCGGCCGTACCGGCTTTGAAGCACCACATACTCGCTTTCCGGTAAACGCGCCCGGTCGGCCTCGCTTGCCAGCAGAACCTCCTCGTCGTAGCGGCGGTTGAGTTTTTGACTGCATTGGGTCTGGGCGGCGTTGTTGTAGTGGGGCAGTACGCGGCCCGTTGTGAGGTAAAAGCCGTTGCCGGTCTCTCCCTTTTCTACCAGCTCTTTCACCTGTCCCCGTAGTTCGTACTGATGGTAGCTATAACGCCCCAACCCGTCTTCGGTACGAAAGTCCAGCAGGTGCAAAACCGGGGTATCCTCAATATACACGGGCCACTGCAAACCCCGCTTGCGGTGACGTCTCAGGCGCAGGTAGCTGGCACCGCTGAATCGCCGGTGGGCCACTTCACGCACCTCGTTCCAGACCGCTTCGCCGCTTTCGTAGGCAAAACCGCCATCCAGGGCGTTCGCGAGCTGTTGAAGCACCTCCCAGTCATCAGGCAGATCGCTGTGTGTCAGCGGCTGGGATAGGTGAAGCCGGCGCATGGCGTTGACATAGACCCCCTCTTTCTCATAGGCCGACTTCACCCCGATCACAATGTCGGCTTTTTGGGCGATCTCGGTCATGAAGAGCTCTTGCACCATCAAAAACTCCAACTTCTCAAGCGCTTTGTCAATCTTGTTCTGGTTGGGATGGATATGGGCGATATCCTCCCCCATATTCAATAGCGCCTTGATCTTTCCATCCAGCATTCCCTCAATCAACTGCGGGGTCATCATCCCTGTCTTTTCGGGTTTTTGATAATCGGGCGCGTAATAGGGCAGACACCCCATATCGCAGGCCCCCTGCACGTTGTTCTGGCCGCGCAGGGGCATAAGTCCCGCGCCGCTCTTGCCGATATTGCCGGTCAAAAGCGCCAGGTGGGTAATCGCCATAACGGCGTAACTGCCGTCGATATGTTCGGTAACGCCAAGCCCCCAGAAGATCATCGATTTTTTCAGCGCGTATTCCCGGGCGATAACGGGAATTTTGGTCGCCAGATATTCATATCCCGGAATCTGCTTGAAAAAGAGCGGATCGGCGTAGGGGTCGTTCAAAATCGCCTCGCGGTAGGCCTCAAACCCCGTGGTCCGGTTTTTGACAAACTTCTCGTTATAAAGCTCCTCCTCCAAAATCACCCGGGCCATCATATTGAGCACCAGCAGATTGGCCTCAAAGGGAATCACCGCCTTGTGCTTGGCGTACTTCATCATCTTGATCTCGCGCACGTCAATGACGGCCACGTTATCGTGCAGTCTGGCCGCGTCGATAATGCGATTGGCGACGATGGGGTGGGCTTCGGTGGTGTTGGAGCCGATGATGAGAATGAATTCGGCCTCGTAGATGTCGTTGTAAGGGTTGGTGGCCGCCCCCTCCCCGATGGTTTCACGCATACCCCTGAGACTGGGGGAGTGGCAAACCCTGGCGCAACAATCTATATGGGGTGAGCCCATCACCTGCCGGGTAAATTTTTGCAGTAGATAGGCGCTTTCGCAGTTACTCCTGGCCCCACCCACGGCGCAAAAGCTCTCTTGTCCGTATTGCGCGGTGATCTCTTTGAGCTTCAGGGCCGCCGCTTCCACCGCACCGGAGAGATCGGTTTCAAACCACGCCCCGTCCAGCGGGCGCAAACGGCCTTGGAGCTTTTGGGCGATATCGGGGTTGCGCTCCAGAAAACGCCGGGCGATACGGGGCGCTTTAAGGCGTGCGTCGTCATGTAAAAAGTCAAACCCGTACTTACCCTTGACACACAGCTTGCCCTGACTGACATAACCGTCCTTGTCGGCGCCGATTTTAAGCACGGTATTGCAAGACTCGTCCACCTGGGCGACAATATCGCAACCGACACCGCAGTAGGTACAGACACTCTCGATCTCTTTGACGTGTGTCATGGCATTCTCCGGGAGTTTGGCAATAGATAAAAGATTATAAAAGAAAATGGAAGGATTTTTCCTGAAGCGACCGACGTGATCGGATTTTTCAGCCGACCACGCCGTTTTTCTGTTTGTGAGGGGGCGCTATCTCTCGATGCGGATCATCACCGGCTCTTCCCGCACCGCCTCAAGGTTTCGCAAACCTTCAAGCGCCCTTTGCATCGCCGACTCCCGGCAGGCGTGGGTGGCCAAGAGCAGGGTGGCCGCCTCGTTTCGTACAGGACGCTGTAGCATCGTTTCGATCGAGACACCCTCTTTGCCCATCCTGTCGGCCACCGCCGCCAGGACACCGGGCTTGTCGTCCACTTTGAGACGCAGGTAGTAGTGGGCGCTCATGGCATCCTTTCGCGCCAGTCTCAACCCCTCCTCGAGCGGCCGTTTGAAGCCCAACATCGGAGAGCTCTTGCCGCCGCGGGCGATGGCGATGATGTCGGAGATGACGGCGCTGGCCGTGGCGTCGCCGCCGGCACCCGGGCCGTAATACATGGTCTCGCCCACCTTGTCGCCCACGACGCTCACCCCGTTCATTACCCCGTCAACCTTTGCGATCATCCGATCACGCGGTACCAGCGTCGGATGCACCCTCAGCTCCACCTCCTCGCCCGATTTTTTGGCGATGCCCAGCAACTTGACGGTATAGCCGAACTCCTTGGCAAAAGCAATGTCATCCTGGGTGATCTTCTCGATCCCTTCAATCAAAATATCTTCGGGTTTGGCATCGATACCGTAGGCGATGGAAGCCAGAATCAGCAGTTTGTGCGCCGCGTCGAACCCGCCGATGTCAAAGGTAGGATCGGCCTCGGCGTATCCCAATTCCTGGGCCTCTTTGAGCACCGCGTCAAAATCGGCGCCCTCCTGCATCATCTTGGTCAGAATGTAGTTGGCGGTGCCGTTGATGATCCCTTCAATTCGCTCGATGTGGTTGGCGCTAAGTCCTTCCCTGAGGGCTTTGATGATGGGAATCCCGCCGGCTACGCTCGCTTCGTACTCAAAGGGCAGGTCCCCGGCCAACTGCTCCAGTTCATAGCGGTGGTAGGCCAGCAGGGCCTTGTTGGCGGTCACCACTGCCTTGCCGTTTTGCAGGGCTTTTTTCACCACGGCGTAGGGCTCATCCACCCCGCCCATCAACTCGACCACCAGATCAATTTCGGGATCGTCCAGCACCTCGTCGGGGTTGTCTGTCAGGGGAATACTTACGTCACGCTTTTTGGAAAGATTTCGCACCACCCCTTTTTTGACCACAATCTCCTTCCCGGCTCGCGCGGCGATCACATCGCGATTGGCTTTTAGAATATCGGCGACGCTTTTCCCTACCGTTCCGACACCGATAATTCCCACACGGATCATGTGTGACTCCTTACCGTTTGATTCAATGAAAAATTCAGGAAGGTCACTTCGTTCCTTTTTATTGATTTTCTTTAAGATATTTCAGATACTTCTTGATGTTACGCGCCGCCTGGCGGATCCGCTTTTCGTTTTCGATCAACGCGATGCGGACATACTGGTCGCCGTACTCGCCAAAACCGATGCCGGGGCTCACCGCCACCTTGGCTTCGGTCAAAAGCTTTTTGGAAAATTCCAGGCTTCCCAGGTGGAGGGCCTCTTTGGGAAGGCGGGCCCAGACAAACATACTGGCCCGGGGTTTCTCAATCTCCCAGCCCGCCTTCGCGAACGAATCGATCAATACATCCCGGCGCTTGCGATACTTCTCCACCGTCTTTTGCACCTCATCCTCAAACTCGTCCAGCGCTACGGTGGCGGCTACCTGAATGGGGGTGAACATGCCGTAGTCAAGCCAGCTTTTGATCTTCTGCACCGCCCCGACCAGTTTGGGGTTGCCCACAATAAAGCCCACGCGCCAGCCGGCCATGTTGTAGCTTTTGGAAAGCGTAAAGCTCTCTACTGCCACATCCTTGGCGCCTTCTACCGTCAGGATCGAAGGGGTTTTGTAGCCGTCAAAGGTAATGTCGGCATAGGCGATGTCACTGATAATGTAGAAACGCTCTTTTTTTGCCATGGCCACCAGCCGCTCGTAAAAGGCGGGTGTGACGGTGGCGGTGGAAGGGTTGTGGGGAAAGTTGACCACCACATATTTGGGCCTGGGCACCGATTCGACAAGCGCCCGTTTGAGGTTGATGAAAAAGAGCTCCTCGTCCACCTCGTACCGTTCATTGAAAACCAGCTCCATCTTGCGCACCGCGCCGCCGGCCAGCATGAAGGCGTAGGAGTGGATGGGGTAGGTCGGGTCGGGCACCACGGCGGTATCGCCCGGGTTGGTGATGGCCTGCACCAGGTGCACATACCCCTCTTTGCTGCCCATCGTCGCCACCGCTTCGGTTTCAGGATCCAGCGCCACCCCGTAGCGCCGCTCATACCAGTTACAGATGGCAAGCCGAAGTTTGTAGATCCCCTTGCTGGCGCTGTAGCCGTGGTTTTTGGGCTTTTTGGCCGCCTCGATCAGTTTTTCGATAATCTTTTCGCTCGGCGGCCCGTCAGGATTGCCCATGCTAAAGTCTATCACATCCTCCCCGGCGCGCCGGGCCGCCATTTTGAGGTCGTTTACCTCGGCAAAAACATATTTGGGGAGACGCTTGAGCTTCTCGAATTCAATTTCGTCGAACATGACGTTTCTATCCTTACCATAAGACTAACGGGCCGAACCGGCATCGACACGTAAACCGTTGCGGAGATTCTCCAGACTGAAGCGGTCCGTAACCTTGACATACCGTGCCTCACGGGGCAGGCGAAGGCGCAGATAGCGGGTTCTTTGCCGCGGCCGTTTGACCGATAAAACGTGCAGCATTTTATCATAAACCGTCACCGACGGATACCAGTGACTGCCGGGCATCTCCCGGAACGTCACGCTCCCAATCGCCGATACGTCGAACCAGACGGGACGGACGGGACGAACCGTCCGGCGGCTCTCTCCCGCTTTCAGGCGCGGTACGGGCAAAACGGCATGACGCGTATCGACGACGAAGAGCCAGTCTCCCTTGTCATCCAAACGGGCGTCCCGCAAATCGGCACCGTAACGCGAAAGCGCCATTTGCAAAGCCTGGGGATCGGGGAGAGAGGCGCTTTTGTATACCACCTGCCAGCGATAGCGCGAACCGTCGTACAGGGCCTCTTTCGTCAACGGTGCCGGCACACCGAGCTGCAACAATCCGCCGCCGACAACTTTGAGAAAAAGGGTCGGACTCGCCCCTTCCTTGCTTTGGAACGTGACGGTTATCTCCTTTTCCACCGGCAATGCCGTCCGTAACAGACCGTTCTCTTTCAAAACGGCGGCGATCTTTCCCACATCGTATCCCTCGGCCGTTCTAAAATCGGCATCACGGGAAAAGAGCAGACGCAAAAGCCGCTGATGCCCCGCCACGGTCCGTTCATCCAGCATCCCCTTCGCGCTATCCAGCGCCGTGGCAAAAAGCGCCGTCGTCAGCAGCAGGGTCCATCCCAAAAACCGTATTACCAACCCTTGCCTCCGTTATAACGGCGGAACGCGGCGGCGTCGATCTCCTGCAATACGCCGTTGTCGATCAGGAAGTAGTGCTTTTTCGCGTCGTTGAGTTTGATGATGTTACCCTCTCCGTCGCTGATCTCGAACCGGCCGTGCCCGGTCAACAGCAGTTTCCTGCCGTGGCTGTCGATTTCAAAAGGACGTTTGACGATTTTTACCCGCCGTTTGCGGCTTTTTAGATCGATGATCCCGATCCAAAGCTTTACCGTCGGCTCTACAATAACGGGATCCAGCGGAACGTAAGGTTCAGGCTCCTCCGGCTGGGGCCGGGCCGCGACCTTCGCTTCGGGTGCCGCCTCGACCGTTTCCCCGTCATCCCCCTTACCTTCCGCAGGTGCCGCCTCGACGCTCTGGTCACTCTTATCCGCATCTTCCGCCGTGGCCGGCTTTTGCACCGCTTCCCCGGCCACGACCGTCGTGACGTTTCGCTCTGTTTCGACCGGTGCCTGTCGGCGCGCCTCACCCGCTTGCCCGCCGTGAAAAAAGTTCTCATAGGCGTAATATCCGCCGCCGGCAAACACCAGCAGTACCAGCCCGATCAGCCAACCGGCCCCGCCGCTCTTTCTGCGGGCGGCGGGCAGATCTTCCCGGCTAAAGATCGGCTCGCCGGTCTGGGCGGGACGGTTTTGATAAAACTGCTTCATCTCCTCCCGCATGGCGGAAAGATCGGCGCCGAACTCCCGCTCGATAATGGCAACAAAACCGAACGCCTGGGGTCTTGGCAGGGAGCCGAATTCCCGGTTCAGCAGTTTTTCCAGATTCCGTTCGGATATTTTCGTGCGCTCGGACACCTTTTTGAGGCCAAACTCTTTGACAATCGTTTCAAGCATCTCTCATCCTGTAGATCAGTATCGCCGCCGCCGCGCTGACGTTGAGTGAATCAAACGGACGGGCCATCGCAATCGACACCATCGTATCGATTTTGCCGCGGACTTTGGAGGGAATGCCCGCCCCTTCGCTTCCCAGCACGAGCACCCTTTTTTTCGGAAACGTCACACATTCCAGGTCCTCACCTTCGGCATCGGCGCCAAAGAGGGTAAAGCCGACCTGTTTCAGTTCATTGAGCAGATCGGCCACTCTCGGTTCCACGGCCACGGGCAGGTCAAAGAGGGCACCGGCGCTACTGCGTGCCACCCCCTCCACGGCCAGTTGCCGGATACCGGCGACGATCACTCCGTCCGCCCCCAGGGCATAGGCGCTTCGGACAATGGCCCCGATGTTTCCCACATCGGTCACCCCCGCCAAAACAACCAGAAAATCTTCCCGTTTCAGATCGTTTACCCGCGCGAACACGTAAGGCGCCACTTCGCACAGCCAGCCCTGATGGTTCCCGCCCCGGGCCAGGGCCTGGGCCTTCTTGGCGTCCAGCCGCTCGATCGGCAGGTTCAAACGCCGAATCGCGGCGAATTCGCCTTTGGCGATCTCCTTGGCCAGATAGAGACGTGTCACAATTTCGGGATGGCGTGAAAGAAGGGTTTTGCAAACCTGTTTACCGTAAACAATCATGGTATCGATTTTATCGAAAGTTTCATTAATTCAAAGCAGCGAAAGCATCAATCAACGCTTTTTGTTAATTCCCGGTAACACTCTTTGACGCTTTTGCCCGTGAGCCTGGCCATCGCCTTGGCCTTTTTTCTGGGAGGCATATCGGAAGAGAGCACTTCGGCCAAAGCCGCTTCGGCATCTCCTTCGTCCGGCGTGACGCCATCGAGCACCACCGCCCACTCGCCGCGGATTCCCTGCGCTTTCAGCGTTTCAAGGAGATTTTGCGCCGTTCCAAAGTAGTAGCGCTCATACCGTTTGCTGATCTCCTTGGCCAAAAAGAGCGGCCGTTTCGGCGCCTCCTGTTCCAACTCTTTCAAAAGTTTCTCCAACCGGTGGGGCGCCTCGTAAAGCACCACGGGCCAGGGTTGGCGCAACGCCTCCGCCAGCGCTTGACGGCGGGCATCCCCTTTGTGGGGCAGAAATCCGAAAAAGAGAAACCTGATCGCCTCAAACCCCGAGGCGGCGTAAGCCGTAGCAAAGGCGCTGGGACCGGGCAGAACCGTGTAAGCCACCCCGTTTTGTCTACACCATCGCGCCAACGCCGCGCCCGGATCGCTGATGCAAGGCATTCCCGCGTCACTTACATACACCACGTTTTGATCAAAAAAATCGGGGGTCAGATCGGCGATAAACTCGGCTTCGTTATGGCTATGCAGGGGGATAAAGCGTTCAACGCGAAAGGTTTTTGAAAATCGTTCGGAGAGAAGCTGAAGCAGTCTTTTGGCGACCCGCGTGTCTTCGCAAAGCAGCACGTCCGCCTTCTCCAATACCCCGATGGCACGTATCGTAATATCTTCGATATTGCCGATCGGAGTGGGAAGGAAGGTAAGCAAAAAAGGGGGTTACTTGCCCAGTTTGTACTTGTTTTTGAACTTCTCGACGCGGCCGGTGGCGTCTACGATCTTTTCGGAACCCGTGAAGAAGGGGTGGCAGGCGTTGCAGATGTCAATACGCATCTCAGGCTTGTTGGAGAGCACGGTAAAGGTGTTGCCGCACGCGCAGCTTACCTGACATTCGACATACTCGGGATGGATACCTTTTTTCATCAATCTTTCCTTGTGGTGTATAGATTTGGCGTCATATACCGCGACGGCCTCGGTACTTTGCGAAGCCGCCGCTTAGGGGGAGGGGTGGAATTATACTTTAAATCCCTTTTTTTTGCAAATTCGTCTGCAAGCCCCTCCACTTTTATTGAAAAAAGCCGATCTTTGGGGTAGAATGGGAAACGGGAACTGTGTGGAATCGTTGCAAGCGAAAACGTGAGATACCCTGACTTCCCATTATTTTTGTCCATACCATACATTTAAAACAAAGAAGGAGAAACCATGCGGAAAGGGTTTACCCTGATCGAACTGATCTTCGTGATTGTCGTGATCGGCATTCTGGCGGCCGTCGCCATTCCCAAATACAAAAACCTCAAGCAGAGCGCCGAGGCATCCGGCGTCGTCAAAACCGTTACGGACGCCCTCTCATCCGTACCCAGCGCCGCCGTCAACTACAGCGACCTGGAAAACAACACCACCTACAGCCTGAGCGACATTCTCGAGCTGAAAGGGAAAAACTGGTCATATACCGACAACGGGGGCAGTGACGACGTCTATACCTTCACCCAGGACGGCAACACCGTCGCCACCATCACGTTCAACCGCACCAACCGCACCGTCACCGGCGTGATCAACTGCGGCAAGTTCACCGATCCCCAAACCCAGACCAAGTGTAAAAACCTGCTGGGCAGCACGGACGACGACAACACGCTCAACCAGACTATCGAGTTTTAAAAGACGTGTCCGAAACAGCCGTTTCAAAAGCGTTTACCCTGATCGAACTGATCTTCGTTCTCGTCATCATCGGCCTGCTGGCCGCGGTGGCGATCCCCAAATTCACCCATCTTTCGGATAACGCCAAAATCTCTTCGGAACTCTCGACCGCCGCGTCGGTTCAGGCGGCCATCGAAGCCTGCCACGGCGAATGGATCGTCAACGAGGGGAGTTTCACTTGCGGGAAAAACATCGATTCGGGCAACCTCAACAGTGACGGCTACCCCGACATCGACACCCTCGGCAGCCAGAACGCCCCTTTCGAGAATCTACTGAAAAACGGCACGAATATCGGTTGGGTACGTGACGACGACAACCGTTTTTACGGTCCGGCTTCTCAAAACGGCAAAATCCGCAACCCCGATATCGCCGGCAAACCGGACGGCAACGACTACTGGGAATACAACGCGACAACCGGCACGTTCTCCCTTATCGACGTCGAGTGACCCTTACATTTCGGTGATCTTCTTGATCACCCATAAACCGAAAGCCAGGATCACCGTACTGACGACAGCTACCCCGATGGTGCCGTATTCACTCCCCATTTTCTCTCCTTCTCTCCGTTACATACCGACCGCTTCGGCCATACTCCACATCGGTAAAAAAATACCAAGCGCCAATACCAGAACGAATCCCGCAATCGCCGCAATCAGAACCGGTTCGATCATGGCCGCCACATTGTCCACGATATACTGATAACGATCCTGATAGAACTTCGTCACCTTCTCCAGCATTTTGGAGAGCGCGCCGCCCTGCTCACCGGCCTGCACCATCTGGACAATCATATTCAAGAACATCCCGCTCTCCTCGAATCCCCCGTGAAGCGGTCTTCCCTCCTCGATAGCCTGACGAATCATCAAGAGACGTTGGCGGATATAGCTGTTGTCCACCACCCCTACCGCGGCGTCCAGCGCGTCGGTTATGGGAATTCCCGCATGCATCAAGACGTTGAAAATGTAGATAAACCGGCCGATCATCGCGTATTTGGTCACTTTTCCCACGATATAGATGCGCAAAAGCATCTTGTCGGCGGCCAGCCTGACCCGCTCCTCTTTCTGATAGTAGTAGGAGAAGATCATGACCATCACCACCGCCCCCGTCACGATATAGGGGCCGTAAAAACGGATCGCATGCTCGACCCACAACAGAAAACGGGTCGCAAACGGCAGCTCCACGCCGCTTTGGGCAAAAAGTTGCTGAAACTGGGGTACCACCATGACAATCACGATGGTAAAGGCGATAGCCATGGCGAAAATGGTAAAGAGCGGATAGCGGGTCGCCTTGACCAGCTGCCGTCGATTGTCCTCGATCCTTTCCAGAATATCGGCCAGTTTGCCGACCGACTCGGCCAGCGTACCGGTCTGCTCTCCCAGTCGGAACATGGAGAGACTGAGATTTCCAAGTTGCAGGGCAAAAGGCTCCATGGCCTGGGAGAGTCCCACCCCGCTCTCCACATCTTTGAGGATCGATCCGAAAACCAGCTTGAGCATCGGGTCGTTGGTGGAAGCGATCACATCCTCAAGAGACTGGTTGATCGGCAAACCGGCATCAAGCATGACGGAGAGTTGACGCAAAGAGGCGATATAGGGTTCCTGGCGCAACCGCTTCTTTTTCAAAGGCGAGCGCTGTTTCCGCCACCACTCCGAAAGCACCATGGAGAAGGGTTTGGCAACCTCCTGAATAGAGATGAAAACTCCCAGTGTCCGGTTTTGAAACGCTTTGATCGCCTCGATTTTAGACGGAGCCTCCACCACCACCGAATGGCGTTGACGACCGCTTTTATACTCGATACGGAAATAGCGCAACCTCAACTCCTGGTGACACGCAAAATCTCATCCAACGTCGTGATTCCGGCCATCACTTTTCGAATCCCGTCTTCAATCATCATGCTGTACACACCCCTCTCCGAGGCGATTCTGGCGATTTCGAGTTTGGAAACGTTGTCGGCGATTTTCTGGGCCACCACGTCGTCGATCTTCAGTATCTCCACAATCAAGGTCCGCCCGCTGTATCCCGTCATTTCGCACTGGGGACACCCCCGACCTTTGTAGAATTTCGGGTTTTCCGGCAGCCAGCGCGACACCTTCTGAAGCAGGTCTTTGTGGGGACGCACCTCCTCCTTGCAATAGGGGCAGATCTTTCTGACCAGGCGCTGGGCGATAATAGCCAGAAGGGAGTCGGAGATCAGGTAAGGCTCCAGCCCCATCTGAACCATCCGGCTCACCGCACTGGGCGCGTCGTTGGTATGGAGAGTCGAAAAGACGAGGTGACCGGTCAGCGAAGCCTGCGCCGCGGCGCTCAGCGTCTCGTAATCCCGGATCTCCCCCACCATGATGACATCGGGGTCCTGTCTCAAAAACGATTTGAGCGCTTCGGCGAACGTAAAACCGATCTTTTCGTTCACCTGCACCTGCTGAATCAACGAGAGCTGGTACTCGATGGGGTCTTCGATGGTCAATACCTTGTTCTCGATGCTTTTGATCTCGTTCAGGGCCGCATAAAGCGTGGTCGTCTTACCGCTTCCCGTAGGCCCCGTAAGCAAAACGATCCCGTAGGGCTGATGGATGGTGTCCAAAAAAATCCGCAGGTTATCATCTTCAAAACCGAGTTCGGACATCTTCAGCAAAACCTTCTGCTGATCCAGAATCCGCATCACGATCGACTCGCCAAAAAGAGTCGGCGTCGTAGAGAGTCGGAAGTCGTACTCCTTGCCCTCGATCGTCAGGGTAAAACGGCCGTCCTGGGCCCGACGTTTTTCCGAAATATCCAGATTGCCCAGAATCTTGATCCGGGAAGCGAGCGCCGTATAGACTTCCATATCGAAAAGAAAGGTTTCGTGCAACACCCCGTCTATCCGTGCCCGCACCACCATCTCGTGACCGTCCGGCTCGATATGCAGGTCGCTGGCCCCGCGCAACACGGCGTCACGGATTATCAGACGGATCAACTTCAAGACGGCGCTCTCTTCCGACTCGACCTTCAACCCCTGCTGGGAGATCTCTTTCTTGACCTCCGCCACGATCTCCTTGGTGCTCTGGATAATCTCCAGTCTTTGGAAAACGTGATAAATCTCCTCTTTCAAAGCCAGGTACAGCTTGAAAGGCTTGCTCACGACCAACCGTTCCAGAAGCTCCAGGGCGTCATAATTCAGGGGATCGGAGGTGGCCACTTTGATCGTATCCTCATCCTCCCCGAAAGGTACGGCCATCGCCTTTTTCAGAACCTGGACAGGAAACTTTGCAAGGAGTTTGAAATCGAGTTCGACACCGTAAAGATCCACGAAATCGAGACGAAGCTGCTCCGCCAGCGCCTCGGCGATCTGACGCTCGGTCAAAAACCCTTCGTCGATCAGCACCTCACCGAGCTTTTTGGAAAAACCGCTCGCTTTCTGTTTTTGCAACGCCTCGCGCAACTGCTCCTCGCTGATCAACCCCTTTTCGACAAGCAGATCGCCCAACCGTACCTTTTGATGTATCATGGTTTGCTCCATCGTGAAAGCAGCGCCCGCGCCGCAGAGGAATCTTTGTAGTCAAGAAAAAGTCTCAAAATCCGTTCCGCCCGCTCACGGTTGCCCATCGCGTACTCCGCTTCGGCATAGAGAATCCACGCCTTTTCGTCATCCCGATTCAGGGCATTGGCCTGCCGAGCCCAACGGGAAGCCTCGCCGAATTGCTTTTTTTCGTAATAGAGCCGGGCGATTCGCAGCGCCGTCTCATATTTTGGAAAACGCTCAAAACGTTGCCGCAACGTCTCGACACTTTCGATAGATCGCACCTTGATGATCGGCGAATCAACCTTTTTGGGAGGAATGGACGGTTCGCGGTTCGCGACCGCCACACGCTTTTGCCGCACCGAAACATCTTCTTTGGGGGAAACTTCCTTCTCTTTTTTTCGCGCCAAAGGAGCGGGCCATTCGGGTTCCGCCGGCTTTTCCGCCTGCGCCAGACGTGAGGTCTCAATGCCTTTTTCCCGAAGAAAACGCTCCGACTCGCTGGCGAAAAAGTAGTCGATCCGCCGCGCCGCCAATCTCTTCTCCATGGCCAGAAGATCGCGGGGAGGAACGCATCGCAGATAGATGGTCCGCCCGTCGTCGGACGATTTGATGTAGCAGGAGAGTCCCATCCGCTCCAGGCGGCTTTTTTGACGCAAAACGGCGCTTCTGTACTTCTTCTTGCTGACGACGAACTGCAGCACTTCCACATACCGCTCACTCCGTGGCGCCGTCTCCATATGCTCCTCCGGGACTTTGACCGGTTTTACGACGGATTGACGCGCCGTGACGCTCTTCTTTCGGGGCGGGAGCGTCTTCTTCACCACCGAATGAGCGTTTTTTTGAGGTGTTGCGGCATGATGGCGGGGGGAACTCCCATTTGCCGCTTTTCGGGTCGTCTCTTCCCGGCTTTGCATATACCACTGCATCCCGCCTACAAAAAGCACCGCTACCGCCGCCAGCGTACCCCGTCGCAACCAAAGACGCATCTTTTTGCGACGGCACTCTCGCATCAGCGCGTCAAAATCACGCATGCTCCACTCCCGTATCCAGCGCCGCCATGCACCACAGCGTCGCGTTGGGACGGGTAAATTTCTCCCGCCCGAGTTCCCGTGCCTCGCCCATCAGCGAAAAGAGCGACTGGAGCATCCGTTTGGTCATACGGAAATTTCCGCGGGTATACCGATAAAGCCGTCCGATCTCCCGCTCGCTCAACATGGCGGCAAAGGTATCGAAACCGTGATCTTCCAGTCTCTTTTGGGCGTAACGCCTGATCTCCCCCCTGTCCAGGCCACCCATCTCCACGACCCGGTGGCTACGGGAACGGAAATGGGGTTTGCTCAAAATCGCCTCCCCCTCTTTTCTGTGCATCGCCATGACAAAACGGAAAGCGCCGGTATCGTTGAGAATGCGAATATACTCAAAAACCTCTTCGTTCAACAGTTGGGCCTCATCGAGCATGACCAGATGGGGCATCGCCCCAAAAGCGTCCACCAGGGGTTTCTTCAACGATTCGCCGTCCCCGTCCACGGCAATCGCCGCGGCCGCGGCCAGGCGGCGTGTCAACTCATCTCCGCTCTCGAAAGGATCGTTGAACAGAAAAACCCGCCATCCCTTGTCGGTCAACACCCTCTCCAGGGTTTTGAGCATATGGGTTTTGCCGCTCCCCGGCTCACCCAGGAGAAAAAGAAGCGGCCGCTCCTCTTTCTCCAGCAGTTTCAAAAAGATATGTTTGGCCGTTTCGGCGCTGCGGGAGTCGAAATACTCCTCTCCCACCCTGTCGGCAAACAGCTCGGCGGCCTCCTCATACCGATTCACGGCTCACTGCACCTTCTTCAGGATATCGTCGATGCTGGGCATCTGCGTCCCGTCGACGATTTTGGGCGTAATCACCACAATCAGCTCCACCTTCTGGGTCTCCACGCCGTTGTGGCTGAAAAGCATCTTGCCCAAAACGGGCAGATCTCCCAGAACGGGAATTTTGTTATGGGTGTTGATCACCCTTTTGCTGATCAATCCGCCAATGATCACTTTGTGGCCGTTCTTGACCTTCACGATGGAGGTCAACTGCTTGATCTTCACGTCAGGCGGCATGCTTCTGACGGAGGCATCCGTCGTCTGATCCCCGAAAATCGGAGCGAAATCCTGCTCCTCTTCGGGATAACTCACGGTTCCCGTATTCCAGTTGCTGTCCAACTGCTCACTGACGACGGGATTGATCCGCAACAATATATACCCGTCCTCCGTCACTTCGGGAACGACGATAAGGGTCAGTCCCACAAAGACGGATCCCAAGGCGTAGGTGTTGGTCGCGGTGGCGATGTTGTTGTAGTTGGAGACCGACCCGGTTTCGTAACGGTAGTTGATCTGATCCCCCACGTTGATCACCGCGGGCTGGTTGTTCAGCGTCATCACTTTGGGGTTGGAGATGGTTCGGACATCGCCGTAATGCTGAAGAAAGTTCAGCAATCCGTCCATCGTGAACTGATACCCCAGCTTGTATCCGTCCGGCAGCAGAAAAGTCCCCCCTTTGCGGGCCAAACCGCGCAACTTCAGATCGAATCGCGACCAGTCCACGCCGGTGGTGTTGTTTTCGGAATAGCGCAATTCGATCAGATAGGCTTCCAGCATAATCTGTTTGTGAAGCCTTTCACTGACTTTGGCGATATAGTCCGCCACCCTTTCGATCTGTCTTCGGGTACCCGTCACCGTCACGATACCCGCCTCCTTGTTGATCAGCGATTTGCTCTTGACCGCGTGGCTGTCCTCATCACGTTGCAGAATCTCGTCGATCTGCTCTTTGAAATTGTCCCAGAACTTGAACTCCGTAATCGTTTTGACCGTGGTGTAGTCGGAGTTGTCACCCCCCGGATTGTCACTATCCCCATTGCTATTGCGGTAGGTGCCGCTGTTTTGTCCGTAGCCGCCGTAATTGCCGTTGGCGCCGGTATTGGTGGAGGCCCCGACGGTAATCGATTTGATCGATTCCGTCTTCATCTCGCTGAGATTGACGTAATCGACATGAAAGGAGCGGGTCTTGACGTAGGAGACTTTCAGGATTCTCCGCTCCGGGTCGTAATCGTAAAACATATTGTGCTCATGAAACAGAAAACGGAACATCTCATCGAGGGTATAGTCGCGGATATGCACGAGTCCCAGCGGTGTACGGATCTTCTTTTTGATCTCCTTGTCTTCCATCAGCAGACTGAACTCGCAGGTCTGGGCCAGATTCGTCACGATGTCGTAAACGGTCACGGAAGCGCCGGCACCTTCGGCGGTATCAAAAGAGAAGAGTTTGTCTTTGCACAGATCGGCGGCGTGCGCCCCGATCCACAATCCCAACCAGATCACGAGCCAGCGTCTTATCATTCCCTATCCTTCATCTCCAATAACGTTCTCTCGCTTCTTTCCGGCAAGAAAAGCTTCTCCGTATCCCGTACCAGCCATACACCCCGGCGTGATACACGCTCAACCCGCCATCCGGCGACACGCATACCCGCCTTGACCCACTTTCGGTTGATAAACGCCTTGTCTCCCATAATCGCCAAAAGCCTCGGTCTACTCGGCGGCGGCAAAGCCGGCTTGGTGATCGGGATCGCCTTTTCGATAAGCGGTTTGGTCCGTTTGAAAGGGTCGTAAAGGGGGAAAGCGACCTCCGCCGAAGGGGTCATGCGATAGACGTTCTCCATCTTCTTCACAATGGCGTGTACCGCGGCCTTGTCCACCGCGCCCCACCCGGTTACCGCGAGCGCTATCATCCATCCGATAACCCGTCTCATCGGCGCGCTCCGTAATAGAGCAGCTCTATGCTGAATTTCGGCTCACCCTTTTGCGCGTCGAACCAGTACCGGTAACGGACGATCTTCATCAACGCCCCGAAACTTTCGATGTACCAGGTCAGCCTTGTGACGGCGGGGAAAGATCCCGATCCCTCCAACACCACTCTCTTTTTCTTTTCGATCAACAAAGAGACCGCTCCCTTCTCCGCCTCGGACGAGACCGTATCGATCCGTATGCCCAGATCGACCGATCGGCGCAACACCTTCTCAAACATCTCCATGAACCGGCGGCGGTCAAAAAAGAAAAAGCGCATACCCGTCGCCTTGGTCTGAAGATATCGCACCATCGCCCGATACTCTTCGATCCGCTCCTCAAGCTTCAGATTCTCCTCCTGCGTATGGCGAATCGCTTTTCCCAACATACCCAGGGCGTTTTTTCTGATCTTCGTCTCCAACTGGGCGATTTTTCTCTCCTGCGTATCGATCTCCTCGCTCAGCGCCTCGCCCCACAGGAACCATCCCGCCGCCACGATCAGAAGTGCCGTCACGCCCGTGACGGCCCACCGTTTGGCCGGAGGCATGGCGGCCAGCTGGCTGTCGGTATTCTGCAGCAGGACGTTCATCGCACGATCTCCACGACACTGCGATAGACATCTTTATCCAGGGAGATCAGGTCGGTCTGCACACCCGTATATCCCATATCTATCAGATGCCCCATAAAACGGGCCACTCTGTCTCTCTCTTTGTAGGGAACCAGAACCTCTATCGCCATACGCTTCGAACCGTTCTGCTCCATCGAGACCGCCGATATCCGCTCTCTGGCCAACGCTTCGTCCACATCTTTTATCATCTGCCGGCGCTTCAGTTTCGACGCGACAATCAGCTCCATCACATCGGCGGCCTCATCGTAGGCGTCGATCTCCCGTTCCCCGTTTTCAACCTGTTTTCTCAACGCCTCCCGCCGCTGTCGGAGCGCTTTGAGACGATTTTTCATCTCTGTAGCCCGCCGGGCGATTTTCCCATACTCCTTCTCCAGCCCCTGCCGTTGCTGTTTCAGGGTATCGAGCCGCCACGTCAAATAGCCTTCGCCGCCGGCGACCAGCAGCATCGCCACGGCGACCGCCGCCACGAATCTGCCCACCGCCGTACTTAAAAACGCGGGTTTTCTCTCGAATATCGTCAGATTGACCGGCTCTTCGATCCGCCCCTCCGCCACCGCCTCGGCATAACGCAGGGCGCAGCAGGTTCCCACTTCCGCTTCCGGCCACGTTCGCCCCCCGCAGGTCAAAAGGCGCTTGTCGCTCTCGGAGAAACCGTACTCGTCAAAGAGGGTCCACAATCCGGGAATTTTCCCCCCCTCGAAATCGAGATAGATCCTGTCCACGGAGGAGATGCCGAAAATTCCCCGTTTGTGATTGACGGTTTGAACGATCCGGTCGATGGCCGTCTCCAGCGCATCCCGTATCGCCGTCATGGCAAGCGACTCCTCCAGGGCGTAGGCGGAAGCGTCCAGCCCCTTCTCCGCCAACATCGCCATGATCACCGAGGGGGTCACCTGCCCTTTCAGGGCCATGGAGGCGACGGTCGGCAGGCTTCTGTGGGCGATATAACGGCCGTCTTTATACAGGAGGGCAAGGCTTTCACTCTCTCCGACTCGGACGATCAGATCGTTTCCCTCTGCCTTCAGATCACCCGAAAGGTAAAGCCCCTCGTACACCACATAGGGGATCGTGACCAGATCGATGTGTCCGATCTCCCCCGCCAGCGCGCCGTAACGTGTCTGAAGTTTTTCGCTCTCGGCGGCAAACGCCTCGACCAGCCACGCCTCTTCGTAAGAGAGGCGGTGACGGGTATAGGAGACGGCATACTCCTTCGCCACGTCAAGGCCGCTCTCCTCGAACATCGTAATCTCTACCACCGTGGCGAAACGCTCTTCCGCCGTCGAGAGAGGCAGTTTGAAGGTGTGGGAGTGAAAATCGGACGTGGGCAGTACGGTCGCGACATAACCCTTTTTCGCCTCTTTGGCCTCGCCGGGAACCTTTTTCTCCCCCTCCTGACGCCAAAGTCCACCCCGTTCGTCGATCAACCACACCTGTTTTTCCATCTGCCGGTTTCCATACGAGAATTTTGTTTATTACATTATCTGATTATAACATAACCGCTTTGCGGCAGAACTTTAATCTCTCTCTGATCCGCGCCTTCCTGCAGAATCAGGCTCTTTGTCTCACCCAGCGGTTCGGAGACATGACTGCCGTCGTCGTGGGGACGCCCCAAACGGTCAAAACAGAGGGTCTTGCCCGCCAGATCGCCCGAGAGCGTCACATGGAGCCGGTAGGCCGCCCTGCCCGCCGTGGCGTTCTCTTCCAGCCCCTCCGCGCTCAACGTCACACACCCCTCGTCTCCTCCCGTCTCTCCACCGTCAAAACCTCTGTGGTCAAACCCGATACCCGCGAACCGCGCCTCATCGATCTTCATCGCCACATAGGCCGCATCGTCCCGCAGATGCCTGACTTTCAGCATCTCGCTGCCCGTTTTGGCCAAAATGGCGATCAAAACGATCACGAATACCAGTTCCAGCAGCGTCATGCCTCTTCTCATGTTCACAACCTTTGCAGGGTACGCCGCACCAGACGCACACGTTGACGGCCGTCCACCGTCGCGTTGACCTCGACCCGCAACATCACGTAATACTGACTCTCCGGCGTGGTGATCCGCTCTACCGGCACGCCGCTACAATCACCGTCGTAAAGATAGTATTTCTCCACCGTCACCCGGGCGGTATAACGTTTTCCCCGACCGTCGGCCAGCGGGGGCGCTTCGCCTCCCGCCCAACATTTGCCGTCCTTTTTCTCTATCTCGAAGAGCGCCCACTCCACGGCGCTGTCCGTCATCAACTCCGCCTGCTCCCGCACATAGCCGTCCACCGTATAACGTACCCCCGCCCTCGCATAGCGGATCACTACGGTCAACAACCCCCCGACCATGACGATAATCAACAGCGCCTGGATAATCCCGAACCCCCGTCGCATCAGAACACCGCCTTCTGTTTGGCGACATGCACCGACCCGTCACCCCGAATGGCCCGCCGCATATCGATTTTCAGCCGCAACACGCCGTTGAGCGCCTCGGCCGAAAAAGCCGAAACGTCTTCGGCCAACACCGTGACCCGACCCGCTTTCGTCCCGTCACCGGGATCGGCGCAGAAAGTTTCACCGGCCCAAGGACGGTAACCGTAAAAGAGAAAGAGTGTCGTGTTCACGTCGGCAAGGTCCGAAAGCTCGAAAGGTGCGTCGTCACAACCGCCCAAGTCGACATCCGCACCGCGGGCCACGGCATAGGCGCCGGTGGAAAGGTAATATTTTTCATAAATGAAATCGGGCGTGACCGAATCGTTGATATCGATCGTATCGTCGGCCGAAAAAGCGACATCGTAAGCCAGCAGGCTCTCCCCGCCGTGCCATCCGAAAGCGCCGTGACACGCTTTGACCGACTCGTCACCGCCGTCGAACGTCCCGGCGAAAATCAGGTTGTAGCCGCCCCCGTCTCCCATCGCGTCCTGGTTCAGACGCACCGCGCGTAATCGTGTCCGTGAACTGGCGTTCATATCCACGAATCCGTCGTAGTAACCGGCTATCAACCGCTCCTCATCCATACCAAGCCACTCCAGAACCCGATAACTCTCCGCCGCGTCTTCCAGGGCTTCGCAGGCGGTCGTACCGTCCTCTTTGATATACCCGATCACACTGTTGGGAATACGCTGATAGAGCAACGAGGCGATCTGATCGAGCGCCGTCTGGGAGGAGAGGGAGAGCTCCGTCACGGCCCTGGCCCGCGCGCTTTTGAGGTAGAGCGCCTCCAGCGCCTTGAAACTCCCCAGGGCCAATACGGCGGAAACCGCCACCACCACCACGATCTCGATAAGCGTAAATCCCCGCCTCACGGCATCGCCCTCCGATTGACGTAGGCCCAGCCGATATTGTAGGAACGATAGACGAACGAGGTGTTGAAATCGCCGCCGAGCTGCCCGTCGCCGCTTGTCACCCGAACCACCAGCGTCTTGTCGGCGTTATCGGATGATTTGGTGACATTCACCGCCAACGCGTACGCCGCCCGGCCGCCGGTCGCATCGTCATGGCAGCTTCCGTCCCTGAAATCGTCCAGGTCGTCGCAATCGCCGTCGGCGGTATCGTCGGGCCCCGTATCCGAACAGGTTCGCTGCCCTACCAGCGGCGCCGTGTCGTCGTTATAGGGTTTACCCTGGGTGCAGTTGATTTCACTGCTGGCGAGTATCGACCCGTTCTCCTCAATGGTCTTCTCGTCCCAGGCCGCTTTTCTGGCCTCTCCCAACAGCGCCACCGCGTCAAAAATCCCATCCTCTTTCAACTGGGTCTGCATTGCCTTGTTCGAGACGAAAACGATCTTGGGAACCGTCATGAAGACAAGCCCCACGATCACCATCGTAAAGATCAGTTCAATCAGCGTCAATCCCCGTCTCATCGGAACAGCTTGACCCCGCTTCTGGTTTTGGGACTCTCCGTCACGTTGAAATCACTCCCCTCGTAGCCGCCGCTTAGCACCCCCCGACGACTTCCCGCCCCCCGCAGGCGGGTATAGATGAAACAGGGATGACGGGTACAGTCGCTGTTCGAGTCGCCCGTATCGTAGAGGTAGCTTCCCCCGAATCCGTCCGGCACGAACCAGAGCCAGGAGGGAACGGCCATATGGACCACCCGCCGTTTCGGTGTCGAGTCGGAGATGACAAAATCGTTCACCCCGTCCGTCGGATCGTCCAGTATGCCATCCAGCGTCACGTCGCCGTCCTCCGTATCGGTCAGCCGAACCCCGTCGGTTACGCGGGTCGCCGACACATGCCCCTGGCTTCCCGAATCGTGCGCGGCGTTCAGATACCAATAAAGCGACATACGCCGCAGGTTCAACGCCGTTTTCGAATAGATCTCTATGCGGTAACGGTGGGGGGCGTCATCCAGCGTCGTGGTCAGGTCATCGGCCCGTAAACGTCCGTAATAGAACGTCGTGTTTCCCTCCAGCGTCTCGTAACCGTCGCTCTGCGCGTCACCGTCGTCAACACCCGCATCCGTCAGATTCAGATCAAAAGGAGAGACAGGCAGGCTCGCGTTGCGGTCGAAATTGAAGTAGAAGACAAAAGCGGTCGTCCCGTTGGTATCCACCCGACTGTTGGCGGTCGAGAAGCTCGACGCCGGCATTTGCCACTTGACCGTCTCGTTCTTGCCGTAGTCCCAGTTGACGCTGCCGTTGACCTCGTCGGCGTCGCTGATCATGTACCCCAGTTTCCCGAGCGCGTCGGCATCGACGTCGGCGTGCGTCAATGAGAGGTTGATATCTTTGGCGTAGCAGACATCGATGTAGTTGGCGGTTCTCTCGTTCTGCCCGTTTTTGGCGACAATGTCGAAAACCACATAGGCCGACATATTCAGATCTTTCGAAAGATAGGTAAAGGGGCCGTTGTCAAACGAGTAGAGCGTGGCGTTGAGATCGAAATGGTGGGGGTAGAAGCGCAACGTCAACCCCGCGGGCGTGATGGAGAGGTTCTCCTCTTTGCTCCATGTACCGTCCACATCCCCGTCATCGCAATCCACAGCCGCGAACCGATCCTCGCAGGTTACCGCCTCACTGACGTTCAGCTCCACCGATCCCACTTCACTGTAACGGGTATCTATCGACCGGTTGCCGTCGGCAAACTGCCACCCATCATCAATCGGCGGATCGAACACCCCCGTGATACAGTCGGCATCTGTTTCCCGGTAACGCACTTCAAAACTGCCCCCTTCGGTCTCGTTGTAATCGAGTGCCGCGGCTCCGCTTCCGTCCAAAGCGCCAAAATCGAGCGTCAAAGACTCACCCGCCTTGTTCGAACCGGAAGCATTCACCGTAAAACGATCGGGTCGGACGGCAAAATTGTCACTCGAAAGTGTCCGATTGTCCTCATCATCCAAAGGACAGGACTCGTCAACATCATACTTCCAGTGGATATCGACCGAAAGATCCCCTGCCGCTTTCGAAACAGTAAAACTGACTTGCGTGACATTGTCTTCGGAAAAAAGACTCTTCTGCCAATCGGTCATTGCATGGGTAATGTCGTCGGTATAAACAACCCGACTACAGACTGTTCCATTGAAATTGGCATAATCAGAGCCGTCAAGAGAGGCCAGAGTAAGTGTGAAATTTTCGCCAATCCTTTTGGTAGAGATGTTTCTATCACTGATCGAACGGAAGTCATCCCAAACATCAAAAACCTGGTTCTCGTTAGGATTACCGCACTCCTGACAACTTCTGGCGGAACCATCCCAATTCTTGCCATCTTTTTCATTGTTGTAGATACTCTGGACATCACTCTCGTCCAACACCCCCTCAAAAATCTTCAACTCGTCCAAATACCCAACAAAACTCTGAGCCGCGTCAAAATCACCCCCAACCGAATCCTGCTCCTGTCCAATAATCAGCGAACCTGCCTGTACACTCAACGCTCCGGTGGGATAGTCGTCTTGACACGATACTTTACTGCCGTCAAAGTAGAGACAGGCGGTATCATCTTCGCGCGTCAATACCAGTTGATGCCACGTGTTGTCATCAGTCTGCGTATCCAATGAAAACGACTGACTGGTATCTTTTATTTTTACCTTCACTTTATCGTTTTCGTAAAGGTAGATCTCCAGTTCATCGTCATCATCATCGTTCCCAAGCGCCTGCAAAATATCCTGCTGGCTACGGTTTTGGGCGGTTTTAAACCAAACGGCAACACTGAATGCATCAAGACCATCCAATGCCTCATGATCCAGAAGAAGATAATCATCCGCCCCATCGTCACTCAGATCACCTACTTTGCACAACCCGTCGGTCACGGTGTTGGCACCGTGGGCCGTACCGTCATAACCATATCCCGTGCTATCTGTCACTTCCCCATCCGTACCGTTCCACTCACACTCATCCATTCGCCACTCGGCCCGCAACGTAAAATTTACCCAGCATAACAGATGACATTTGCTTCGGGTATCGGTATCGCTGATATAATTCATCGTATAGTCACCATCGTGACCGTCCCAATAGTTCTGAGCGAAATGATTCCCTTCCACTTTTGCTTTGGCCAGCTTGGTGTCCCCCCCCTCAGCATAAAAACAACTATCTTCTACATCGGAATCAGTATTACCGGTATAAAGGTAAAGACCATAATCATCACTCGATTCGGTTTTTACACAAGTATCTCGCATATATATCCGAGTCGTATCATCATCGGATTTAAGATAAATGGCCTTTTCGGTCTGGCTTTTGACCTGAGAGTTTTTCAAAGTCACTTCCGCTTTGACGGTGTAGATCCCCTCTGTATATCCCGATACATCCAGATGTTCAAGCTCAATCTCACCGGTTGCCTCATCTTCAAACCTGATTCCCCGCCTGTTATTCCCCGTCAAACGGCTTCCATCCACATGCAATCCGGCAATCTGTTTGTAAAAATGCAGGGCCGTATTTCCCGCATCAATATCCAATTGTGTCGCATTAATATCACTCGCGACACTTTCCACAAACATGATTCCATCATTCTCATTGGCATGTATCTTAATATTTGAAAGCGTAAAATCGATATTCTCTCCGATAATGTTAAAATCGATACCATACCGTTCGGTTTCAATCAAAAGATCGGAAAATGAAACGTCTGCATTAATATCTTTTTCAAAAACTATACCGCTCTCTTCGTCGGAATACAATTGACTTTGTCGAACCGTCAACGGCGCACTGACAATCTCCTTGAAACGGATGCCATCCTGGGAAGCCTCTATCTTCACCCCTTCAATCGTCAATGCGCTTCCCTCAACCTCCTTGTTAAACTTGATCCCCTGTTTATCGTCGCTTTTAATCTTAAGATCGGAAAAATTTCCGCCATCCAATATCCGGTTTGCAAAGTAGATACCAATATCCTGCGCATCAATCTCCAAATTTTCAATCGTTACGTCTTTATCCACATCCTCACCAAAATTGATCCCTTTACCCTCTTCTGAATGGAGCGATCCGATTGAGACGGTTACACCCTTTTCAATCACCTCCCCAAAATATATGGCATCACTTTGGGTCTCAAATGCAAGATTATCAAAACTTATACTATCTTTAATAGGCTCTTTAAAAGAGAAGCCTTTTCCATCATCAACATCGACACTGATATGGGAGAAAACGGCACTTTGTTGCACTTCACCATCAAACCAAACCGCTGAATCATTTGAATTAACAGTCAAATTGCTCATCGAAACAGCTTCAACGCTCTTACCCAGATAAATTCCGCGCCCATCCGACGAATTGAGTACAAGGTTCTTGATTGTCAAATCGCCTTGGATCTCCTCTTCGATATCTACAGCAGTATTAACTGCCTCTATCAAACTATCCTGGATCGTCAGCCCGTCCAACGGCATATCGATACTTACGCCATGTTTTTCTGAATAGATTTTAAGATTTTCAAGAATAAGATTTTCACGCATCCGAGAGCGGATTGCCTCGCCGCCATCATCTTTTTGATTGATCGTCAGGCCACGTATCGTGATATTCTGAAGATCATCGTCAATACGGATAATATCATCACCGGAATCATCTTCAATCTTTACATCATCCGGATCTCCCGTAGTAGATTCAAGGGTTAAATCATCTTTTTGAATTCGAAGATCACTCTCCTCGTAGGTGTCGGGACAGATTTTTACAACATCACCGCTGGACACCACATTCAAAGCCGCCGCGATACTTCCGTATACCCCATCTCCGCTTTCGCATGGGTTACCCGTATCTTTATCAACAATCAGAGTCGCCGCCGACAACCGCAACATACCAAACAAAAACACAACCAACCACCGGTGTCGCCGAATAGACCCTTCTTTTTTCATCTCTATCCCTTACGTCAATACGCTCCCTGCCGCCAGTGTCAAAGCCGCCGTTTCACTGCGTAATACCAATGATGTATTCAACCCTATTATATTCCCCTTTTCTTTAAAAAGTTTTCTCTCATCTTCCGAAAACCCCCCTTCGCAACCAATTAAAACCCGATTCGACAATGCTTTACAATCTATCGGCTCACCGCCAAAATCGAGTACGAAGCTGTCAGGATAGGCCTCAAAATAGTCTGCCAAACTTTCAAAAAGCTCCAACGCCATCAGACGGCTTCGGCCACACTGTTGGGAGGAGTTGATCAGAATTCTCTCAAAACGGGAAAAATCGAGACGGAAGTTTTTCTGGCTACGGGCACAGTAAACGAAAGAGAGCCGCCCCACACCCAGTTCGTTGAGCATCGGAAGGGTCTTTTCGATGGTTTTGGGATCCACCACGCACCACGCCAGGTGCAAAGGGTGTTCGGGCATGACCGGCTCGATCCCGGAAGACTCCAGACGCAAAACCGCTTCCCTTCGTCCTACGGTGTCGATCCGGTACCAAAAGAGCGTATCGTCACGCATATGCCGCAACCCGACGCGCTCCCCCCGCCGGTGTCGCCGCACCTTGAAAAGATAGCGGTAGGCCTCCCCCTCCACCGTCAACGTTTCAAGACCCGCCTCGGCATGGTACAAAAAACGCATGATCTATCCAATAAGAGGGGTCAGACCGCCCACCAGAATCAGCCAACCGAGCTGAAAAAGATAGTATCGCGCAAACAACCGCCGCGCCGAAGCGAAACACTCCGAGCCGGGACGGGCCCGTTTGAGCCGAAGATGCCGCCGCGCCTCCAGGGTGCTCAACGCCAACGCCGCCGCGATCATCAGGATGATTTTGAGGTTGAAATCCAGATGATAGAAGGCCATGTAGGTCGCGCCCGTAAAGACAATCATGCTCATGATCGTGATCCAGGCGATCGCCTGGATCCGAAGGTACTTTTTGAGCTTTCGATCATCCTTTTGCGAATAGATGACAAAAAGGTTCATCGCCACCAGCGCCAGCAGTCCAAAAACCGGCCACAGGTGAAGCCGCAACATTGTCTGTTGTAAGGTTTCCATAGGGGGATTGTACCATGATTGCCGGGGAATTCCCCGGCAAAATGGTTAAAGTTTGGAGATATAATCGGCCAGTGCTTCGATCTGCGCGTCGTTGAGTCCTTTGACCTGGGAGACCATCAACCCTTTCATCGCGCCGCCGTAACTGCCGTCCTGATACCCTTTGATCTTTTTGACCAGATCGGCTTTACTCTGCCCGGCGATAATGTTGCTTTTACCGAGTGCGTGTTTCTCCCCTTTGGCGCCGTGACATCCCGCGCACTTGGTAAAAAGCGCCGCGCCGTCGGCTTTGGGGGCTGCCTCTTTGGCGCTCTCCACCGCTTTGGAAGCCTCCTGTTTGGCGTCATCCACCGCTTTTTGCACCTTTTTCTCAATGGTTTCCACCGCTTTGTGGGCCTCCTGCCGGGCTTGCTCGGCCACCGCTTTCACCGGTGCGGGAGCGGCTTCGGCCGCCGGTTCGGTATGGGTTTTCGGCGCCTCGGCGCTTACCTCCATTCGGGTCTTCTGACCCTCCCCGTTGCCGCAGCCTGTCAACATCAAAACCGCCGCCGCGGAAAGTGCCGTCAAAATCTCTTTTTTCATCCTTGACTCCTTATTTGGTTGGTTTCATACGCTTTGGGGATTGACGAACCGCTCCCCCCGAAGCAGCTTCTCGAACATGGCCGGATCACCCCACTCCTCTTTGACCCGTTCGGAGAAAACTATCTTATCCAACGAAACGGGACCCATTGTGGAGTCATAGGCGTCTTGCCGGTCAGCCCGGGCGAAACCGGTCTCCGTCTCGTGCACCGTTACGGCGTGCAGGCGGACACCGGTTTCGCCGTTGACAAACTCGGTCTGTTCCAATACCCTGTCGATGAGTAGAAAGATGGTACGGGCAAACTGCTCGGCGCTGGGATTGACGGGCAGTTGCACCCACCGCTCGCTCCAGCGCTTCATATCTTTCAGATAGGCCGGGTCATCCCCACTCCAGAGTGTTACGGCATGATCGAAACTGTCGATAAAATCTTTGATCATCCCTTTGGTCAGCCCAAAATCGTAAACCATCTGCCCCCGATCGAGTCGATCGGCCTCGAAAAAGAGCTCGACTTTATAAGAGTGCCCGTGCAGGCTCCGGCTACAGCGCCGGGAGGTACAGTTACGTACGATATGGGCGTTTTCAAAACGGAAGAGTTTGCGAATGATCACCGTTTCTCCTCCCTGTTCCATAGCCGCACGTGCAGCCGATCGCTGTAGCGGTACCCTTTCTCAAGGCAAAAGGCGGCCACCGCCGGGGCGTTTTGGGCCAGTTGGGTCGCGTTATCCCCCAAAGGCATACAGTAGACCTCGTTCCCAAATCCCGCCACGATCTCTTCGATCTCCTCTTTGAAAGAGAGGGCGGGATCGACGGTAAATTTGAAAAAGGAGTCCCGTCCCCGGGTGGCCAACCGCATGATGGCCGAGGGCACCACCCGCTTGGACAAGGGCTCGCCGCTGTTGGCCAGCTTGACCGCCATGGCGAATGTCACCCCCTCATAGTAACCAAACCTTTCAAAATCGGGCGCCAGGGTGGCGTTGGTCTCTATGGTTACCTCAAAGCCTTCCCTCACCAGCCACCCAACCAAACCGTAAAAGGCGGGGTCTTCCCTGTAGATCATCGGCTCGCCGCCGGTAATGACCACGTGGGGCCGATAGCCGGCCTCCTCGACATACCCCCGCACGATCGCTACCAGGTCACCGGCACGATCGAAGCCCTGCCACCCTTTTTTAAAACGCTTGCTGTCCACCGCCCGCAGCGTATCGCACCCCGCCACGTGTTCGCCGTCAATCTCATGAACGCCAAACCCGGGGCAACGCAGATTGCACCCGCCAAAACGCAAAAAAATAGAAGGCACGCCCACATGGCGCCCCTCACCCTGAATGGAAAAAAAGTGCTCAACCAGATAGACCATCACCCGCCCGTCTGATAAAAGGCCCTATTGGACTCTTCACCCTGATCTTCACCCCAACGGTTCTTTTCGGGCTTGTTACGAAGCACCTCGCGCAAAATCTCGCTCGCCTCGTCAATCTTTCCCGCCTTGACCGCCTCGCGAATGCTCATCGCCTCGTCAAAATAGAGGCAGGGAATCAGGTGCCCCTCGGCGGTGAGGCGAATGCGGTTGCAACTTTCGCAAAAGTCGTGCTTGTGGGGGTCGATAATGCCAAACTTGTACCCTTCGTCCGTCATGTAATAAAACGCGGGACTGCTTCCCTCCCGTCCCAGCTTTTTAAAACGGTAGCGCTTTCTTATATGATCCAAAATCTCCTTGCCCGTCAAGCCTTTGAGCTCACCGTGGGCATGGACGTTTTCCATATATTCGATGTAGCGGATGGTCATGCCGCGGGCCTTGGCGTAATCCATCACATCCACGATCTCATCTTCGTTGATATGTTTGAGCGGCACCATATTGACTTTGACTTTCAACCCCGCTTCCTGTGCGGCGTCCACGCCTTCTAAAACTTTATGCAGCACATCTTTTTGAGCGATCCGATAAGCGATATGGGGCTTGAGCGTATCAATGGAGACATTAATGCGCTTGAGCCCCGCATTTTTTAGGCGTTCGGCACACTCGGCAAGCAGATAGCCGTTGGTTGTCAAGGCCAGGTCGATATCGGGTTTGTGGTTGTGAATCATCGCCACGAAGCTGTCCAGGTCCTCGCGCAAAAGGGGCTCGCCGCCGGTAATGCGCACTTTGTCGATGCCTTCGTCAATGGCCACTTTCACAAAGGAAAAGAGCTCCTCGAAACTGAGCAGGTTCTCGTTTGGCACCCACGAAAAGGGCTTTTCGGGCATACAGTACTGGCATCGGAAATTGCACCGTTCGGTAACGGAGATACGAAGATAGTTGACCGTACGGCCATGACCGTCAATGAGCATACGACTCCCAGCTAATTAAAGTGGGACTATTTTACTCCAAATTGTGAAAAAGAAGATTAAAAAAAGAGGCGGTCGCGGAAAAAACCGCGACCGGAAGATTAATGAAGTTCGCGCCAGAGGCTCTGTTTCCACAGATAGGCGAGAATGGCGAAGATGAAGAGATAGATCATCACTTTCACACCGACACTGGTGCGCTCGTGACGCTTGGCGTCACCCACATCGGCCATATGTTCCAGAACCTTCTCGGCAGCTTCCGCCGTAACACCCACGCGAGGCATCGCCGTACCGTGAAGCAGGTTTTGCGGATTTTCCATGAAGGTTTTGAGATAGTGCTCGCCGCGACTGCGGATATACATGGAAAGATCGGGCGGCAGTTTACCCAGGTATTTGGTCAGATGATCCTGATACTCCAGCACTTTGGCTTCAAAGAGCAGCTCATCTTTTTTATGCTTGAACTTGGGTTTTTCACCGATCTGCGTCCAGTTGTCGTAATGCATGGCGTGACAGCGGCCGCAAGCCAGTTCATACGCCTCTTTGGGGGTCACATCTTTCTTGGCGATAGACTTCAGGTAAGCCACAATGTCAGCCACTTCCTGATCCTTGTCGCCGCCGACACCGTAAAAGGCGGGCATCGGGTAGGCACGACCCATTTTGGAGAACTTGTGCTCGACCATCAGAGCGTGCTCGGGATTTTTGATCAACGCAGCCAGGAATTTTTCATCATAAACAGAACCGGCGTTGCTCAGATCGGGCGGGTTTACGCCGAAGCTGGCAGCGGCGGCGTTGGGATCCATCGGCGCGGGCATACCGGCGGCTTTGACACCGTGACAACCGGTACAGCCGGCGCTCAGGAAAGTCTGGGCACCGCGCTGGGCGTCACCTTTTTTGGTCAGAGCGGGCAGATCGTCATATTTGAAACCGTCGCTCTCGACATGCGGATGCATGACGGAGTGGGCATAGGGCTCCACTCCCCAGTAGGTCAGCAGTGTAAAGAATACGACTACACCGAGAATTTTCAATTCTTTCATTCCAGCCTCCTTACACTGCTTTTTCGTTTTTGGTAATGAACGGCAGGGCAACCCAGAGGCCGATGAAGACCACGGCGGCAACCAGACCGATCGTACTATAGATACCCTGCGGCGGCAGTTTACCCATGACCGTCAGGACAATCATGTCTACCAGCAGCAGCCAGAACCAGTATTTAAACGTACCGCGACGGCTGGCGGGCGCCACGTTGGGGCTCTTATCGAGGAACGGCAGAGCGAAGAAGATCACCTGCGCGAAACCAAAGGCGACCAGACCCGGATCTTTGGGGAAAGGCCGCAGAATCTCGTAACTCCAGAGGAAGTACCACTCGGGATAGATGTGCGGCGGCGTCTTCAGACCGTCAGCCGGATCGAAGTTGATGGGGTCCATGGCGAAATCGAAGTGCCAGAAGACCAGGTAGAAGTAGAAGATCAGGAAGATGCTCACGACGAACATATCCTTACTCATAAAGTCGTTGGCGAAGCGAATGACTTTGGACTCTTTCTTTTTACCTTCCAGATATTTTTTGGCTTCGGCATCAAAGTCGATCTCCTCACCGTCCTGGTTGTTGACGTGGGGGATGCGAAGGGTACCGAAGTGCAGGCCGATCAGCGCCATGATCACCAACGGCAGCAGCAGAACATGCAGCATGAAGAAGCGATCCAGGAACGCCTGTCCGGGTACGTAGTCACCGCGGATCCACTCGACCAGGCCGTTAAGCTCAAGGCTACCGAGGCTGAAGAGGTTGGTAATAACCATACCGGCCCAGTAGCTCATCTGTCCCCAGGGAAGCATATAACCGCTGAAAGCCTCGGCGCTGAAGGTAACAAAGAGCAACATACCGGAGATCCAGATCAGCTCGCGCCCTTTTTTGTAGGAACCGTAATAGATACCGGTAAACATATGGATATAGATGATCAAAAAGACCACCGACGCCGCCACCGCGTGCATATGCCGCCACAGCCAACCGAACTCCACCTCTTTCATGATGGTGTAGTTGACGCTGTCAAACGCTAGCTTGACGTTCGGCTGATAATACATCAACAGGAAGATACCCGAAACCAGGAGAATGCCGAAAGTCACGGCCAGAACCATCCCCATGGCCCAGAGGAAGTTGATGTTTTTGGGAATCCAGTACTCCTCGGCCAGAACACGGCGCAGCGTTTTGATCGCCAGCCGCTGATCCAGCCACTCTTCCAGACTGTTCGCTTTTTCAAAATGTGCCATTTACCTGCTCCTTTAGGCGATAACGCCTGCTTCTTTCATCTTCTTGTACTCGGGGCCCTCTTCACCCAGAACAATGGTCGTACCTTCCAGTTTGAAGGGGGGAATCACCATCGGGCTCGGCGGGGGAGGAAGGGTGTTGATACCGCTGGCATCGAACTCGCCGCCGTGACAGGCGCATTTGAAGTCGTGCTTGTCGGGACGATAGGCGGGGATACATCCCAGGTGGGTACACAGGCCGATACAGACCAGGAAATGATCTTTACCCACGATCACGTCGCGCGCCGTCTCTTCCTTGGATTGTTTGGCCACCATTTCGGGGGTTTTTTTCAGAATGAAGATAGGCTTACCGCGCCATTTTTCCACATTGAGCACGTTGGGTTCAGCGGCGGAGAGATCCACCCGCGTAAAACCGGCCGCTTTGACACTCGGAAGGGGATCCCAGGTCTTCTTGGCCGCGTAAAGCGCGCCAAGACCACCCAGGGCCGCCCAACCGCCGAAGACTTTACCCATAAAGTCGCGTCGGCTGTTGTCTGCCATAGCTGATCCTTTTTTTGAGATTTTAAATCAGCTTATTATATGGCCAAAAAGGTTAATGTTCAATAAAAATTACCTGATCTTATCTTTAATATAGCGGGCCGTCGCCTCGGCTGCGTCGATTCGTAGCATATTTTCCGTATAAACGGCTGTTTCTGTCATCTTTTCATCACCGATCCGCGCGCCCGGTACACCCCACGCCGACAACCGTTTCGCTGTTGCCTCATCTTTCGTCTCATAAAGAAATAGCGGATTCGAACCCGCCGCCAGGGCCTCCAGCGCGCTTTGGGACGAGAAGGTCAGGAAGCGACCCGCCCGGGTCAGCGCTTCGTCATACGCCTCACTCTCGAGGGTTTTGGCAAAGGCAAAAGAGAGCTCATCCAGATAGCCGGGAAAGAAGTAGTAACCCTCCAAGAGCGTCATGCCGTCCCCGCACTGTCGGCTCAGCGCCAAAAAGCGCTTCTCATAATCGGCGTCGCCGTAGAAACAGCAGACCTCATCACCGTGCTCAAAACGCCGGAAATAGCGCGGGTCCACCACCGCCGTCCTGAAAATATCCTCCGCGCTCTCCACACTGCTAATCAGCGCGCTGCCCTCTTCCGGCCTGTCGCCCGGGGTGTCGGAGAAGCGGATGAAAGCGCGAAAATGGCCTGCCATCGCCTCCCGCATCTCGCGCCCCTCCTCGGCCGAGTCGAAAATCAGGGCGTCGGCGGGCGTGGTGACGTTGGCGATGTTGCGCACCACATCCACGCTCACGTACCGACGTACCCCAAAGTGCTCTTTGGCGTACTCACCGGCCCGAAAGTCGTTGGTCAGCAGTGTCACCTCCATCCCCATAGCTTCCAGGGCGTTGATAACCGGGGCGCTGCGGCGCAATCGGTCCAGCCCCACCCGGTGGCCGGTATGCACATAGTAAAAAAGTCTCATCGGCGGTTCTTCTCCCTCATTTTGATATAGACGTGCAGTATTTCCAGCGCCGCGGGGGTAACGCCGCTGATACGCCCGGCGGCGTCCAGCGTGGGCGGACGGATCCGCGAAAGCTTCTCTTTGATCTCGTTGCTCAGACCGGAAATGACCGAAAAATCCATATCCTCCGGAATCTTGACCGCCAGCATCTCGTGCATCTTCTCGATCTGCTCTTTCTGCTTTTGGATATATTTGTCATATTTTGCGTGAATCATCAACTGCTCTTTGACCTCATCGGGCCACCCGGCCGTCTCGGGCAGGAGCGTCTCAAGCTTATCCATCGTAAAATCGGCCCGTCCCACAATCAGCTTCAACGGAGTTTTGTCGGTAATCTTTTGCAGTCCAAGCCTCTCCAAAAAGGCCAGGTTCTCCTTGGAAGGGGTCAAAAAACGCGTCTGCATCAAAGCGATCCCCTCCTCGATCAGGCGCCTCTTCTCTTTGAGCCTCTCAAATGTCGCCTCGTCAATCAGCCCCAGGCGGTGGCCGTACGCCATCAGCCGCACGTCAGCGTTATCTTCTCTGAGCATCAGCCGGTATTCGGCCCGGCTGGTAAACATTCGGTAGGGCTCCTGGGTCCCTTTGGTCACCAGATCGTCAATCAAGACGCCGATATAGGCCTCGTCACGCCCCAGCACAAAGGGGGCTTCGCCGCGAATGGCCAGCGCCGCGTTGATGCCGGCCATCAACCCCTGCGCCGCCGCCTCCTCATAACCGGTGGTACCGTTGATCTGCCCGGCGAAGTAGAGGCCGCCGATCTTTTTGGTCTCCAGGGTGTGCTTGAGCTCCGTGGGGTCCACATAATCGTACTCGATGGCGTAGCCGTAGCGCACGATACGGGCGTTCTCCATCCCCTCCACCGACCGAATCATCGCCTCCTGCACGTCGGTGGGCAAAGAGGTGCTCATGCCGTTAATATAGTACTCCGTCGCCTCCAGGGTCTGGGGCTCGACAAAAATATGGTGGCGCTCCTTGTCCCTGAAACGGTTGATCTTGTCTTCTATGCTGGGACAATAGCGGGGCCCCACCCCCTCGATCTGCCCGCTAAACAGGGGCGCGCGGTGGAAGTTGCCCTCGATGATGCGGTGGGTCGTCTCGTTGGTATAGGCGATATAGCAGGGCAGTTGTTTCGGGTTGAACGTCGCGCGGTCGGTACGGAAACTAAAGGGCCTGGGCGGCTCGTCACCGGGCTGGGGCTCCATTTTGGAGAAGTCGATGGATGTGCCGTCAATACGGGCACAGGTACCGGTTTTGAGCCTGCCGACCCGAAAGCCCAGGGCTTTGAGATCCTCGGCCAACTCGGTCGCGGCAAACTCCCCGGCCCGCCCCGCCTCGCGGGTAACGTCGCCGATATGAATCACCCCACCCAGAAAGGTCCCGGTGGCCAGAATGACCGCCTCGGCCCCGAAACGCTCGCCCAGGTCGGTCACCACGCCCCGCACCCGGCCGTTTTCGACAATAAGACGATTGACCATATCCTGCCGGATATCCAGGTTGGGGGTATTTAAACAGACCGTCCGGGCGGCGATGCGGTAGCGGTCCATATCAATCTGCGCCCGGCTTCCCCGTACCGCCGGCCCTTTGGTCTCGTTGAGCACGCGAAACTGTATGCCGGCTTTGTCGGTCAAAAGGCCCATCTCGCCCCCCAGGGCGTCCACCTCTTTGACCAGATGCCCCTTGGCCAGCCCGCCGATGGCCGGGTTGCAGCTCGCCGCGCCGATCTGCTCGGCCAGAATGGTGATCATCAGGGTTTTCAGCCCCATCCGCGCCGGCGCCAGCGCCGCCTCGATTCCCGCGTGGCCGCCCCCGATAACGATAACGTCGTACTTCATACGTTCACTCTTTCCTTCGGTTTCCGTTCCAGGATAATCCCGGATTATAGCTTTTTGAGTTTAAAAAAGATATGATATTGTCAACTTATAACGCAGGTAGGAACGTGGAAGGGAAAATTGTCGTCTACTCCAGCGAAACGGGTCTTGGCAAGATCATCACGCCCCAGAAGAAGAAGTTCAACTTTACGGTGGACGACTGGGACGATTACGACACCATGCCCACCGTCGGTCTTCCCATCCGCTTCACGCCCGACACCATCCACGCCCGACACGTCACGCCGGCCGAGGGGGAAAGCGCCTCCGCCGATTCCCGACCCGCCGAAAATCCGCAAGACACAAAGGAACGCACCACACCGCCCGCCACTGCGACGGACGAGGAGACCCCTACCGAGGAGGCGCATGAACCGGAGGTGGATATCGAAACCACGATCCAGCTCCATTTCGACGACATTCTCAAAAAGATCGACGCGGACCGCGCCCTCCTGAACGAGACCCGGCGCCTCGACTTTCTGAAGATGCGCCGCTTTCTTGAAACCGCCTACAACAATCTCACCGAAATCGACCACCGTTTCGAAAACGTGTCGCTGACCGAAATCCGCAGGCAACTGACGGACGCCTATGAAATTTACCGTCAGTTCAAAAAGCGAACCACCTACCTCTCCAAAGCCTACGAACAGGTCTTTTTGAACCGGCAGCGCCGCTACAAGGAGCTCCGCGCCAAAATCGAGATCAACAAAAACCGCATCGCGGCCCTGACCGACACCATCTCCCGTCATGAAAACGATGTCAAAGAGAAGGGCGAACGGCTCAAGAAACTCAAACCCCAAAGCGACGAAGCCCTCTACCTGACCAACGAGATCAAGATTCTCAAACGGGCCCTGGTCGACGCCATTCACGAAGTGGGAAAACTGACCGAGGAGAACCGACTCTATGCCGAACTGCTCGACAGTTTCTACAAAGCCCATTACGACCGGTTCAAAAAACTCTTCACCGAGTTCGTCGAAACCCACGAAGCGCTGCTGAGAAAGGCGATGGATGTTCTGGCGTATCGTTTCGACGCGATGATGTGGGAGATGGCCAACCGATCCGAAGCGATTCAGCGTTTCTTTTTCGAAGCGGGCATTACCGACGAGTTCAGCTCCATCACCTACCTGAAGTACTACATCAAAACCCTCGACACTTCCAAACTCAACGAAGAAAACCGCCAACTGCTGGATCTGCTCAAATACCTGGAGGCCAAAAGCCGCTACCGCATTCTCTGCCTTGACGACGACAACGACTTTCTCTCGCTCATCAGGCAGGTCATCCACGAAATCGACCGGGATATCAGCGTCATTCTGGCCGCGCGTCCCGAGCAGGCCGCCATCGACCTCAAATCGGGCCGTTTCGATATCGTCATTGTCAACCCCGAAATACGCGGCATGGATGTCGATCACCTTTTGCGGATGATCAAGGAGCGGCTGCCGGAAGCGGAGGTGGCGTTTTTTGCCAAAAAGATCAATCGTACCCTGCTGCTCAAGGCCAAACAGCACAATATCGCGGCAATCATTCCCAAAACCCTCTCCAAAGAGGAACTGCATGATCAGTTTGTCCAATACCTGAAATAGGAGCAACGATGTTTACCGGATTGATCAGGGAGATGGCCGACGTGCTCTCCTTCGCCAACAACATCCTGACCCTCAAAGCCCAATACCGTCCCAAAATCGGCGACTCCATCGCCGTCAACGGCGCCTGCCTGACCGTCGTGGAGAGAGGGGAAGGACGTTTCAGCGTGGAGCTGGCCGACGAAACACGGGCCGTCATCGCAACGGAAAACCTCAGGGGACGCGTTCATATCGAACCGGCTATGCAGATGGGCGACCGTTTCGAGGGGCACGTGGTACAGGGGCATATCGATACCGTCGGTACCGTCAAGACGATTACGCGGCTCACGAACGGCACCGAGTTTTATATCACCCTCGCGCAGCCCTATCTTCCCTACCTCATCCCCAAAGGCTCCGTCACCGTCGACGGCGTGAGCCTGACGGTCAACCGGGTGGATCAGGAGGGGTTTTTTCTCACACTCATTCCCCACACCATGCGCCACACCCTCTTCGGGGAATACCGCGTGGGGCGACGGGTCAATATCGAGACCGACCTGTTCGCCCGATACGTGGCGAGAATTCTCCAGGCCTCCGCATCCACGCGGCGACCCTCATGGGAAGAGATCGAAAAGATAGAGGCACTTTACTGACAACAAAGAAAGGAGGTTTTATGCGACTTTTTCTCGGTAGTTTCGCCGCCGTCCCCGACGCCGCGAAAATCGTGGAACACTTTTCACCCTATTTCGATATGCGCCCCACACCGCCGCGCAATTTTCACCTGACCTGGTATTTCCTGGGCGAACACCCCTCTCCGGCCCCTTTTATCGACCGCCTCAGGGAGCTTGACATGATTCCCCGGCTTCCCCTTCCCCTGCACACCGTCGATCTTTTCGATCGGGACAATCCCCGGATTCTCCATGTCGCCCCCACGGAAACGATCCCCAAAATCCTCCACGAAAAGATTGCGATACTGCTGGGTCTCAAACCCGACGAGCGCTTCAGACCCCATGTCACCCTGGCCCGCATCGACAAAATCAAAGCCGACGGATGGCGGGAAGCCCTTGCCGATCTCAAAGGGTTGGAACTGGGACAGATCGAATCGACCATCTACCTGATCGAGAGCCGTTTGACCCCCGACGGGCCCGTTTACCTTCCCATCGAGGCTTTTTGATGCTTGTCAACCTGTTTGACGAGCTCCCCGTACCCGAAACGGGGGAGACGTTCAAAAAACTCCTGGGCTCCCAAACGTGTCGCATCGAACTGATTGTCAGCTCCGACACCCCGGAGCCGGTTTTGTACGACCAGGAGGAGGATGAGGCCGTTTTGCTCATAGAGGGGGGCGCGACCCTCTGGATGGACGGCCGCAGCGTCTCGTTGAGCCCGGGAGATTTTCTACTCATTCCCGCCCATACGCCCCACCGGGTCGTCCAGACGCTACCCGGCACCCGCTGGCTGGCTATTTTTAGCGGGGAGCGCCTATGCTGACCCCCAAAGCGGCGGCGCTGAAATACCGTATGCATGAAGACCGCGCACCCAAAATCGTGGCCTCAGGCAAAGGGGAGATCGCGTTGAAAATCATTGAGAAAGCCAAAGCCTACGACGTGCCGCTCTTTCAAAACGAGGCCCTGGCCGACGCCCTTTTAAAACAGAAGGTCGACACCACCATCGACCCCCAGCTCTTCCAGGCGGTGGCGGAGGTCTTCGTGTGGCTGATGAAAAGCGAAGAGAAAGCCCGCCTCTCCTAAGCCTCTTTGAATTTTTGCACCCGGTAAACCCAGATATCGGGATGGGCTTTGAGGCAATCGGCGGGCAGGCCGGCCTTGAGACAAAGATGGCCGAAGAAGAGATCAAAATCGTTAAGCTCCTCCCACACCTGGGGCAAAAAGGTGGCCTGACTGCCGCCAAGACGCAGGATCACCCCGTCTTCGCCGGGTACGATTTTATCTCTCAAATCCGCCTCGTCCCTATAGGCAAGCGGATGGGGCACACTCAAAAGCGACACCTCCACCGCCGTCTTTTCAAACTCCTCGACCGACAAAGGGGCGAACCTGGGGTCCGAAAAGGCCGCCGCCCTGGCGTTGGCCACCAGATCGTCAATGAGCGGCCGATGGGGCACGATGGAGCCGATGCATCCTCTTAGCCTGCCCCCCAGCGTCAGTGTCACGAAGGTGGCCCGCTCTTTGGCCAGTTCGGGATCTTCGGCTTTAAGCGCCTCGGTATCGACGGGCGGATTCAGCCCAAATTCGGCGCCAATGGCCTCTTTGGCGTAAGCGATCAGTTGCGATCCGTCCATTTTCTACTCCTTTACCTGCACAATACCCCGCTCACCGACGGCGGCCAACGGCGTGCCGTCGGGTAAAAAGCGCAATCGCCATACGCTTCCAACGGGGTAACTTTTTAAATAACGCCAACCGCAACCGTAGACCCGCACCTCCTTTTTTGCGGGTAACCACAAGCGCCCCTTATCTGTCGTCAGGTTCTGGGGCGCCGCGGCGCTGATGCTTTGGATATGGCCCAAGTTGCCCACATATCCCGCTCTCATCCAACGGTTTTCGGAGGCTTTCAAAAGGGCGATCCTTTTGCCTTGCCGCGCCACGGCGTGCCAAACGCCGCCGCATGACGCCAGGGCCATCACCCCTTTGGGCGGGCGGGGCGGCCGGCATACCACTTGACTTGGCTTCTTGTCACATTCTACCAAACCCTTTCGCGTGGCGACCCGTACATGATCTCCCACAATTCGCAGATCCCTGGCGTAGTTGTTGCGCAACCAGCCGATGACGGGCATCTTTTCGATCTTCCCGTCCCGTAAATCGGCCGCGCGCAATCCGCCGTAACCGCACGCCATATACAAATACCCATCTTGCGCCTGCCAATCCTTTAACTCCTCTACGGCAAAAGGAACCGCCTGTTCCTTAATCCATCGCCCCTTCTCAAACCGCCCCACATAGAGCCGCCGCCTCCGGCCGATCTCGGGCCGACCGGCGGTTATGATCCGATCGCCCACCCCGATCACCCGAAACGCTTCCATGGCCCACAACGTTTTGTCATAAACCCATCGCCCGCCTCGGCGACGCCACAGCTCCAGTCCCCGATTTTGGTCGGCTACCGCCACGGTCGTTTGAGAAAGCGGCCAAAGATCGACGCTCTTTCCGGCAAGCCGAAAACGCCACCGATCAAGGGCCGCCCGATCGTTCAAGCCCATCAATAGATCCTCGCGCAACGCGTTATCGGGCTCTTTGTCGCACCACCGGGGATGGCGCTTTATAATGGCTTTGGCCGTCTTTTCATAATCTTCGTCGCCGGGATCGTAACGCCACTCTCTCGCCTCGGCCCTTTCGGCCTCCGTCAACGTCGTCACGCCGGCACGGCGCAGGAGGGCCCGAAGGCGGTAGGCTTCACGCCAGTTTGCGCCGTGGGCCTCTACCCCTTTCTCGATACAGACCGATGCGAACGCGCGAAGCAAGGGATGGGTATCGAGATTTTGACGGTAGAGCTTCGCGGCGGGTAAAACCCCCAGCCGATCGGCCTCCCTGAATGCCCTGTGTAACGAGGGGTAGTAGTCGGGCGCTTGCCTCTTTCTGGCCCAATAGACCGCCTTAAAACCGCCGTTTGGCGCAAAAAGCGCATAGAGCAATACCGCTACGCCCGCAAAGTAAAACCCCACCGCCGCCATCCCCAAAGGACCCAAACGCCGGCGGTAGGTCAAAGCCCCCATACTGACGCCTATGAGGGCGATCAACCCCATCGCCAGATGGGGAATAAACCCGTAAATGCCGTACACCAACAACAAACCGCCCGCCGCATCGCCCGAGTAATCCCAACCGCTGATGGCACCGACCCACCAAAAGAGGCCAAAAGCCGCCAACAACGTGGCGTAACCCAACAGTAACATCCCCCAAAAAAGAGGATACCCGCCGGGCGGTTTCATCATCTTCCAAACGCTTTATCAAACAGTGGCGCGGCCTGGGGATTGCGCAGCTTTTTCAGCGCCATATCAATAGGCTTGAGGGGCAGATCGTCCCTTAACGACGCGATCGTGCCGCTGCGCACCCCGCCTTCGGGCGGCTCATAGACAAACAGACCGTTTTCCACCATCCCCATGCGCACCGGCGTGGCGCTGGAGTAGGTGGTAACAACGGCATCGGAATTTAGTCTCGCAACCAACTCGGCAAAATACTCTTTGGTCCAGAGCAGGGG